>NZ_JOHB01000026.1:0-100541 GCF_000719605.1 Streptomyces sp. NRRL S-1813
CACCCCCACCGTCACCAGCGCCCCCACCGCGGGCGCACCGCCCAGCCACATCACGCCGACCACGCCCCAGCCGTCCGCGGCCCGCCCGCCGGCCAGCGCACCCAGCGCGATGGCCCCGTTGAACACCGCCACGAACAGGGCGGACGCCGCCTCCCGCGCGGCCGGCGCGGCCGCCATCAGCCAGCTCTGGGTACTGACCGAGACGCCCCCGTAGGCCAGCCCCCATACCGCGACCAGGGCCGCCGCGCCCGGCACCCCCGCGCCACGCCCCAGCAGCGGCAGCAGCAACACCGCCCCCGCGAGCACCCCGCAGAGCACCAGCAACGCCGCCCGCGGCGAGCGCGCCGCCCCGGCACCGGCCGCGAAGTTCCCGGCCAGGCCCGCGACGCCGAAGGCCAGCAGCAGCGTGCTGATCTGCCCCGCCCCCGCGCCGGCCACCTCCTCGAGCACCGGCCGCACATACGTGTACGCCGCGAAGTGCCCCGTGACCAGGAACGCCACCACCAGGAGCCCGGTCCGTACAGGCGCGTCGCCCAGCAGTCCCAGCACGCCCTTCAGCCGCACCACGGTGGCCTCCGGCAGCGGCGGCAGCAGTACGGCCAGCGCGATGGCCACCGCCCCGCAGACCGCGGCCATCGCCACGAACGGCGTGCGCCAGCCGCCCAGTTCACCCACGAGGGCACCGGCCGGCACCCCCAGCACCGAGGCCGCCGCCACCCCACTGAAGACCAGCGAAGTCGCCGCCGCCACCCTCCGCGCGGGCACCAGCCGTACCGCCAGCCCCGCCGCGATCGCCCACACCCCGCCCATCCCCAGCCCCACCAGCACCCGCGCCGCCAGCAGCACCCCGACATTCGGCGCATACGCCGCGAGGAGATTCGCCACCGCGAGCGCGCCCGTCAGAACGGCCAGCACCACCCGCCGGTCCCGCCTCCCCACCAGCAGCGTCACCAACGGCGCCGCCACCGCGGCGACCAGCCCGGTGACCGTCAGCGTCAGCCCCGCCGTCCCGTCCGAGACCCGCAGTTCCCGGCCGATCGGCGTCAACAGCCCCACCGGCAGCATCTCCGACGTCACCACCGTGAACGTCGCGGCCGCCAGCGCCCCCACCGCCGGCCAGCCCCCGCCCGTCCTCCGCCCCAACTCTCCTGTTCTCGCCGCCGCTTCGGCCGTCCGTGCCGCCGTGCCACCCTCGATGTCCGTCATGCCCCCAGCCAACGCCCGCGCCCCCGGGGGAACAACGGCCAACTCCTCACCCTTCTATGAGCAGGACTCATCGATCCACCACCGACGCCCCCGAAGGACACCCATGAGCGGCCCGCCCGCCACGACCGCCGGCCACCGCGCCCCCGGCCTCGAACTCCGCGAGCTGGAGTGCTTTCTCGTGCTCTCCGAGGAGCTGCACTTCGGCCGTACCGGTGAGCGTCTGTACGTCTCGCAGAGCCGCGTCAGCCAGCTCCTGCGCGCCCTCGAATCCCGGATCGGCGCCCGGCTCGTGGACCGCACCAGCCGCCGCGTCCGCCTCACCCCGCTCGGTGAGCAGTTCCGTACGTCCCTGCGCCCCGCCTACGAGGCACTGCGCGCCACCGTGGACAGCGCCCGCAGCGCCGCCCGCGGCATCGAGGGCCGCCTGACGATCGGCTTCCAGGGCACCGCGGACGACCGGATCATGCAGGCCATCGACCTCTTCCACCGTCGCCACCCGGGGTGCGCCACGGAGATCGTCGAGATCCCGCTCTGCGATCCCTTCGGCGCGCTGCGCAGCGGAGCGGTCGATGTCGCGGTCACGCTGCTGCCGGTGGCCGAGCCCGGTCTCGCCCTCGGCCCGGTCTTCTCCGCCCAGCAGCAGACCCTCGCCGTCTCCGTACGGCACCCGCTGGCGTCCCGCGCGGAGATCGACGCCGAGGAGCTCGCCACCGTCGCGCTGATCTCCCCGGACGCTCCCGCGCCCGCGTACTGGCGCGCGGCCCATGCCCCGGCCACCACCCCCCGGGGCCGCCCGATACCCGCCGGCCCCGGCGTCAGCACCCTTCAGGAGGGCCTGACCCTCGCCGCGGCCGGCCGCGGCGGCATGCTGCTGTGCCGGCCCACCGCCGACTACCACGGCCGCCGCGACCTCGCCTTCGTCCCCGTCACCGGCCTGCCGGACTCGGTCCTGGGCCTGGTCCACCACACCGCACGGGAGACGGCCCGGGTGCACGCCTTCCGTACCGCCGTGACGGAGGCCACGAAGGCGGTCGGCACCGCGGCGCGGGCGGCGGATGCCGCACATGTGACGTAGACCTCAAGTGGTCCCGGCCGAGCGGGCCGTCCCGCGCGGACGCCCCGCGCCCGTGACATACACAACAGCGTGACGAACCCAACGAAAGACCCCCGGTCTCCGGATTTCTCCGGAGACCGGGGGTCTCATCTGTGCGCGAGGGGGGAGTTGAACCCCCACGCCCTTTCGGGCACTGGAACCTGAATCCAGCGCGTCTGCCTATTCCGCCACCCGCGCATGGGTGCTGCCGGTTGATTCTCTCACCTGATCCGGGCCGTTTCGTCCGGGTCTTGTGCGAGCGCCTGCCGACATCCAGAACATTAGCACGCTGACGGGGGTGCCTTCACACGCCTTTTCGCCGGTCCCCGCCCCGCGGCAGCCCCGGGCGGCACCCCTCCGTGCCTCGGTCATTCGCCGAGCACTGCCCAAAGGGTTCACACTCGCGGTAGCCGCCACAGGAGCAGGGCCGCCCGGCCCGCCTTCGTGCCGGCCGCCCAGGTCCGGCACCGCGCGATGCCCGACTCCGGCCCCGCCCGGCGGGAGAGGTCGGCGGTTGCGGGACACTGTCTGCGGGGCACATCTACGATCGCAGTGCACGAGCAGTGGGCAAGGAGCAAGCAAGCACCGGGCAACCCTGTGAGGGGCGACACTCGTCCTCAAGGCGGGAAAGGGGAACCAGCCGATTTCCCTACGCGTGGATACGATCAGTAAGCAGTATCAGGACGACTCGATCAGGACGACCCCGTCGAAGACTGAGGAAGGAGGTGCCCCGTGGGAGTACTGAAGCGTTTCGAGCAGCGTCTCGAAGGTCTCGTCAACGGCACCTTCGCCAAGGTGTTCAAGTCCGAGGTGCAGCCCGTTGAGATCGCCGGCGCGCTACAGCGCGAGTGCGACAACAACGCCACCATCTGGAACCGCGACCGCACGGTCGTCCCCAACGACTTCATCGTCGAGCTGAGCACGCCCGACTACGAGCGGCTCAGCCCCTACAGCGGGCAGCTCGGCGACGAGCTCTCCAGCATGGTCCGCGACTACGCGAAGCAGCAGCGCTACACCTTCATGGGCTCCATCAAGGTCCATCTGGAGAAGGCCGACGATCTCGACACCGGCCTGTACCGCGTCCGCAGCCGCACGCTCGCTTCCAGCTCGTCCCAGGACGCCCCGGCGGCGGCCGACCGGAGCGCCGCGGCGCCCCGCGGCAGCCGTCCCGGCGGCGGCCACGTGAGCCCGCCCCCCATGCCTTCGTCCCCGCCTCCCGGCGGCGCGCAGCCCGTACCCCGTACGGCACCGCCCGGTGCAGGACCGCAGCCCGCCGCGCAGACCAGGCGCTGGATCGAGATCAACGGCAACCGCCACCAGATCTCGCGCCCGACGCTCGTGCTGGGCCGCAGCACCGACGCTGACGTACGGATCGACGACCCGGGTGTCTCCCGGCGTCATTGTGAGATCCGGGTCGGAACGCCCCCCACGATCCAGGATCTGGGTTCCACGAACGGCATCGTGGTAGACGGGCAGCACACCACTCGCGCTACTCTCCGCGACGGCTCGCGGATTGTCGTGGGCAGTACCACCATCGTTTACCGGCAAGCCGAAGGGTGAAGCGGGGGCAATGTCAGAGCTGACCCTCACGGTCATGCGGTTGGGTTTCCTCGCCGTACTGTGGCTGTTCGTCATCGTGGCCGTTCAGGTCATCCGCAGCGATCTGTTCGGCACGCGTGTCACACAACGCGGTGCCGCCCGGCGCGGCGGACAAGAAGCGCGTCCGCAGCGTCAGGCTGCGCCACCGCAGCAACAGCAGCAGCGCCGCCAGGAAGGCGGCCGCGGCAACAATCGTCAGCGGCGCGGAGCACCCACCAAGCTGGTGGTCTCCGAGGGCTCGCTGACCGGCACCACCGTCGCCCTCCAGGGCCAGACCATCTCTCTGGGCCGTGCGCACGACTCCACGATCGTGCTGGACGATGACTACGCGTCCAGCAGGCATGCCAGGATCTACCCGGACCGTGACGGCCAGTGGATCGTCGAGGATCTCGGTTCCACCAACGGCACGTATCTGGACCGGACCCGGCTGACGACCCCGACACCGATTCCGCTGGGTGCCCCGATCCGCATCGGCAAGACCGTCATCGAGCTGCGGAAGTAGTACGACAATGAGCGAGCGGAGCGAGCGAGCCGCGACGGTCCACTCGGCGGACCCGGGCGTGCTCCCGACCGGAGGGTGGGCAGTGTGGCTCGACGAGACCGGCTGTACCCCGAGCCGACGGGTGAGGTGCACATGAGCTTGTCACTGCGCTTCGCCGCCGGATCGCACAAGGGCATGATCCGCGAGGGCAACGAGGACTCCGGCTATGCCGGACCACGACTGCTCGCCATCGCCGACGGCATGGGCGGCCAGGCCGCCGGTGAGGTCGCCTCCTCCGAGGTGATCTCCACACTCGTCCAGCTCGACGACGACGTCCCCGGCTCCGACCTCCTCACCTCGCTGGGCACGGCCGTCACACGCGCCAACGACCAGCTGCGGGTGATGGTCGAGGAGGACCCCCAGCTGGAGGGCATGGGCACGACCCTGACCGCCCTGCTGTGGACCGGACAGCGGCTCGGCCTCGTCCACGTCGGCGACTCGCGTGCGTACCTGCTGCGGGACGGCGTGCTGACGCAGATCACCCAGGACCACACGTGGGTGCAGCGGCTGGTCGACGAGGGCCGGATCACCGAAGAGGAAGCCACCACCCATCCGCAGCGGTCGCTGCTGATGCGGGCGCTGGGCAGCGGCGATCATGTCGAGCCCGATCTGTCGATCCGTGAGGTGCGGGCCGGCGACCGGTATCTGATCTGCTCGGACGGACTGTCCGGGGTCGTCAGCCACCAGACGCTGGAAGAGACCCTCGCCAGCTACCTCGGGCCGCACGAGACGGTGCAGGAGCTGATCCAGCTCGCCCTGCGCGGTGGCGGACCCGACAACATCACCTGCATCGTCGCCGACGTCCTGGACGTGGACGGCAACGAAACGATGGCGGGACAGCTCAACGACACCCCGGTCATCGTCGGCGCCGTCGCGGAGAACCAGAACCAGCTCAGCGACCCCAGCACGATGCAGACTCCCGCCGCCCGGGCCGCCGAACTCGGCCGGGCGGGCGGGCCGCCGTCCGGTCCCGGTGGTGCCTTCGGGCCGCCCGGCAGCGGGGACCAGGACGTCGTCGGGCCGCCGCAGGGTTCGTTCGGCGCGTTCATCGACGAGGACTTCGTCAAGCCCCGCCGGCGCGGAAGGTGGATCAAGCGGTCGCTGTTCATCGCGCTGGCGCTGGCCGTCGTAGGCGGCGGGTGCTACGCGGGCTACAACTGGACGCAGACCCAGTACTTCGTCGGTGCCAAGGACAACCACATCGCGCTCTACCGGGGCATCAGCCAGGACCTCGCGTGGATAAAGCTCAACGGCGTGGACGAGGATCACCCCGAGATCGAACTCAAGTACCTGCCGCCGTACCAGCGCAACCAGGTCAAGGAGACGATCGCGGTCGACAGCCGCACGCAGGCGGGCGAAAAAGTCACCGAGTTGAGTCAACAGGCCAATGCCTGCCGTACTAAGGAGCAGCGGGAGGCCGCCGAGCGCGAGGCGGCGCGCCACCCGGGCAAGGGACAGGCGGGCACGCCGGCCAAGCCCGGTTCGCCGTCCAAGCCCGGTTCTCCGTCCGGTTCGCCGAGCGCCAGTTCCGGTTCCGGCGGCAAGGCGGGCAACGCGAGCGGTGCCGGCACGGCCGGCACGCTGGCGGCGACCGTGACTCCGAAACCCACACCGACCACCAGCCAGGCCCCCTCCGAGGAGCAGCAGAAGCTGGAAAGAAATTGCAGCACCCAGCAGTGAGGTCGTAGGGGGCCGTAGATCTTATGAGCAGCACCACCAACACCACCACCATCGGCACCATCGGAGCCCCGAGCCGCCGCAACACCGAACTGGCGATGCTCATCTTCGCGGTGCTGATCCCGGTGTTCGCGTACGTCAACGTCGGTCTGGCGAAGGACGGTTCGGTTCCGGCCGGCGTACTGGGCTACAGCCTGGGCCTCGGCCTGCTGGCCGGCGTCGCGCATCTCGTCGTCCGCAAGTGGGCGCCGTACGCCGACCCGCTGATGCTGCCCATCGGCACCCTGCTCAACGGTCTGGGTCTGATCTTCATCTGGCGGCTGGACCAGGAGCCCTCGCTCGGCAAGGCGATGGCGCCCAACCAGTTGATGTGGTCGACCCTCGGCGTCGCCTTCTTCCTCGCCATCCTGATCTTCCTCAAGGACCACCGCGTCCTCCAGCGCTACACCTACATCTCGATGGTGGTCGCGCTGGTGCTGCTGGTCGCGCCGGTGTTCTTCCCCGGTGTGAACGGCGCAAAGATCTGGATCACGATCCCGGGTCTCGGCTCGCTTCAGCCCGGTGAGTTCGCGAAGATCATCATCGCGATCTTCTTCGCCGGCTATCTGATGGTGAAGCGGGACGCGCTGGCGCTGGCCAGCCGCCGCTTCATGGGGCTCTACCTCCCGCGCGGCCGTGACCTCGGTCCGATCCTCGTCATCTGGGCGCTGAGCCTGATGATCCTGGTCTTCGAGACCGACCTGGGTACCTCGCTGCTGTTCTTCGGCCTGTTCGTCGTGATGCTGTACGTCGCGACCGAGCGGACCAGCTGGATCGTGTTCGGTCTGCTGCTCAGCGCCGGCGGCGCGGTCGCGGTGGCGACGTTCGAGTCGCACGTCCAGACGCGTGTCCACAACTGGCTCAACCCGCTGGAGCTGCTCAACGGCGGTGTCACCGAAACCGCCCAGGCGATGTACTCCTTCGGCTCCGGCGGCATCCTCGGCTCCGGTCTGGGGCAGGGCTACTCCCGGCTCATCCTCGGCATCGCGCCGAAGAGCGACTACATTCTCGCCACGGTGGGCGAGGAAGTCGGGCTCGCCGGGCTGATGGCGATCCTGCTGCTGTACGGCCTGCTGATCGAGCGCGGTATCCGTACGGCGCTGGCCGCCCGCGACCCGTTCGGCAAGCTGCTGGCGATCGGCCTGTCCGGCGCCTTTGCGCTCCAGGTCTTCGTCGTCGCCGGCGGTGTGACGGGCCTGATCCCGCTGACGGGTATGACGATGCCGTTCCTCGCCCAGGGTGGCTCGTCCGTGATCGCCAACTGGGCACTGGTCGCCATCCTGCTCCGGATCAGCGACACCGCGCGCCGCCCGGCGCCGGCTCCTGCCCCGTCCACCGACGCCGAGATGACCCAGGTGGTCCGCCCGTGAACAAGCCCCTGCGCCGGGTCGCGATCTTCTGCGGCCTGCTCGTCCTCGCTCTGCTGGTCCGCGTCAACTGGGTGCAGTTCGTCCAGGGTGACGCCCTCAAGAACGACCCGCACAACCGCCGGGTCGCCATCGAGCGCTACAGCACTCCGCGCGGCAACATCATCGTGGACGGCAAGGCCATCACCGGCTCCACGACCACCGACAGCGGCGACTTCAAGTACAAGCGCACGTACAAGAACGGCAAGATGTGGGCGCCGGTCACCGGCTACGCCTCGCAGGCCTTCGACGCCAACCAGCTCGAGAAGCTCAACGACGGCATCCTCAGCGGCACCGACGACAGGCTCTTCTTCAGCCGCACGGTCGACATGTTCACCGGCAGCAAGCAGAAGGGCGGCAACGTGGTGACCACCCTCGACGCCAAGGCCCAGAAGGCCGCCTTCGACGGCCTCGGCACGCAGAAGGGCGCGGTCGCCGCGATCAACCCGGAGACCGGCGCGATCCTGGCCCTGGCCAGCACCCCGTCGTACGACCCGTCCACCTTCGCCGGGATGAGCAACAAGGACGCCGAGGCGTACAGCGCGCTGCAGAAGAAGGCCGACCCCGATGAGCCGATGCTCAACCGGGCGCTGCGCCAGACCTACCCGCCCGGCTCCACGTTCAAGGTCGTCACGGCCTCGGCGGCGCTGGAGAACGGGCTCTACGACGGCGTCGACTCCAAGACCCGGTCGCCGCTGCCCTACACACTCCCCGACACCTCGGGTATCGAGCTGAAGAACGAGGGCAACATCCCCTGCGAGAACGCCACGTTGCGTGAGGCGCTGCGGGTGTCCTGCAACACGGTGTTCGGCAAGATCAGCGCGGACCTCGGCAACAAGAAGATGAAGGCCGAGGCCGAGAAGTTCGGCTTCAACGACCCGGGGATCAACACTCCGGTCCGCGCCTCGGAGAGCATCTTCCCCAAGGACAACCGGCCGCAGAACGCGATGGCGGGCATCGGGCAGGCCTCCAACCGCGCCACACCGCTCCAGATGGCCATGGTCGCCTCGGCGGTCGCCAACGGCGGCAAGCTGATGAAGCCGTACATGGTCGACAAGCTGGTGGCGCCGAACCTCAACGTCGTGCAGCAGCACACGCCGCAGGAGATGGACCAGCCGCTCAGCCCGGAGAACGCCCAGAAGGTCCAGAGCATCATGGAGACCGTGGTCAAGGAGGGCACGGGAACCAACGCCCAGATCCCCGGCGTCACCGTCGGCGGCAAGACCGGTACCGCGCAGCACGGCGAGAACAACAAGGACAACCCGTACGCCTGGTTCATCTCCTACGCGAAGACCGACAAGGGCACCCCCGTCGCGGTCGCCGTCGTCATTGAGGGATCCGACACGCTTCGCGACGACATCGCCGGCGGAAAGCTTGCCGCTCCGGTCGCAAAGCGCGTCATGCAGGCGGTACTCGAAGGCGAGAAGTGACTCGGGTCATGCCAATACCGGTCACGTATCAGGTTGCGGCTCCGGCCCGGTCCGGTACGGCGTGCCGGGTACGGTATGCCCGGACAGCACACCGCCGGACCACACACCGGTGCGGTCGGGACTGACGGAGAGGGCTGGAGAAGCTTATGGAAGAGCCGCGTCGCCTCGGCGGCCGGTACGAGCTGGGCTCGGTGCTCGGCCGCGGTGGCATGGCCGAGGTGTACCTCGCGCATGACACCCGCCTGGGCCGCACCGTAGCTGTGAAGACGCTGCGGGTGGACCTCGCCCGTGACCCGTCCTTCCAGGCCCGGTTCCGCCGTGAGGCCCAGTCGGCCGCCTCGCTGAACCATCCGTCGATCGTCGCGGTCTACGACACCGGCGAGGACTACGTCGACGGTGTCTCGATCCCGTACATCGTCATGGAGTACGTCGACGGCTCCACGCTGCGTGAGCTTCTGCACTCCGGAAGAAAGCTGCTGCCCGAGCGGTCGCTGGAGATGACCACCGGTGTCCTCCAGGCGCTGGAGTACTCCCACCGGGCCGGCATCGTCCACCGCGACATCAAGCCGGCCAACGTCATGCTGACGCGCACCGGCCAGGTCAAGGTCATGGACTTCGGCATCGCCCGCGCGATGGGCGACGCCGGTATGACGATGACGCAGACCGCGGCGGTCATCGGCACCGCGCAGTACCTCTCGCCCGAGCAGGCCAAGGGTGAGCAGGTCGACGCCCGCTCCGACCTGTACTCCACCGGCTGTCTGCTCTACGAGCTGCTCACCGTGCGGCCGCCGTTCGTCGGTGACTCACCGGTCGCGGTGGCCTATCAGCATGTCCGCGAGGAGCCGCAGAAGCCGAGCAACTTCGACCCCGAGATCACGCCGGAGATGGACGCCATCGTCCTCAAGGCGCTGGTCAAGGACCCGGACTACCGCTATCAGTCGGCCGACGAGATGCGGGCCGACATCGAGGCGGCGCTGGACGGCCAGCCGGTCGCGGCGACCTCCGCCATGGGCGCGGCGGGCTACGACCAGGACCAGCCGACCACCATGCTGCGGCCGCAGGACCCGGCCGGCCAGACCTCCATGCTCCCGCCGATGAACCCGGACGACGGGGGCTACGGCTACGACGATCGCGGCGACCGGCGCCGTGGTGGCGGCCAGAAGAAGAGCAACACCTCGACGATCCTGCTGGTGCTGGCCGCCGTCCTCGTCCTGGTCGGTGCGATCTTCATCGGCAAGGCGATGTTCAGCGGCAACAACAAGGGCGGCGGCACCACTCCGGTGCCCAACCTCGTCGGCAAGACCCTCAAGGAAGCCAAGGCCTACGGGCGGAACGGCACCTTCAAGGTCGCCGAGGGCGGCCGCAAGTCCTGCGACAACGTCAAGAAGGGCCAGGTCACCTCCCAGGAGCCGGCAGCCGGCAGAGAGATCGACAAGAACGAGACGGTGACCGTCACGCTGTGCTCGGGTGCCACCAAGGTCACGGTTCCGGACGTCAAGGGCCTCACGTTCCAGAAGGCGGCCGACGAGCTCGGCCGCAAGGGCTTCGACAAGGTCAAGCAGACCCAGAAGGTCTCCGACCGCACGCCGGGCACCGTGATCGACCAGGACCCCCCGGGCCAGAGCGAGGCGACCAAGAACACCGAGATCACGCTGACCATCGCCCAGGAGTCCCCCAAGCGGAACGTCCCGGACGTCAAGGGCCAGGACTTCGCGGCCGCCGAGAAGCAGCTGACCGACAACGGCTTCAAGGTCAGCAAGAGCGAGCAGGAAGTCCCCGACCCGAACCAGGTCGGCAAGGTGCTCGACCAGAGCCCCGTTGGCAACACCCAAGCCAAGATCGGCTCCACGGTGACTCTCACGGTCGGCAAGGCAGGGGCTCAGACACCGGTCCCGGGTGTGGTCGGCCAGACCCTGAAGGACGCGAAGCAGGCGCTCCAGCAGGCCGGGTTCACCAACATCCAGCTCGCCGGCGGCAGTTCGCAGGACGACAACGCCCGCGTGATCACCCAGGATCCACCGGCGAACACACCGTCGGACCCCAAGTCCACCACCGTGACGCTGACGACCGTTGATGGTGGCGGCAACGGGGGCAATGGCAACGGCGGCTTCATCGGCGGACCGTTCGGAGGCGACGGCTAGCGGTCCCCGTACGGAAGCGACGCGGAGCCCCGGCAGCCTTCAAGGCGGCCGGGGCTCTCGCCTTACCGTGCCCCTCGTGCGCCGAACGACCGCCGTGGCATCTCGCCGCTTCGGGGTTCCTTTCACCGGCAGCGGTCACCCCGCCATTACGCGGTGTGTTCAGTGCGACGGTCCACACCCCCGGCCGCCCCCGCCCGGCGCGCCAGAGCCCCTCAGGTCCTGGCCCTGAGGGGCTCTGGCGCGCGCCGGACCTGCGCTAGCGGAGTTCCTTCGGCGGCGTGCGGTCCGCGTCGACCTTCTCGGTGCGCTCCAGCTCGCCCCAGACGACGTAGCGGTAGTTCGAGGTGAAGACCGGGGTGCAGGTCGTCAGGGTGATGTAGCGGCCCGCCTTGTGCTTGCCGGATTCCTTCGGGATGTCGTCGAGGACGTCCACGTTGTACTTCGAGGTCTCGGGCAGCGTCGCGAAGACCTTGTAGACGTACCAGGTGTCCTTGGTCTCGAAGACGATCGGGTCGCCGTCCTTGAGCTTGTCGATGTGGTGGAATTTCGCGCCGTGGCCGTCACGGTGCGCGGCGAGGGTGAAGTTGCCCTTCTTGTCCTTGGGCAGCGCCGACTTGACCGGCTTGGTGTAGTAACCGGCCACCCCCTCGTTGAGGATCTCGGAGTCGGTGCCCTTCTCGACCAGTACCTCGCCGTTGTTCATCACCGGTACGTGCAGGAAGCCGATGCCGTCCTTGGTGTCCAGCTTCCCCGGCCCCTTGGGCCCGCTGTCCGCCCAGTGCTGACGCACCTGGTCGCCCTGCTTGTGCGCTTCGCGGTCGGCGAGGACGTTGGTCCACCAGAGCGAGTAGGCGACGAACAGGCCCAGGATCAGCCCGGCGGTGATCAGCAGCTCGCCGATGACGCTGATGACGGCGGCGATGGTCCTGCGCACACGGCGCGGCTTGGCTGGCGGCGCGGCCCGGTCGCACTCCTCGTCGGTTCCGGTTGCGGTCACCGCGTTGCACCCCTCTTATGTTGGCTCAGCCGGCGAGCGCATCCGGTTTGCCCTTGCTCCGCGGCCGCTCGTCGACCATTTTGCCCCAGACGATCATCCGGAAGGTACTGGTGAACTCCGGAGTACATGTCGTCAGGGTGATGTAGCGGCCGGGCCCGGTGAATCCCGAACCGGGCGGCACGGGGCCGATCACGCTGGTGTTGCTCGGAGACGTCTGCGGGAGGATGCTCTCCATCTCGTACGTGTAGTACGCGCTCTTGGTCTCAACAACGATCTTGTCGCCCTTGGTGAGGCGGTTGACGTAGCGGAACGGCTCACCGTGAGTGTTGCGATGGGCCGCCACCGCGAAGTTGCCCTTCTTGTCCCAGGGCATCGCCGTCTTGATCCCGCTGTTCTTGTCGTAGTGCCCGACCATGCCGTGGTCCAGCACTCTGTGCTTGTCGATCCCCTCGGCTATCGGCGCCTTCACATCCAGCTTGGGGATATACATGATCCCGAAGCGCTCACCGTCCGCGAGATTCTTCTTCTCGCCGCCGCCCTTGTCCCACTCGTGCTGAAGGGTGTTGGCGGCGCCGCCCGCCTCCTGCTCGGCCATCACATTCGTCCACCACAGCTGATAGGTGACGAACAGCAGCATCAGCACGCCGAGGGTGATGAACACTTCGCCCAGCGCGCGGCTGGCAATCAGGCTGGGGCTGTCCTTGGCGGCTCGCGCGGCCTGCCGGGCCTCCAGCCGGGACATGGGGGCGGACGCCGCTTCAGATGCGGTCGCAGCAGCCTCTGCGGTGGCGACCGCGCCACTGTGGCGACCGCGCCTGCCGCCCCGTTTGGCGGCCTCCTGAGCGGCCTTCCGCCGGGCCGCTCTCCCTCCGGAGGCCGGGTTCGCCGCATCCGACGTCTCGGTTTCACGTGAAACCGAGTCCTCGGTTTCACGTGAAACGGTCTCGCCGCCGGGCTCCTCGGCCTGACGCAGCGCCATGGTCTCGTTGTCGTCCAGCCACGGCGTGGGGACAGCTGCCGCGGCCGGAGCGGGACGCACGGACGGCGCGGGGGCAGGCGGTACCGGTGCCTCCGGCGCGGCATAGGTCTGGGGTATCGGCTCGGTCGACGCGGGGCGGGAGTCATGGCCCGAGCCATATCCCTGGCCGTAGGCGGCCGTCTCGGCGCCGTACGACGGGCGGTCCGGCCGGGACGGGCGTTCCGGCTCCAGATGCGGGCGGAACCACGGAGAGCCCTGTCCCCCGCCCTCCTGAGCCGCCTTGCCCCGCCGTCGCCCCCGGCCCGGCTGCCCGTACGGACCGGGCGCGGGCGCCGGTGACGCCTGACCCGGCAGCGGATCGTTCAACGGGTCGTCGAGCTGCTCCACTGCCGCCTCGAACGCATCGGGGTGCCCGTGCGGATCCTGTCCGTGCGGCTCCTGCGGCGCGTACGACTGCTGCGGGTCGTTCGGCTCGTAGGATCTCCCTTCGCGCTCGGGGCGTAGGTCGGTCACGTGCCGGCCTTGCCGACCACCGGGGCCAGCCCCGTAGAGCGCTCCACCGCCCCCTTGTCGCCGCACTCGACGAGCCAGTTGGCGAGCATCAGGTGCCCCCACTCCGTCAGGACCGATTCGGGGTGGAACTGCACGCCCTCGACCGGAAGTTCGCGGTGCCGCAGGCCCATGGCGATCCGTCCGCCGGGGGCATCCTCGGACACCGTCCAGGCGGTGACGACCAGCTCGTCGGGGACGGTGGCCGTTTCGACGGACAGGGAGTGATAGCGGGTGGCGGTGAAGGGGGACGGCAGACCGGAGAAGACGCCGGCGCCTTCGTGGGTGACGAACGAGGTCTTGCCGTGCAGCAGCTCCGGCGCACGGTCCACCACACCGCCGTACGCGACCGCCATCGACTGCATGCCCAGGCACACTCCGAAGACCGGGACGCCGGTCTCCGCGCAGTGCCGGACCATGTCGACGCAGACGCCGGCCTGCTCGGGAGTGCCGGGACCGGGCGACAGCAGCACTCCGTCGAAGCCGTCCTGAGCGTGCCGCGGCGCGACCTCGTCGTTGCGCAGCACCTCACATTCGGCACCCAGCTGGTAGAGGTACTGGACGAGGTTGAAGACGAAGCTGTCGTAGTTGTCGACGACGAGAATCCGTGCGGTCATCGGACGGCTGCCATCCCTTGGTCGACAGTGACGTCATTGAAGGGGAGCAAGGGCTCCGCCCACGGAAAGACGTACTGGAAGAGTACGAAGACGACCGCCAGCGCGAGCACCAGTGAAATCAGCGCCTTCACCCACGTGTTGCCCGGCAGATGCCGCCAGATCCAGCCGTACATGCTGTCGCTGTCCCCTTGCCGATGCCGATGACGATGTCGATTGCGACACCAGAGTAAGGGGCGAGGGCGGGCACAGGTGGGTCAGCCGGTCAAAGCCGATGGCCTTCCCTGCGCCGCGGGTTGGGTGGAATCCAGGTGTGCCCAGGCGATCAGCCGGTGGCTGTGGCCCCATTCCGGCTCGCAGGTGGTCAGCGTGAGATAGCGTCCGGGGCCGTTGAAGCCGGATTTCCGCGGTACGGGGTCGATCACCCCGATGTCGGTGGGCAGCGTCGTATAGGGCCGGTTGTCGATGCGGTAGGTGAACCAGGTCGTCCCGTCGGTCAGCACCACGGCGTCGCCGGGGCGCAGCCGCGGGAAGTCCTTGAAAGGGTCGCCGTAGGTGCGGCGGTGGCCGGCGACGGAGAAGTTGCCGGTCTGGCCCAGGCGCGCGGTGCGGTCGTAGTGGCCGAGGCCGCGCTTGAGGACATCGGTCGCGGTGCCTTCGAGCACGGGCTTGGCCCAGTCGGCGCCCAGGCGCGGGATGTACATGACGGCGAAGGAAGCGCCCGGTGTGTAGCGGCGGGGCGGCTCGGCCGGTGCGGACGTGCTGCCGGGGGCCGGCTTCCGGTCGGGGGGCTGCTTGCCGCCGGGGCCGGTGACGGAGCCCGTGGACCACTGGTCCTGGAGCTTGCCGATCTCGCCGTCCATGGCGTTGTCGGCCCGTACGCCGGTCCAGAAGAGGACATAGACCACGAACAGCACGATCAGTGCGCCGACGGTGACGCAGATTTCGCTGAGCGTCCGCACGATCCACCGCACCGTTCTCCGGCCCCGCAGCGTCATCCTGCCCCGCCCCTCCCGCCGCCCCGCGGCGTGCGGGCTACGGCTTCACAGGCTGTGCGTAGTGGAGATCCACTGTGCCGGAGTAGCCGGGAAGAGTCACCGCTTCGTGCTGGTCGACTTTCCAGCCCAGGCCGTAGGCGTTCACGTACTGGAGGTAGTTCTGGATGGCGGGGGAGGCTGTCAGCGCGTTGGTGAGGGCCTCGCGGTCGCCGACGGCGGTGACCTTGTACGGCGGGGAGTAGACCCGGCCCTGGAGGATCAGGGTGTTGCCGACACAGCGCACCGCGCTGGTGGAGATCAGCCGCTGGTCCATGACCTTGATGCCCTTGGCGCCGCCCTGCCACAGGGCGTTCACCACGGCCTGTAGGTCCTGCTGGTGGATGACCAGGTCGTTGGGCTGCGGCTCGGGCACGCCGGGGATTTTGGCGGCGGCGTTCGGCGGGGCGTCGGTGAGGGTGACCGTCACGCCCTGGCCCTTCACCGGCTTGGTGCCCGCACTCTTCTCCAGCCCCTTGACCTTGGCTTCCTCGGCCTTGGAGTGGCCGTTGTCGCGCCGCGCTAGGGCGTCGACATCCTGCCGCAGGGTGGCGTTGCGGTCGTCCTGGGAGCCGTTTTTGTGGCTGCGTTCCTGGATGAGGTCGGACAGCCGCAGCATCGAGTCGTCCGAGCGCAGATTCGTGCCCCGCGCGGTGTCGAAGCTCAGCCAGAACAGCAGTCCGGCGAGCGCGAACACAATGAGGGTGAGAAACCGCACGGGCCGCAGACGGGGACGAGTGGGGCGGTCGGGGGAGTCAGCGGAATTGCTCAACGTACCCTTACTCCTTACGGCGCCGCGGAAGCACTACGCTAACGGACGCCCGGGAAAAGGAATCCGCTCCCCACCGCGTCCGTGCCCCGGCACACATCTCGTACCTCCCCGCGGATGGGGGAACCGCCCGCTCGCGCTGGTCGGGGGCGGGGGAGCAGCGCATCGACAGGAGAGTTCCTCGTGCCGAAGTCACGGATCCGCAAGAAGGACGACTTCACGCCGCCGCCGGCGAAGACCACCAACCTGAAGATGAGCTCAGGCCGCGGGTGGGTGGCGCCGCTGATGCTGGCGATGTTCCTGATCGGGTTGGTGTGGATCGTGATGTTCTACGTGTCCGAGGGCGATCTGCCGATCGCGGCCATGGGCAACTGGAACATCGTGTGCGGCTTCGGCTTCATCGCGGTGGGCTTCGGCGTATCCACCCAGTGGAAGTAGCGCAAGCCCTGCCCAAGGCCATCCACACGGTTATCCACAGCCGGGGAAAACTTCAGAAGATCTGTGGATAACCTTCCGGCGGTTGACGCCGGTGTGATCGGCGGCACCCCCGCCCGGCCTGCGTCTGCCCGCATCCTTACTGGGGAAACGCAGGTCAGGGCGGTCCGCCACGGGCGTCCCGCACAGCATGCACAAGATCGGCCACGTACTGTGGACAACTTGACGCGACGGGCTCCTCAGCTCACCAGCCCAACGGTCCGTACCCACACCACCGCGCCGACCGCGAGCAGCGCGACCACACACGTCGCGGCCTGCACCAGGGTCCGGCGGTCACGCGGCGCGTGCACCATCCCGAACGCCACCGCGGCACCCACGACCAGGCCGCCGACATGGGCCTGCCAGGCGATGTTCGGCCACAGGAACGTGAAGACCAGGTTGAGGCCGAGCAGGATCAGCACGGGCTTCATGTCGTAATTCAGCCGCCGCAGCAGTATCGCCGTGGCGCCGAGCAGCCCGAAGATCGCGCCGGAGGCCCCCAGCGAGGGCTGGTTCTGCGCGGCGAGAAGATACGACAGCGCGCTGCCGCCCAGGCCGGAGAGCATATAGAGCGCGATGAACCGCAGCCGGCCGAGCGCCGCTTCCAGGGGCGGCCCCAGCCACCACAGCGACAGCATGTTGAAGGCGATGTGCGCGATCTGCTGGTGCAGGAACATCGCGGTCAGCAGGCGGTACCACTCGCCCTCGGCGACGCCGACGAGCTCGCCGCGGCCCGGGTCGAAGGCCAGCCCGAGCAGATCGAGCCGGTTGACCAGCTCGTCGCCGGTCGCCAGCACGGCGACGAAGACGGCGAGGTTCAGGCCCAGCAGGATCTTGGTGACCAGCCGCGGATCGGCCGCGATCGTGCCGCCCGCGATCGTGCGCGGCGCCGTCGCCTGCGGCGCATGGCCGGTGCCGCTGCCGCCGCGTACACAGTCCGGGCACTGGAAGCCGACCGAGGCGCTGACCATGCACTCGGGGCATATCGGCTTGTCACAGCGGGTACAGCAGATGCCGGTCGGGCGATCCGGGTGGCGGTAGCAGCCCGGCAGGCCGTTATTTCCCTGCGCGTCCTGCGGCTTCTGTGGGCTGCCTGGCACCTGGTCCATCCGTCCCCTCGTCCTCTTCTCCGTCCGGGCGCTTCCACGCTCCACCCGCCCGCCCGGCCCTGGACGAGCCTCGCGCCCCGCCTGATGTACGACCGGGCGGGGCGCAATGGTTCCCCGGACCTGGCCGGGGCGCAAGAGGCGGCTCAGCGGGTCTCGACGACCACCGACTCGATGACGACGTCCTGGACGGGACGGTCGGTGCGCGGGTTGGTCTGGGTGCCGGCGATGGCGTCGACGACCTTCTTGCTCGCCTCGTTGCTGACCTCACCGAAGATGGTGTGCTTGCCGGTCAGCCACGCGGTCGACCCGACGGTGACGAAGAACTGCGAGCCGTTCGTGCCCGGACCGGCGTTGGCCATGGCCAGCAGGTACGGCTTGTTGAAGGCCAGGTCGGGGTGGAACTCGTCCCCGAACTCGTAACCGGGGCCGCCGGTGCCGTTGCCCAGCGGGTCGCCGCCCTGGATCATGAAACCGCTGATCACCCGGTGGAAGACGGTGCCGTCGTACAGCCGGTCCGTGGACTTCTTGCCGGTCGCCGGGTGGGTCCACTCCCGCTCACCCTTGGCGAGCTCGACGAAGTTCTTGACCGTCTTGGGTGCATGGTTCGGCAGGAGCCGAATCTCGATGTCGCCCTGATTCGTCTTCAGGGTGGCGTAGAGCTGCTCAGCCACGATCTACCTTCCATAAGTCTTCGCTGACGGTTCCCGATCCTCGCACGGACCGGCCCTCCAGTTGTCCGACCACGGCCCCGCACAGACCTTCGCGCCGTTTTCACCCTCGCCCGGCCACGACCGCCCCCACGAGCCGCACACGGCCTCGTGCATGTCGGCCGGTCCCCGCTTCCTGACATCTTTCGTGCTGATTTCCTGCGCCCGGAGCGGCGAATCGTGGCATTGTCGTCAAGAAGGCTCCGGAAGGTCCGCAATGACCCGGATGCCCGCTCGCACATGCCGTACGGCGCATGAGCGGGCATGATCTTCAAACGGGTGGACAGGCGACACAGCAGACATGGGGGACCAGCCCCCCAAGCCCCGGACACGCCACCGAGGAGGAGGATCCCGTGACCCGCAAGGACAGCGTGCGCGCCGCGACCGGTACGGCCAAGGACAGCGTGCGGCACGCCGCGGAGGTGGTAGCTCCTTATGCCGGTACGGCCAAGGACGCCGCCGTGCATTTCGCTCACGAGGCCCGGACGCGAGCGGCTCCCAAGGTGGCCGAGGCCGCCCACCAGGCACGTGCGCAGTACGACACCCATCTGCACCCCCGTATCGAGCACGCCCGTGGCACGCTGCCGCCCAAGGTGGACGCGGCCGCGACCCGGGCGGCCTGCCGGACCCGTAAGGCGGCCCGCCAGGCGGCCGACTACACGGCACCGCGGCTGGAGCACGCCGTGACTCACGCACGTGCCGCGGCCGAACCCGTACGCGAGGAAGCGCTGGCCCGCGGTACCGCCGCGCTCGCCGCACTCCGCGGCCAGGTGACGGCCGCCGAGATCGCCAAGCTCCAGAAGAAGCACAGCCGGCGGGCCAAGTGCGGGAAGCTCGCCAAACGCCTCGCCGTGCTGGGCATCCTGGCCGGCGGTGCGGTCGCCGCCTGGAAGTGGTGGGACAAGCAGGCCAACCCGGACTGGCTGGTCGAGCCGCCGGCCCCCACCGAGGTCAGCGACCGCGGACGGCTGAGCGCGGTCGACGGCAGCGAGGGCGCCTCGCTCGACCCCGACATCCAGGCCAAGCAGGCCGAGGCGGAGGCCGACGAACGCGGCGGCGGCACCACCGCCTGACCGCGGACCGCCGCACCATCACCGGGCCGTGTCCCCACCCCGTACGAGGGGCGGCGGGCACGGCCCGGTCGCGTAGGACCGGCGCAGCTGCCACGGCGAGCGGGCCAACACCTCGTCAGGAAACACAAAAGCCCTCCTGACCAGCGACGACGCCGATCGGAAGGGCTTTGGGAGTGGAGCCTAGGGGAGTCGAACCCCTGACATCTGCCATGCAAAGACAGCGCTCTACCAACTGAGCTAAGGCCCCTTCGCCGACCAGGGTACCCGGTGTCCGGCCGCTTTCCCGACCGGGTATCGCCGCACACCGTCGCTCTCCGTAGGATGCTTCGCGAGATTCGCGGCAGCGAAGCGACCGGGGAGACAGGGGAGACGGTATGGACGCAGCACAGCAGGAAGCCACCGCACGGGCCCGGGAACTTCAGCGCAGTTGGTACGGAGAGCCTCTGGGTGCGCTGTTCCGCCGTCTCATCGACGATCTCGGTCTCAACCAGGCCCGGCTCGCCGCTGTGCTCGGTCTGTCGGCCCCGATGCTGTCGCAGCTGATGAGTGGCCAGCGCGCGAAGATAGGCAACCCGGCCGTGGTGCAGCGGGTGCAGGCGCTGCAAGATCTGGCCGGCCAGGTCGCCGACGGCAGCGTGAGCGCCGGCGAGGCCACCGACCGCATGGAGGAGATCAAGAAGACGGCGGGGGGATCGGTGCTCAACAACACCGCACAGCAGACGTCGTCGACGGGGGCGACCACGGTGCGGCGCGTGGTGCGGGAGATCCAGTCGCTGCTGCGGTCGGTCTCCGACGCCGGGGACATCATCGATGCGGCGAACACCCTCGCCCCCGCTCACCCCGAACTGGCAGAGTTCCTCCGGGTCTACGGTGCCGGTCGCACCGCGGACGCGGTCGCCCACTACGAGGCGCACCAGAGTTAGCCACAGGGGACGTTGCGAGTTCAGAAGGCGGACGGGGCGCAATGGGTGAGATCTTCGCCGGTCGGTATGAACTGATCGACCCGATCGGACGGGGTGGGGTGGGCGCTGTCTGGCGCGCCTGGGACGCCCGGCGCCGCCGCTACGTTGCCGCCAAGGTGCTGCAACAGAGCGACGCGCACACACTGCTGCGCTTCGTCCGTGAACAGGCCCTGCGGATCGACCATCCGCATGTGCTGGCCCCGGCGAGCTGGGCCGCGGACGACGACAAGGTGCTGTTCACCATGGATCTGGTGAACGGCGGCTCGCTGGCGCATCTGATCGGGGATTACGGCCCGCTGCCGCCGCGGTTCGTGTGCCTCCTCCTGGACCAGCTGCTGGCCGGGCTGACCGCGGTGCATGCGGAGGGCGTGGTGCACCGGGACATCAAGCCGGCGAACATCCTGCTGGAGGCCACCGGTACCGGCCGGCCGCATCTGCGGCTGTCGGACTTCGGCATCGCGATGCGCAAGGGTGAGCCGCGGCTGACCGAGACCAACCTCGTGGTGGGCACGCCCGGTTACTTCGCACCGGAGCAGCTGCTGGGTGCCGAACCGGACTTCCCCGCGGACCTGTTCGCGGTCGGCCTGGTCGCGCTCTATCTGATCACCGGCACCAAACCGGACGCCGACGGCCTGATCCAGCACTTCTCCCGGCACGGCATCCCGAACGCGCCCGAGGGGGTGCCGGAGCCGCTGTGGCAGGTGCTGGCGTCCTTGGTGCACCCCGACCCGGAAGCCCGGTTCAGGACGGCCACGGGGGCGCGTAAGGCCGTCATCGCGACGGTGGAGTTGCTGCCGGACGCGACGATCGAGGAAGAGATCGTCGAAGTCTTCGACCACATAGGCCCGCTGCCGGCCGGCTTCGGGCCCGACGGCCCGCTGCGTACCAAGGATGCCGACGGTCCCGCGACGGCCGGTGCCACCGCAGGCACGGCGGCCACCGGGCACCTCTCCATGTCGGACACCGGCAGCTTCCAGCTCGCGCCCCCGGAGCCGAGCATCGCCTCGGGGCCGGGCACCTCGTCGGGGCCGGGCACCTCGGCGACGGCCCCGCCGATGCCGGTGCCGGACAGTTCGGCTGCCGGCCAGGCCGGTTCGCTCACGGGATACGGCGATACGCCCACGGGTCACGGCGGTTCGCCCACCGGACACGGCACCCCGGGCGGACCCGACACCACGTCCGGCCGGCGCCCGATGCCTCCCCCGCCTCCGGCGCCCTCGTACGAGCCCACGGCCGCCGTCCACCCGGAGTCCGCAACCCGTCCCTATACGGCGGGCCCGCTCCCGGTCCCCGGACCGGCCCTGGGCGGCACCCCTGCCGTCGCCCAGGCCGCGGCGCGGCCCGTCCCGTACAGGAAGCCGGGACCGCCCGCGAAGGTCGCCATCCCGGTGCTGATCGTGGCGTTGCTGTGCATCGCGGTCGGGATCTGGGCACTGGTGACCGCCTGAGAGGGCGCCTGAGGGCGCGCCATGGGGCGCACCACCAGACGGGCCCACCCGAACCCTCGGACGCCCGCTACCAGCCCTGTGGCCGCTCGAACTGCCCGTTGGGCTGAGCCTGTTGGGCCGTCTGTGTCGACTGTCCCGGCAGGGTGGGCTGACCGCCCGGTCCGCCCACCGCGGCCGGCCCGGCCGGCGCACCCGCCGCAACGGCCGGGGACCGCCGCGCCATCAGCGTCCACGCTCCCAGCCCCGCCAGCAGCACCACCCCCGTGCCGATGCCGGCGTAGGCCACCGTCAGCAGGGTGCCGCTCTTCGCCGCCTCCTGCGCGGTCCGGCCCTCGTGCGCCGTCTCCCGGTCCTCGGGTGTGACGGAGAAGGTGTCGGTCGGCGCGGCGTAGCCGGGCCCCTCCTCGGCGGCGCCACGGACATCCACCCGGAGAGTGAGCTCCGCGCCCTTGGGGAAGTACTTGGCGGCATCGGGGTGCAGGCTGACCTCGAGGTAGTACCAGCCCGCGAACCGCATCGCCCCGACCGAGTCGGTCGCGTTGAAGCGGTTACCGTAGTCGACGGGCGCGGTGAACTGCTTCGCCGCGGCCGGCTTCCCCGTGTACGGGACGAAGCTGACGTGGCCGACCGCACCGCGCGCCGGATTGTAGACACCCAGCCCGAGCACCCTGGTGACGAACCCGGACGCTCCGGAGGACGCGTTCGGCAGCTCCGCGCTCAGGTTGAGCCGCTGTCCCCAGTCCACCGGTACGCGGTAGAACCGGGTCTCGCCCGGCGTGATCCGGTCCTTCCACACCCCGGTGTCGACCGACCCCGCGTCGTTGAAACCGGTGCCGCCCTTGGCGCTGCGCTTGGTGGCGTCCGTGCGTGGGGCCGGCGTGGTGGTGCTCCAGCTGCCCTGGCCCGGCGGCGCGGGGGTGTTGCCCTTGAGCGGGGGCTCGTCGAGGTAGTTCAGTTCGAGCGGCCAGGCGTCGGGGCCGGAGGTCGCCGAACCCTCGCGAGTGATCACCAGGTAGTACGGGCCGGCCTTCTGGCACTCCGTCCGGTCCGCGCCGATGCGACGGGTGGCGTAGTCGGCCAGCGGATACGCCATGCCGCCGCCATTGAAGGACGGGCTGGCTCCCGTGCCGCAGGTCGTACCGTCGCTGTCCTGGACGCTGATGGTCAGCTTGTCGCCGTAGTCCTCGACCTTGGTGCCGGGCTTGGGCGCCGCGACGGCCGAGAAGTACGCGCTGGTCCTGTCGTCCAGGGTGACGGCGTAGTACTTCTGCTCGCCGCGCTTGATGGAGTCGGTGTGCAGTCCGGGTTTGAGCTGCGGCGCATCCGCGGCACTGGAGGTGCCCTTGGCCGCCGTGGCGCCGTCCCCCGTCCGGTAGCCGGGTATGGACTCTGCCGAGGCCACGCCCACCGTCCCCGGCAGAATCGCCACCACGGCGAGCGCCGCCAGTACGGCCATGCCCCTGTTCGTCGTGCGCCCCGTCACCACGAGCCACCCCTCATCGGATCGGAATTCCCGGCGCCGGCCTGCGGCTTCCTGCGAGCCCGCCCGTAGGCCACCGCGAGACCGGCCAGCAGCAGTACGCCCACTCCACCGATGGCGACGGCCACCACACGTCCTGTGGACCATCCTCCACCGCCGCCGGGCGTGCCGTCCGCCGAGCGCCCGGAATCGCCGGGGGAGACCTCGGCCCGGACCGCGGACGCCCCGGCCTGCGGGCCGCTCTTCTCCTGGCCCAGCACCGCGATCCGCAGCACCACACCGATCTGCGGGTGCTGCGCGATCTCGGCGGCCTTGGCCCCCAGCGTCACCGCGAGGTAGAAGTCGCCGTTGCGGTGCACGGGGACGACGTCGGGGTGCGTCTCGTAGCGATTGGTCCAGGCGACCGGGACCGTCCCCATGCTGAGCGACGCCGGCCGCCCGCTGTAGGACACCTGGGGACTGAACTGGCCGGTACCGCTGCCGACCGGCGCGCGGAACGGTGTGTAGACCTGGGTGCCGCCGTAGGACGTATGCGCGCTGTAGCCCTTGACCGTCGGCTCGTTGGCGAACTCCACGTCGTAGCGCAGTTGCTGGCCCCAGCCGACCGGCACCTTGTACCAAAGGGTCTGCGCCGGCAGGACCTTGTCCCGCCAGACGCCCTGGTGCAGCGTACGGGCGTCATTGAAGCCGGTGCCGCCGGTGACGTCCTGGGGGGCGGTGGTGGGCAGCGAGGCGTCCTTGCCGCCCGCGCCGTACTCCGGCTCCGACTGTGCGGGCGTGACGCCCTTCTTCAGCGGATGTTCCACGTGAAACGTCAGCTCCACCGGCCACCGGGCGGCGTCCGTCCCCTTGGCGGCCTTGCGCTCGACGACCAGCCAGTACCGCCCGGCCTTGTCACATCCGCCGTTGCCACCCTGCGTGGGGATACGGCTGACGCCCGAGGTCAGCGGTGTCGCACCCTCGTGCTGCCCGAACCTCTCGGAGGTGGAATCACAGGAGCCGGCGGTGCCGTACGCGATCCGGGTGCGCAGCATGTCGAGGGAGTCGACGGCCGCGCCGGGCTGGGGCACCACGGTCGCCGAGAAGTCGGCCGTCGAGACGGCATCCAGGCCGGCGGCGTAGTACCGCTCTTCGTTGGGCCCGATGGTGTCCAGGTACTGCCCGGGGACGATGCCGGGTG
The DNA here is from genome assembly GCF_000719605.1 of Streptomyces sp. NRRL S-1813. Lineage (NCBI taxonomy): Bacteria > Bacillati > Actinomycetota > Actinomycetes > Kitasatosporales > Streptomycetaceae > Streptomyces > Streptomyces sp. NRRL S-1813. Next base: position 24,508 of record NZ_JOHB01000026.1, read on the forward strand.
CACCGCTGGGGGTCGTCGTCCCGCGGATCTGCTTGCCCTTGAAGCGGTAGCCGTCCGCGGAGAGTTGGCCGGCCCGCTGAAGCTGGCGGGCGAGCGCCCTGGCGTCCGGGGCGTCGTAGTACCGCCCCTTGCCGGCCTTCGCGATGCACTCCAGCTGTGCGCGGGCCTCGCCCGCCACCTGGAAGCCGATGGCATCGATGTGCAGATCGACGCCGGACGCGGCGAGTTGGGCGGCCACCTTGCAGGGCGGCGGTGCCTGGCAGTTGTCCTCGCCATCGGAGATCAGCAGGATCGTGCGCTTGCCGGTCGCTCCGCCGACGGGCCGGGGAAGGTCACCGGCCGCCTTGCGCAGGGAGAGCCCGATGGGGGTGTCGCCCTTGGGCCGGACGCCCGCGACGGCCCGCTTGAGGCCCGCCCGGTCGAGGGCGGCGACCGGCTGGGCGAGCCGGGTGTCGTCACAGCCCTTGGCCTTGTCGGCACCGTAGACCCGCAGGCCGGTGGGGTAGCCGTCGGGCAGGGCGTCGGCGACCGTGCCGACGGCCTTACGGGCGGAAGCGATCCGGGTGCTGCCGGAGCCGTCGTCCCCGGCCATCGAGCCGGACGAGTCGAGCACCATCACCATCCCGGTGCCCTCGGCGGCCTGGGCCCCGGCCGGTGTGGTCGCGGTGGCCTGAAGTGGCCCGACGGTCAGGGCCAGAAACAGCCCCCCGAGCAACGCCACCACCCCTCTGCACGGTCGTTGTGCCATGTCCTGGTCCCCCCTGTGCCCTGCCGGTCACCTCAGAATTTGCTACCGCAATCTACTGATGTGCTATAGCAAACTCAAGAGGGCTGCCGTCACGGTCCTGCAACGAGATCCAGCCACCCTGACACGACCTGCGGCACCCCGGAACCGGACCGCCCCGCCCGCCCCCGGACGCACGAAACCCCGATCACCCAGGGGCAATCGGGGTCCGTGCGAACGAACTGTGGGGGGTATCAGACACCCGAACCTGCGGGCACGGAGTCGGTCGCCTCCGTCCACAGATCCTGCTCGGCGCGATCCGCCTGGATCTGGCGGTACACGAGGAGCCCGCCGATGGCGGCCAGTGCGACCAGGAGAAGCTTCTTCACCGCGCGACCTCGTCTTTCGTTGACGTAGGGGACCTATGTCGGCCGATGATACACACCGGCCGATACCGATCGGTTACCTAGCTCGCAGTCGGCAACACCTCGTCCGAGGCGGGGCCCGCGAGCCAACTTCCGCCTCCGAACAACGAATCGGCCCGGCCGGGGAGTTCCCCGGCCGGGCCGATGGTGCGGTGCGGCTACCAGGACTTGAACCTGGGGCCTCTTCCTTATCAGGGAAGCGCTCTAACCGTCTGAGCTATAGCCGCGCGTTCGCTGCACCGAAAGATTAGCGCACTTCAGAGGCGTTCCCAAAATCGGTTCCGGGGGCCTCCCGAACGCCCTCCCGTGAGGGGGTCACTCGTCCTCGGCGAGGGTGAGCTCCACACCTCCGACGAAGCCCGCCGAAAGGTTGTAGATGAAGGCGCCGAGCGTGGCCAGCGCGGTCGCCAGCACCACGTCGATCACCGCGATGATCGAGGTGAACAGCAGTACCCGCGGCAGCGAGAGGAACGACTGGAGATCGAAGCCGGCACCGTCACTGGAGCCGGTGGCCTCGCTGATCGTCCCGCCGACCGTGGAGAAGACGCCCATCGCGTTCATGACCATCCACAGCACTGCCGCGGCCACGACCGTGCAGATGCCCAGGGCGATGGAGAGCAGAAAGCTGACCTTCATGACCGACCACGGATCGGCACGTGCCACCCGCAGCCGGGCCTTGCGGGTCCGCGGGGCCGTACTGGCGCCCGTACGCGGCCGGCGCACCGCCTGCCCGCCGCTCTGCCCACCGCCGGCGGGATACGCCTGAGGCGGCTGATACGGCTGCTGAGAGCCGCTCTCGGCCTCCCCCTGGGGCTGTTGCCGGGGCTGCGGCTGCGGCTGACGGGTATCGGTCACGGGTCCCCCCTGGTGCGAGCCCTCGTCTCGGGGGCCGGTGTCAGAAACAGCGGAGCCACGGGCGCTGTCATCCGTCACGGTTGCGGGTCCGGACGGGGAATCCTTCCCGGCTCCCGGTCCACCCGCTGTAGCGCCCGTGGCTCCACTCACGACCTACTCCTCGTGCTACTCCGCCGCGGGCTGCTCGCCCTCGGTCTCCGTGGGCACGGTCCCCTCGGCCGCTTCGGTCTCGTCGGGCGTCTCGCCCCCGTCGACCTCTTCGGCTTCACGACCGGCCTCGGCGTTCCATGCGATGCCGACGACGGCATCACGCTTGCCCAGGTTGATCAGTTGGACGCCCATGGTGTCACGGCCGGTCTCCCGCACCTCGTTGACCCGCGTACGGATCACGCCACCGCCGAGCGTCACCGCGAGGATCTCGTCGGTCTCCTCGACGACCAGCGCGCCGACCAGCGAACCCCGGTCCTCCACGATCTTGGCGGCCTTGATGCCCAGACCGCCGCGGCCCTGGACGCGGTACTCGTCGACCGCGGTGCGCTTGGCGTAGCCGCCGTCCGTGGCGGTGAAGACGTAGGTGTCGGCGCGAACCACGTTCATCGAGAGCAGCTCATCGCCCTCGCGGAAGCTCATGCCCTTCACACCGGAGGTGGCCCGGCCCATCGGGCGCAGCGCCTCGTCGGTCGCCGTGAAGCGGATCGACTGGGCCTTCTTGCTGATCAGCAGCAGGTCGTCGGTCTCCGACACCAGCTCGGCGCCGATCAGCTCGTCGTCCGTGCCGTCCTCCTGCTCGCGCAGGTTGATCGCGATGACACCACCGGAGCGCGGCGAGTCGTAGTCCTTGAGCGGCGTCTTCTTCACCAGGCCGGCCTTGGTGGCGAGCACCAGGTACGGCATGGCCTCGTAGTCGCGGATCGCCAGGATCTGCGCGATCTGCTCGTCCGGCTGGAAGGCGAGGAGATTGGCCACATGCTGACCCCGCGCGTCCCGCCCCGCGTCGGGGAGTTCGTACGCCTTGGCGCGGTAGACCCGGCCCTTGTTCGTGAAGAACAGCAGCCAGTGGTGGGTCGTGGAGACGAAGAAGTGGTCGACGATGTCGTCTTCCTTGAGCTTCGTGCCCCGTACGCCCTTGCCGCCGCGCTTCTGCGAGCGGTAGTCGTCGGTCTTCGTCCGCTTCACATAGCCGCCACGGGAGATCGTGACGACGATGTCCTCCTCGGCGATCAGGTCCTCGATGGACATGTCGCCCTCGAAGGGCACCAGCTTGCTGCGCCGGTCGTCGCCGAACTTCTCGACGATCGCGGCGAGTTCCTCGCTGATGATCTGGCGCTGCCGCTCCGGGGAGGCCAGGATCGCGTTGTACTCGCTGATCTTGCGCTGAAGCTCGTCGTGCTCGGCCGTGATCTTCTGGCGCTCCAGGGCGGCCAGCCGGCGCAGCTGCATCTCCAGGATCGCGTTCGCCTGGATCTCGTCGATCGTCAGCAGGCCCATCAGGCCCTCGCGCGCCACGTCGACCGTCTCACTGCGCCGGATCAGCGCGATGACCTCGTCGATGGCGTCCAGCGCCTTGAGCAGACCGCGCAGGATGTGCGCCCGCTCCTCGGCCTTGCGCAGCCGGAACTTCGTCCGGCGGACGATGACCTCGATCTGGTGCGTCACCCAGTTGCGGATGAACGCGTCCAGGGAGAGCGTGCGCGGCACACCGTCGACCAGCGCCAGCATGTTCGCGCCGAAGTTGGTCTGGAGATCGGTGTGCTTGTAGAGGTTGTTGAGGACGACCTTGGCGACCGCGTCCCGCTTGAGGACGATCACCAGGCGCTGGCCCGTACGCGAGGAGGTCTCGTCGCGGACGTCGGCGATGCCGCCGATCTTGCCGTCCTTGACCAGGTCAGCAATCTTCTGTGCGAGGTTGTCCGGGTTGGTCTGGTACGGCAGCTCCGTGACCACCAGGCACTGGCGGTTCTGGATCTCCTCGACGGCGACCACGGCACGCATCGTGATGGAGCCACGGCCGGTGCGGTACGCCTCCTCGATGCCCCGGCGGCCCACGACCAGCGCGCCGGTGGGGAAGTCGGGGCCCTTGATGCGCTCGATGAGCGCCTCCAGCAGCTCCTCGTTGGAGGCCTCGGGGTGCTCCAGCGCCCACTGGGCACCGGCCGCGACCTCGCGCAGGTTGTGCGGCGGGATGTTCGTCGCCATACCGACCGCGATACCGGCCGAGCCGTTGATCAGCAGGTTCGGGAAGCGCGCCGGCAGGACCGTCGGCTCCTGGTTACGGCCGTCGTAGTTGTCCTGGAAGTCGACGGTCTCCTCGTCGATGTCCCGCAGCATCTCCATGGAGAGCTGCTTCATCTTGCACTCGGTGTACCGCATGGCCGCGGCCGGGTCGTTGCCCGGGGAGCCGAAGTTGCCGTTGGAGTCCACCAGCGGCATCCGCATCGACCACGGCTGCGCCAGACGCACCAGGGCGTCGTAGATCGAGGAGTCGCCGTGCGGGTGGTACGTACCCATGACGTCGCCGACGACGCGGGCACACTTGTAGAAGCCCTTCTCGGGGCGGTAGCCGCCGTCGTACATCGCGTACAGCACGCGGCGGTGCACCGGCTTGAGGCCGTCCCGCACATCGGGCAGCGCACGCGAGACGATGACGGACATCGCGTAGTCGAGGTAGGAGCGCTGCATCTCCGTCTCGAGCCCGACGGGCTCGACACGCATCCCCACGCCTTCGATGGCGGCGGGCGCGCCCTCGGCGGTCACGCCGTCCGGGGTCACAGGGGGGTTCTCGTCGGCCATGGTGGTTCAAAGTCCTTTCGAGCTGCGGCTGGTGTACGGGCCGACAGGGCTCAGATGTCGAGGAAGCGGACGTCCTTGGCGTTGCGCTGGATGAACGAGCGGCGCGCCTCGACGTCCTCGCCCATCAGCACGGAGAACAGGTCGTCCGCACGGGCCGCGTCGTCCAGCGAGACCTGACCGAGGACCCGGTGGTCGGTGTCCATGGTCGTGATGCGCAGCTCCTCGGCGTTCATCTCACCGAGACCCTTGAACCGCTGGATCGAGTCCTCGCGGATCCGCTTGCCGTTCTGCTTGCCGATCTCGATCAGCGCGTCCCGCTCCGGGTCGGAGTAGGCGTACTCGAAGTCGTCCCGGCCCCACTTGATCTTGTACAGCGGCGGGCGGGAGAGGTAGACGTGCCCGGCCTCGACCAGCGGTCGCATGAAGCGGAAGAGGAAGGTGAGCAGCAGGGTGTTGATGTGCTGACCGTCGACGTCGGCGTCCGCCATCAGAATGATCTTGTGATAGCGGAGCTTCTCGATGTCGAAGTCCTCGTGCACGCCCGTGCCGAACGCAGAGATCAGCGCCTGGACCTCGTTGTTCTGGAGGATCTTGTCGAGCCTGGCCTTCTCGACGTTGAGGATCTTGCCTCGGATCGGGAGGATCGCCTGGTACTCCGGGTTCCGGCCGGACTTGGCCGAGCCGCCGGCGGAGTCACCCTCGACGATGAAGATCTCGCACTTGGTCGGGTCGTTGGACTGGCAGTCGCTCAGCTTGCCCGGCAGCGACGCCGTCTCCAGCAGGCCCTTGCGGCGGGTCAGATCGCGCGCCTTGCGGGCCGCCACGCGCGCGGTCGCGGCCTGGATGCCCTTGCGGATGATGTCCGCGGCCTCGTTGGGGTTGCGGTCCAGCCAGTCCGTGAGGTGCTCGTAGACCACCTTCTGGACGAAGGTCTTCACCTCGGTGTTGCCCAGCTTGGTCTTGGTCTGGCCCTCGAACTGCGGCTCGGCGAGCTTGACCGAGATGATCGCCGTCAGACCCTCGCGGATGTCCTCACCCGTGAGGTTGTCGTCCTTCTCGCGCAGCAGCTTCTTGTCGCGCGCATAGCGGTTGATCAGGCCCGTCAGCGCGGCGCGGAAGCCCTCTTCGTGGGTACCGCCCTCGTGGGTGTGGATGATGTTCGCGAAGCTGTAGACACCCTCGCTGTACTGGGTGTTCCACTGCATCGCGAACTCGACCGAGAGCTGGCGCTCCTTGTCCTCGGCCTCCACCGCGATCACCGTCGGGTGCACCAGCTCGCCCTTGCGCGAGTTGAGGTACGTCACGAAGTCGACGATGCCGCCCTCGTAGTGGTACCGCACCGAGAGCGGCTTGCCCTCCTCGTCCACATGGTCCGGGCGCTCGTCGGTCAGCGCGATCGTCAGACCCTTGTTGAGGAACGCCATCTCCTGGAAGCGCCGCGACAGCGTCTCGAAGCTGTACGTGGTGGTCTCGAAGATGTCGGGGTCGGCCCAGAACGTCACGGTCGTGCCGGAGTCGTCCGTCGCCTCGTGCTGGGCGAGCGGCGCGGTCGGCACACCGAGCTTGTACTCCTGCGTCCAGCGGTAGCCGTCCGTGCGGACCTCGACCGCCACCCGCTGCGACAGCGCGTTCACGACGGAGACACCCACGCCGTGCAGACCACCGGAGACCGCGTAGCCGCCGCCGCCGAACTTGCCGCCGGCGTGCAGCACCGTCATCACGACCTCGACGGCCGGCTTGTTCTCCGACGACACGATGCCGACCGGGATACCGCGGCCGTTGTCGACGACGCGGACGCCGCCGTCCGCCAGGAGCGTCACCGTGATGGTGTCCGCGTGGCCCGCCAGCGCCTCGTCGACGGAGTTGTCGACGACCTCTTGCACGAGGTGGTGCAGACCACGCTCGCCCGTCGAGCCGATGTACATGCCAGGGCGCTTGCGGACCGCGTCCAGGCCTTCGAGGACGGTGATCGCACTGGCGTCATACGACTTCTCCACCGCGGAGTCGCCCATGGCGCCGGCAGGAACCCCCTCTTCAGTAGAAGCCGTGTTGTTCTCGTTGAGGTCGCCGGAGTCGGCCACGAAGCGCCCTTTCTGGCACAGCACGAGCCCTTCCGCGCCTGTGGGATTCACCCCTGGGAAGACAGGCGGGAGCGGCTGCGTCGTTCGACATGTTCCGCGAGTGGGCGGGATTGGCACCAGTCTACCGGTAGCGCTGACACTCATGGGGGTTTGCAGGCACCTGAGTCGTCATGTGCCGCCCTGAACTGCCGTCCGCCGACTCCCCATATTCGAGAAGGGGCCTCAGGGCGCTCAAGCGGGCACTCAGCGCTTCCGGCTGTCAACCGGCGGCTACCGTGAGCGGGGTCTCACCCGCCTCACCCGTAGAGGGGGTGCGCGGGGCTCAGCCGTAGGTGTCGCCGGGGCCCTTGCTTCCCGGTGCCCGCAGCGATCCGTACCGGCGTGCGGGGCCTCCCGGACCGAGCACCTTGAGCATCTTCACGGTGCCGTGGCCCAGGTCCTCGTTGAGGCGGGCCACCAGCGTCGGGGCCAGCAGCCGCAGCTGCGTCGCCCAGGCCGTCGAATCGCACTGGACGGTCAGCACCCGTGCGTCCTCGTCGTACTTCTGCGGCTCACAGTGCTGGGCCACCTCGGGCCCGACCAGCTGCGGCCAGCGCCCCATCACCCCGCCGACCGCGGCCGGGGTCTCCCAGCCGCGCTCCGTGATCAGCCGGTTGATCGCCGCTCCGAGCGGCAGCGGATCGCGGCCGTCGGCCCGTGCGCCCGAGCGCAACCCGCCGCGCCTCGCCTGCTTCTTCTGCTGGGCTGCCGCGCCCCGCGCCCGCGCCTGCTCCTTCGCGGCCACGAGCGCCTGCCGGGCCAGATCCACGCCGGAGAGCTCCGGAGGCTTGGGCCGGTCGGGCTGCTCCTCGCTCACGGATTCACCTTCTCCGCGGCGCCGTCGGACACCGCATAGCGCGCCCCGGCCAGGACGCCCGGCACATCGTCGTCCACCGCGGCGGTCACCAGCACCTGCTCGCCCGGAGCCACCAGCTCCGCCAGCCGCTCGCGGCGCCGGGCGTCCAGCTCGGCGAAGACGTCGTCGAGCACGAGCACCGGCTCGTTGCCCTCGGCGCGCAGCAGGTCGTACGAGGCCAGCCGCAGCGCCAGCGCATAGGACCAGGACTCGCCATGGCTGGCGTAGCCCTTCGCCGGGAGCTGCCCCAGCTTGAGCACCAGATCGTCGCGGTGCGGGCCGACCAGCGTCACCCCGCGCTCGATCTCTCCCTTACGGGCCTCGCCGAGCGCCGCCAGCAGCACGCCGTACAGCTCCTCGCGGGTCGTGGCGTCGGCCATCGCCTCGCCCGCCGAACCGCGGTACTCCAGCGCCAGCGGCCCGCCGCCCGGCGCCAGCTGCTCGTAGGCCTTGTCCGCGAGCGGCTGAAGCGTGGCGATCAGATCGAGCCGCTGGGCCAGCAGCTCGGCACCCGCGCGGGCCAGATGCTGGTCCCAGACGTCCAGCGTCGACAGATCCATCTGCCGCCCGCCGTGCCTGCGCGCCAACGCGGCGGTTTTCAACAGGGTGTTGCGCTGCTTGAGGACGCGGTCGTAGTCCGAGCGCACCCCGGCCATCCGCGGCGAACGTGCGGTGATCAGCTCGTCCAGGAACCGCCGGCGCTCCCCCGGATCGCCCTTGACCAGTGCCAGATCCTCCGGCGCGAACAGCACCGTCCGGACGATCCCCAGCACATCCCGCGGCCTGACCTGGGAGGAGCGGTTGATCCTGGCACGGTTGGCCTTGCCCGGATTGAGCTCCAGCTCGACCAGCTGCTGCCGCTCGCCCTGGACGACCGCGGCCCGGATGATCGCCCGCTCGGTGCCCATCCGCACCAGCGGGGCGTCCGAGGAGACCCGGTGGCTGCCGAGCGTGGCGAGATAGCCGACCGCCTCGACGAGATTGGTCTTGCCCTGGCCGTTGGGGCCCACGAAAGCCGTGACGCCCGGATCGAGCGGAACCTCGACCCGGGCGTACGAGCGGAAGTCGGCGAGAGACAGATGCGATACGTGCATTGCTGGGCGCCGACCTCTCCGGCTGCTGTGTGCTGGTGCTGCCTGTTGCTTGTGGTTGCTGTGGTGCTGCTGGCTACTTCTTGCCCTCGACCGCGTGGCCACCGAACTGGTTGCGCAGCGCGGCGATCATCTTCATCTGCGGGGAGTCGTCCTGACGGGAGGCGAAGCGCGCGAAGAGCGAGGCCGTGATCGCGGGCAGCGGCACGGCGTTGTCGATCGCGGCCTCGACCGTCCAGCGGCCCTCACCGGAGTCTGCGGCGTAGCCGCGCAGCGCGTCGAGGTGCTCGTCGTCGTCGAGGGCGTTGACGGCCAGGTCGAGCAGCCAGGAACGGATGACCGTGCCCTCCTGCCAGGAGCGGAAGACCTCGCGCACGTCGGTGACGGAGTCGACCTTCTCCAGCAGCTCCCAGCCCTCGGCATAGGCCTGCATCATCGCGTACTCGATGCCGTTGTGGACCATCTTCGCGAAGTGGCCGGCGCCGACCTTGCCGGCGTGCACCGAGCCGAACTTCCCCTCGGGCTTGAGGGCGTCGAAGACCGGCTGCACCTTGGCGACATCGTCCTTGTCGCCGCCGTACATCAGCGCATAGCCGTTCTCCAGGCCCCAGACGCCTCCGGAGACACCGCAGTCGACGAAGCCGATGCCCTTGGCCTTCAGCTCCTCGGCGTGCTTCTCGTCGTCGGTCCAGCGGGAGTTGCCGCCGTCCACGACGATGTCGCCCGGCGAGAGCAGCTCGGCCAGTTCGTCGATCGTGGACTGGGTGGCGGCACCGGCCGGCACCATGACCCAGACCACCCGCGGACCCTTGAGCTTGTCCACCAGCCCCTGGAGGCTGTTGACATCCGCCACGTCGGGGTTGCGGTCGTATCCGATGACGGTGTGGCCGGCGCGGCGAATGCGCTCGCGCATATTGCCGCCCATCTTGCCGAGACCGACGAGACCGAGCTCCATCAGAGACCCTCTTTGCACGTAGTCGTTGCTGTTCGTACCCGAGTCCGAGCCTACGCCCGCAGGTCCGTGCACACCTGTGGGCTCAGCCGCTCATCAGGGGCTCTTCAGCCGGTCGCCGCAAGGCCCGCGGCCAGGGCGCCGGCCGGTGTCTGCCGGGCAGCGCTCCCTTGGCCGTACGGCCGTCAGCCCGAGAGCCGCACGGGCATGATCAGGTACTTGTACGCGTCGTCGGCCTCGGCGTCCTTGGCCGGCCGGCCGCTCAGCAGCGCGGGCTTGGTCGAGGTCGTGAAGGACAGCTGCGCCACCGGGGAGTCGATGGCCGACAGGCCCTCCAGGAGGAAGCCGGGGTTGAAGGCGATCGAGATGTCGTCGCCGTCCAGGTCGGCGTCGACCCTCTCCACAGCCTGTGCGTCGTCGCTGGAGCCGGCCTCCAGGATCAGCACACCCTGCTCGAAGCTCAGCCGGACCGGAGTGTTCCGCTCAGCCACCAGTGCCACACGCTTGACGGCCTCGACGAACGGGGCGGTCTCGATCACGGCGACCGAATTGAACTCGGTCGGGAAGAGCGTGCGGTACTTCGGCAGGTCGCCTTCCAGCAGACGTGTCGTCGTCCGCCGCCCGGCGCCCTCGAAGCCGATCAGGCCCTCGCCCTGGCCGGAGCCGGACAGCGCGAGCGTGACGGTGTCGCCGCTGCTCAGGGACTTGGCGGTGTCCAGCAGCGTCTTGGCGGGCACCAGCGCGACCGCGGAGGCGTCCGGGCTCTCCGGCTTCCACAGGAACTCGCGCACCGCGAAGCGGTAACGGTCGGTGGAGGCCAGGGTGACGGTGTCGCCCTCGATCTCGATCCGGACGCCGGTGAGCACCGGGAGGGTGTCGTCACGGCCGGCGGCGATGGCGACCTGGGCGGCAGCGGCGGCGAAGACCTCACCGGGGACGGTGCCGGTGGCGGTGGGCATCGTCGGCAGGGACGGGTACTCCTCCACAGGAAGGGTGTGGAGGGTGAAGCGCGAGGAGCCGCAGACGACGGTGACCCGTACACCGTCGGTGGAAATCTCCACCGGGCGGTTGGGGAGCGCACGGCAGATGTCGGCGAGCAGCCGGCCGGAGACGAGGACGGTGCCTTCCTCTTCGACCTCGGCGTCCACCGAAACCCGCGCGGAGACCTCGTAGTCGAAGCCGGAGAGGCTCAGCGTGCCGTCCTCCGTCTTCAGCAGCAGGCCCGCGAGGACGGGCACCGGCGGACGGGCCGGGAGGCTCTTGGCCGCCCAGGCCACTGCCTCCGCGAGTACATCGCGCTCCACCCGGATCTTCACCGGAAACCGCCTCCTGCTGTTGCTGGCTCTTCGCCCTGCTGGCCTTCGTCGTCGGCTGGGTTGCCGGAGACCAGTCTGACGCACGCCACCGACAGTCGGTGCGGCTCGGGGTCAAGTCGGCTCGACCGATGGCGGACGCTCGGCGGCCAACTTGTGCACAGGCCCCGTTTCCGAACGAGTTCCCCGGTAGATATCCGTGGTCGTAGTAGTAGGGGCTGTGGAAACCGTGGACAACTGCTTTTGCGCAGGTCAACCCGGATTTTTTGTCCACTGCCCCTGTGGGTGGCGGTCGTGGATAAGCCGGTGGTTCTGTGGACCGCCAGAAGTTCTGCACACCCGATGCACAGGGGACAGGTACTTCTCCCCAGTGCCGTCCCCAGCTTTACCCACGTTCCCCACAGCCCAATCAATCACCTTGGTGTGACCGCTTTCACTCGGCCCGGTGAGAGCGGGTGTTGCGTTGCCGAACAGTGGACAGCGGTGTGGAGAAGCCGGGGATTGCTGGGGACAACAGCGGCTTGCCTGTGGGCGGGCGGTGGACAAGCCGCGACCCCTCCTGTGGACGAATCTTCTGTCCACACCCTGTGGAGGAAGGTTGGCCACAAATCCACACGCGGTTGACCTCCTCCGATGCCCCGTCAGAACACCGGCCTGTGGATCCCACAGGGATAACTTTCCCCTCCCCAGGATGTGGACGGAAGATTCTTGCCCAATCTGTGGAGAGAAGCCGTGACCGGCCGCGGAATCGAACACGGGCGGCGCGCTCCACAGGTTTGGGACGGCGTCGGGGCGGATCGGACCGGGGCGTAGAGGGCGCGGGAGAGCCTCGGAACGGGCGCGGGAGACGTACGTGGATGCGTGCAGAGGCGCCCCGGGAGGGCTTGAGGGGCGGTGCGGGAGGAGACGGGGAGGCATGAGGAACGTGTGGGAGGCACGGGAGGCACGGGAGGCCCAAGGGGCGAGGGCGCTTCCCCCGACGACCGCTCCCCGTACGACGAAGGGCGCTCCGGGAGCGGATCCGGAGCGCCCTGGGACGTCCTGCGGTGGCGACGGGCCGACGGAGGCCGGCCTCAGCCGTTCTTGATGCGGTTGGTCAGCTCGGTGACCTGGTTGTAGATCGAGCGTCGCTCGGCCATCAGCGCGCGGATCTTGCGGTCGGCGTGCATCACGGTCGTATGGTCCCGGCCGCCGAACTGCGCGCCGATCTTCGGCAGCGAGAGATCGGTCAGCTCGCGGCACAGATACATGGCGATCTGGCGGGCGGTCACCAGCACCCGGCTGCGCGACGAGCCGCACAGGTCGTCGATGGTCAGCCCGAAGTAGTCGGCGGTGGAGGCCATGATCGCGGTCGCGGTGATTTCCGGCGCGGCATCCTCACCACCGGGGATCAGGTCCTTCAGCACGATCTCGGTCAGCCCGAGGTCCACCGGCTGCCGGTTGAGCGAGGCGAACGCGGTGACCCGGATCAGCGCGCCCTCCAGCTCACGGATGTTGCGCGAGATCCGGGACGCGATGAACTCCAGCACCTCCGGCGGCGCGTTCAGCTGCTCCTGCACCGCCTTCTTGCGCAGGATCGCGATCCGGGTCTCCAGCTCGGGCGGCTGGACGTCGGTGATCAGGCCCCACTCGAAGCGGTTGCGCAGCCGGTCCTCCAGGGTGACCAGCTGCTTGGGCGGCCGGTCACTGGAGAGCACGATCTGCTTGTTCGCGTTGTGCAGCGTATTGAAGGTGTGGAAGAACTCCTCCTGCGTCGACTCCTTGCTCGCCAGGAACTGGATGTCGTCGACCAGCAGGATGTCCATGTCGCGGTAGCGCTTGCGGAACGCGTCCGCCTTGCCGTCGCGGATGGAGTTGATGAACTCGTTGGTGAACTCCTCCGAGCTCACGTACCGCACCCGGGTGCCCGGATACAGGCTCCGCGCATAGTGCCCGATCGCATGCAGCAGATGGGTCTTGCCCAGCCCCGATTCCCCGTAGATGAACAGCGGGTTGTACGCCTTGGCCGGGGCCTCGGCGACGGCGACCGCGGCAGCGTGCGCAAAGCGGTTCGAGGCACCGATGACGAAGGTGTCGAAGAGGTACTTCGGGTTCAGCCGCGCGGTCGGCTCACCGGGGCCGGTCGCCGGCGCGGGCTGCGCGGCGAGCGGGCTGGGCGCTCCGCTGGGCGCGGGAAGCATGCTGCCGGGACCGCCCGTGCGGCCGTTGTGCCCGCCGGGCTGGTGCTCGGAGAGGTCGCGCCGCGGCTGGTCATAGGGGGAGCGCGGACCGTCGGAGTGCTGCGGCGGCCCACTGCGGTCGGGCGCCTGCCCGCGGTAGTCGTTCTGCCGCTGCTGATGCTGCGATACATGGGACGACGGCGAGGCGTACGGGTCGCGCTCGGGGAAGCCGCCGAGGTGTTGCTGCTGCCAGCCGTAGTCGTCGCGCGGTCCGGGGCCGCCGGCCATGTGGGAGGAGTGCTGCGGCCAGCCGCCGGGCTCGTGCCGGGGCTGCTGGTAGTCCGGGTAGGCGGGCCGGACGCCGGGCAGATCGTCGCCCTGGTGCCCGTAGCCCTGCCGGTTGTCGCGCCGGTTGTCGTGCCGGGCTTCGTAGCCGTCGTAGGCATCGTGCTGCTGTGGTGACTGATGCGACGGCTGATGGCGCGGGGCGTGCTGCTGGGGCGACTGGTGCTGCGGAGACTCATGCTGAGGCGCGGGCGGTGCGGACTGCGCCGGGGGCTCCTCAGCGGAGTCGTCGACGGTGATCGCGATCCGGATCGGGCGGCCGCACTCATGGCTGAGGGCCTCTCCGATCAGCGGCGCCAGCCGGCCTTCGAGCACGCCCTTGGCGAATTCATTGGGAACGGCGAGCAGTGCGGTGTCGGCGACCAGCGCCAGCGGCTGGGTGCGCTTGAGCCAGTCCTGGTCCTTGGGCTTGAGGCCGTCGGCCTCCGCACGAAGGAGATGGTCGAGCACGCGCGGCCACACTGCGGCAAGATCGGCAGGTACATCAGCCACGGGGCACGCTCTCTCAGCAGTCCCACGAATGTGTGATTCTCAGGACGGGCGGGAAGGAATCGGAGTTCAGCCACGGTAGTCAGGGCGGGCCTGGTGATTCAAGTTGTTGTCCACAGGCTGTGCATAGTGTGTCCTGACAAGCGGCTCGTCGGCGCCGCCGAGAAGCCGGTTTGACCGGATGGCGTAGCCGCGCGTACCGTGACCAGGTCGAGTTGTCGATGGCTGCTGCCGCCTGCCTCCGATGGGCAAAGATCACGCTCGAGTGATCGTGTAGCGGTGCACTTAGGCGTTGCGAGCTACTCGTGGGCGCACGGTGACAGCCAGTCGACGCCCCACATCTGTCTCTGCTGAGGCAACAAGCATTCCTGGAGCCCCCGAGTGAGCAAGCGCACCTTCCAGCCGAACAACCGCCGCCGCGCGAAGACCCACGGCTTCCGTCTGCGCATGCGGACCCGCGCCGGCCGCGCGATCCTGGCGACCCGCCGTGGCAAGGGTCGCTCCCGCCTGTCGGCCTGAGCAGCCTGAACCCAGGTCCATGACGTGCTGCCTACCGAGAATCGGCTGAGGCGGCGCGAGGACTTTGCGACCGCGGTACGCCGGGGACGCAGGGCCGGGCGCCCGCTCCTTGTCGTTCATTTCCGCAGTGGTGCAACGGACCCGCACGGGTCGGGGGAAAGTGTTCCCTCGGCACGTGCGGGTTTCGTCGTGAGCAAGGCAGTGGGCAACGCTGTCGTGCGCAACAAGGTCAAGCGCCGGCTTCGGCATCTCGTGCGCGACCGGCTGGACCGGCTGCCCGCCGGTAGCCTGGTTGTCGTACGGGCCCTGCCCTGCGCGGGTGATGCAGATCACGACCAGCTGGCCCGCGACCTGGATGCCGCCCTCGAGCGGCTGCTGGGAGGGGTGCCGAGAGGCTGCAATCCCCCGGGGGCTGCGACCGACGGCGGATGCGCCGCGGGCCCCCGGAACCCCGGACGGGACCCGGGAGGGAGCGCACAGTGAAGTACCCGCTGCTGCTTTTGATCAAGATCTATCAGTGGACCATCAGCCCCCTGCTGGGACCGGTCTGCAAGTACTACCCGTCGTGCTCGCACTATGGCTACACGGCCATCGACCGGCACGGCGCGGTGAAAGGGACTGCGCTGACAGCTTGGCGCATCCTGCGATGCAATCCGTGGTCGCTCGGTGGCGTCGACCACGTCCCTCCCCGGAAGCGTCCGGTTTGGCATCAGCGGCTGAGGAGCCGCCTGGGCGGGCCCACCGTCCCTGAGCCTGTCGCCCAGCCCGAGACTCAGCCCAACGCCCAAGGAGCCTGATTCGTGGACACGATCCTCGGTCCCCTCTATATCGCTGTTTCCTGGATCATCGTCCAGTTCCACTCGTTCTACAGCCTCATCTTTGACAGGGACAGTGGCGCGGCGTGGGGTCTGTCCATCGTCTCGCTGGTGGTGCTGATCCGTATCTGCTTGATCCCGCTGTTTGTGAAGCAGATCAAGTCGACGCGGAACATGCAGGCGCTCCAGCCGAAGATGAAGGCGATCCAGGAGCGCTACAAGAGCGACAAGCAGCGCCAGTCCGAAGAGATGATGAAGCTCTACAAGGAGACGGGCACCAACCCGCTCTCGAGCTGTCTCCCGATTCTGGCCCAGTCGCCGTTCTTCATCTCGCTGTATCAGGTGCTGAACCACATCGCCCAGAACAAGGTGGTCGGTGTCATCGACCAGCCGCTTCTGGAGAGCGCGCAGAAGGCCCACATCTTCGGTGCGCCGCTGGCGGCGAAGTTCATGGACAGCGCGGAGAAGATCCAGAGCCTGGGTGCTTCCGTGGTCGACGTCCGCGTGGTCACGATCATCATGATCGTCCTGATGTCGGCGTCGCAGTTCTACACGCAGCGCCAGCTGATGACTAAGAACGTCGACCTCACGGTGAAGACGCCGTTCATGCAGCAGCAGAAGATGCTGATGTACGTCTTCCCCATCATGTTCGCCGTCTTCGGCATCAACTTCCCCGTCGGTGTGCTCGTCTACTGGCTGACCACCAACGTGTGGACCATGGGCCAGCAGATGTTCGTCATCCGTCGTAACCCGACTCCGGGCAGCAAGGCCTTCGCGGAGCGCCAGGAGCGGCTGCGGGCCGCGGGCAAGGTCGTCGAGGACCCGGCCGAGATCGCCGCGAAGCAGGCCGTCGAAGAGGCGCGCCAGAACCGTCAGCAGCCCAAGCGCCAGACGAAGTCCAAGCGGCAGACCGGCGGCGCTCCGGTCGGCGGTGCGCAGAACCGTACGCGTGCCGGATCGGCGTCGGGTGGCACGGACGCAGGTCAGGGTGCTGCGAAGAAGCAGTCGCTGGAGAAGAAGGACGCGCAGGACGGCAAGGAGAAGGGCGGCGCCTCCGGGTCCCGCACCACCAAGTCCGGACAGCGCAAGGGCCAGCAGCGCCCCAAGCACCCGACGAAGAAGTAAGAAGGAGTCCTTTCGTGACGGACACGACCCCTGCCACCAAGGGCACCGACACCCTGACCCGCCTGGAGCAGGAAGGCGAGATCGCGGCCGACTACCTCGAGGGTCTGCTGGACATCGCCGACCTCGACGGCGACATCGACATGGATGTCGAGGCCGACCGTGCCGCTGTGTCGATCATCAGTGACTCGACCAGCCGTGACCTCCAGAAGCTGGTGGGCCGCGACGGCGAGGTGCTGGAGGCCCTTCAGGAGCTGACCCGGCTTGCCGTTCACCGTGAGACCGGTGACCGCAGCCGTCTGATGCTGGACATCGCCGGCTTCCGGGCGCGTAAGCGTGAGGAGCTTGCGGAGATCGGTGCGAAGGCGGCCGAGGAGGTCAAGGGCACCGGCGAGCCGCTGAAGCTCGACCCCATGACGCCGTTCGAGCGCAAGGTCGTCCACGACGCGGTGGCGGCGGCCGGGCTCCGGAGCGAGTCCGAGGGCGAGGAGCCGCAGCGCCGAGTGGTTGTCCTCCCGGCCTGACCGCTCAGCGCTCCCGTTTTCTTTGGCCCCGTCTGCTCGCAGGCGGGGCCAAAAGTTGTCAGCGTTCTGTGTTATCCCGGGGGCGTAACCCGGGTTCCCGGCAGGAAAAGCAGTCCAGAGGAAGGGCGGTTCCCGTGACGGAGGAAGCAGCGGAGCTCCCTCCTGCGCCGCAGGCGGCGGAGGAGGTTTTCGGCGAGCGCTTTCCGGAGGCTGTGCGGTACGGCGAACTGCTCGCCGACGCCGGGGTGAAGCGTGGGCTCATCGGCCCGCGTGAGGTGCCACGGCTGTGGGAGCGGCATCTGTTGAACTGCGCGGTGCTCTCCGAGGTGGTGCCCGAGGGAGTCTCGGTCTGCGATGTGGGCTCGGGGGCCGGGCTGCCCGGTATCCCGCTGGCTCTGGTGCGGCCGGACCTGAAGATCATGCTGCTGGAGCCGCTGCTGCGACGGACGAACTTCCTCCAGGAGGTCGTCGAGCTGCTCGGGCTGGACCATGTGACGGTGGTGCGCGGGCGGGCCGAAGAGGTCATGGGGAAGCTTCCCCAGGTGCATGTGGTGACGGCGCGTGCCGTTGCCCCGCTCGACCGGCTGGCCGGCTGGGGCGTTCCGCTGCTGCGTCCTTACGGCGAGATGCTGGCGCTCAAGGGCGATGCCGCGGAGGAGGAGCTCAAGGGAGCCCGGGCCGCGCTGAGCAAGCTCGGCGTGGTGGAGACCTCGGTGGTGCACGTGGGCGAGGGCATCGTGGATCCGCCCTCGACCGTCGTGCGGGTCGAGGTGGGCGAGAGCCCCGGCGGTGTGCGCTTTGCGGCCAAGCGGGCGAAGGCGGCTCGGGTGGGCCGTGCATCGAGGGGGCGCCGGCGCTGACGTCCTGGTGCCGGAGCCTTACAGGCCGGCATGGAGGCACTGGCTTTCCGTTCCGCGAGGGAGCGGAACGTGCGAATTTCGTAAATGCCATCAAAACGACACAAGACGGAGTGTCGCGGCTAATTCAGGCGCGACGCTGGCATCGTGTTTCACGTGAAACGTCGTTCTCTGCTGCAAGGGATCATCGGTCGCGGTCGTGCGGCCGCCGCGCCGCGCGACCGTAGACCCACAAGGGTCAGCGAAGTATCCACAGAAGTGGATTCGTCCACAGGAGAACGGACCTCACTGGTTCACGACACCGAAAGCATGGCAGGCTCTGAACACTGTGAGCCTGATGTCGAGGAGAGTGAATCCGTGCGGTCCGACGCCAACATCGCGGGACCGATGACCGATCCGGTCCCCGGTCCCCGTAGCGAGTCGTTCGGGGACGACGTTTCACGTGAAACGCCGCCCCCGATGGACGACACCCCGATCGGTCGTGCAGCTCAGCTGGCGGTGGAGGCACTTGGCCGCGCGGGTGAGGGGCTGCCCCGGCCTGAACAGACACGGGTCATGGTGGTTGCCAACCAGAAGGGCGGGGTCGGGAAGACCACGACCACGGTGAACCTGGCAGCCTCATTGGCCCTGCACGGTGCCCGGGTTCTGGTGATTGACCTCGACCCCCAGGGCAATGCGTCGACGGCGCTGGGGATCGACCATCACTCCGAAGTGCCCTCCATCTATGACGTGCTGGTGGAGAGCAAGCCACTCTCCGACGTGGTGCAGCCGGTCGCGGATGTGGAGGGTCTGTTCTGTGCGCCCGCCACGATCGATCTGGCCGGTGCGGAGATCGAGCTGGTTTCGCTGGTGGCGCGTGAGAGCCGCCTGGACCGGGCCATCAAGGCGTATGAACAGCCGCTGGACTACATCTTCATCGACTGTCCGCCCTCGCTCGGCCTGCTGACGGTCAACGCTCTGGTGGCCGGCGCCGAGGTACTGATCCCGATTCAGTGCGAGTACTACGCGCTTGAGGGACTGGGGCAGCTGCTGCGGAACGTTGATCTGGTGCGGGGGCATCTCAACCCCGAGCTCCATGTGTCGACGATCTTGCTGACCATGTACGACGGGCGGACCCGGCTGGCCTCCCAGGTCGCCGACGAGGTGCGCAGTCACTTCGGCCACGAGGTGCTCCGTACGAGCATCCCCCGCTCGGTGCGTATCTCCGAGGCACCCAGCTATGGGCAGACAGTGCTCACCTATGACCCGGGATCCAGTGGCTCGCTTTCCTACCTCGAAGCGGCCCGAGAGATCGCGTTGCGTGGGGCCCCGCAAACCGGAGGCCAGGGCCTCAACGTCAACTATGAAGCACAGCACAGCATCTCGGAGGGGACTCAGTGAGTGAACGACGTAGAGGCCTGGGCCGTGGGCTCGGTGCGCTGATCCCCGCGGCACCGCAGAGCACGGACAATGCAGGGTCGGCGGGACAGGGAGCGGCGTCACCGTCGTCCGCACCGGTCTTGGCTCCGGAGCGAGGAGTGGCGGCCGCCAAGGTGACGTCGCTGCCGGCGCACGGTGTTTCACGTGAAACGGAAGCACCGAACGGGACGGAGCCATCGTCGGCGGGCGTCTCAGCGGTGGCAGGAGCGCACTTCGCCGAAGTGCCGCTGGATGCGATCAAGCCGAACCCGCGACAGCCGCGTGAGGTCTTCGACGAGGACGCCCTTGCTGAGCTGGTCACCTCCATCAAGGAGGTGGGCCTGCTCCAGCCGGTGGTGGTCCGGCAGACGGGGCCGGGGCGGTATGAGCTCATCATGGGCGAGCGCCGCTGGCGGGCGTGCCGTGAGGCCGGCCTGGAGAAGATTCCCGCGATCGTGCGGGCCACGGACGACGAGAAGTTGTTGCTCGATGCGCTTCTGGAGAACCTTCACCGGGCACAGCTCAACCCGCTGGAAGAGGCAGCCGCCTACGACCAGTTGCTGAAGGACTTCAAGTGCACGCATGACGAGTTGGCCGACCGGATCGGGCGTTCGCGTCCGCAGGTCTCCAACACGCTGCGGCTGCTGAAGCTCTCGCCGTCCGTGCAGAAGCGGCTTGCCGCCGGTGTGCTCTCCGCAGGACATGCCCGCGCGCTGCTCTCCGTGGAGAACTCGGAAGAGCAGGACCACCTTGCGCGCCGCATCGTCGCGGAGGGACTGTCGGTCCGTTCCGTCGAGGAGATCGTGACCCTGATGGGTTCGACCCCCACGAGCGCGACCAAGGCCAAGGGGCCCCGTGCGGGTACTCGGGTGTCCCCCGCGCTCACGGGCTTGGCCTCCCGGCTGTCCGACCGTTTTGAGACCCGGGTGAAGGTCGACCTGGGGCAGAAAAAGGGAAAGATCGTCGTCGAGTTCGCCTCGATAGACGATCTGGAGCGGATCCTCGGCAGGCTTGCCCCTGGTGAGGGGCGCGTCCTGAGCCAGTCGCTGGCCGAGGAGGAAAGCAACGAAGAAGAGTGAGCTGATGCTCTCGGCTCCTGGGCGAGCCGTGTTCCGGAGCCCATACCGGAACACGGCCCGCCCTTTGCTCTCTTGCGGTACCCGTGCCCGTAAAGGGTGGATACGATGCGTTCGGGTATGGCACGCATCCATCTGGAGACACCTCACACCGAGGAGAGAGCCATGCAATCGGTGAGCCGCACCGGACTGTTGGCAGCGGGGTTCGGTCTCGCAGCCGTCGGAGGGTTCGTTGGTGGTCTGCTCAGAGAGCAGGCGGCGGTGACGGCGCTTCGTGGTGTGGCAGGCGCGGGAAGTGAGGACCTGGTTCCATGGGCCGTCGGCTCGTACCGCTCACGTTGGACAACCTTCCGGACCTCCCCAAGCGCTGCCGCTCCTGTGTCTTCTGGGAGCTCGACCCCGTCAGCGGCGAGGCCGCGGTAAAGGCGGGTCGCCCCGAGCTCGAGAAGGAAGCCTGGATCTCGGCAGTACTGCTGGAGTGGGGGTCCTGCGGACGGGTCGTCTATGTCGACGAGGTGCCCGTCGGGTTCGTGATGTACGCCCCGCCGGCGTATGTGCCGCGCTCCACGGCTTTCCCCACCAGCCCGGTCTCGCCGGACGCGGTGCAGCTGCTGACGGCGTGGCTGATCCCCGGCTACCAAGGTCAGGGGCTGGGGCGGGTGATGGTCCAGACGGTCGCCAAGGACCTCATCCAGCGCGGCTTCAAAGCCATTGAGGCCTTCGGCGATGCCCGCTGGAGCGAGCCGGCGTGTGTGCTGCCCGCCGATCATCTCCTCGCGGTCGGCTTCAAGACCGTACGGCCTCACCCCCGCTTTCCGCGGCTGCGCCTTGAGCTACGGACCACGATTTCGTGGAAGGAAGATGTCGAGCTGGCGCTCGACCGCTTGCTGGGAGCAGTCCAGAAGGAACCCGCCCTGCGGCCGCTGTGAAGCACGCGGTTTCACGTGAAACAGAGAACGGGCCCGTCCCCTTGGTGGGGCGGGCCCGTTTCCCGTGAAACGTCGTAGCGCGACTCAGGCGAGGTAGTCCGCCAGGTCGCGCTCGATCGCGGCCTTCGGCTTGGCACCGACGATGGTCTTCACGACCTCGCCGCCCTGGTAGACGTTCATGGTCGGGATCGACATGACGCCGTACTTGGCGGTGGTTGCCGGGTTCTCGTCGGTGTTCAGCTTGGCGATGACGATCTCGTCGTGCTCGGCGGCAATCGCCTCCAGGGACGGGGCGACCTGGCGGCAGGGACCGCACCAGGTGGCCCAGAAGTCCACGAGGACGGGCTTGTCGCTCTTGAGGACGACCTCTTCGAAGTTGTCGTCCGTGACGGTCACCGTGGCGCCGGCCATGGCAGTCTCCTTACTGGGGTGGGTGGTGGGAAAGCTGGGTGCGGATCAGACGGTCGCGGTCTTGTCCGGCTCGGAGGCCTCGCTGTCCGACAGCGCAGCGAGGAACCGCTCGGCGTCGAGGGCGGCGGAGCAGCCCGTGCCGGCTGCGGTGATCGCCTGGCGGTAGGTGTGGTCGACAACATCGCCGGCGGCGAAAACGCCCTGGAGGTTGGTCCGCGTGCTGGGCGCATCGACCTTGAGGTAGCCCTCGTCGTCGAGCTTCAGCTGACCCTTGAAGAGCTCGGTCCGCGGGTCGTGACCGATCGCGATGAAGAGGCCGGTGACGGGGAGCTCGGAGGTCTCGCCCGTCTTGCGGTTGCGCAGCGTCAGACCCGACAGCTTGCTCTCGCCGTGGATCTCGGCGACATCGCTGTCCCACACAAACTTGATCTTCGGGTCGGCGAAGGCGCGCTCCTGCATTGCCTTGCTGGCCCGCAGAGTGTCACGGCGGTGGACGACCGTGACCGACTTGGCGAAGCGGGAGAGGAAGGTGGCCTCCTCCATCGCGGTGTCGCCTCCACCGATGACGGCGATGTCCTGGTCCTTGAAGAAGAACCCGTCACAGGTGGCGCACCAGGAGACGCCACGGCCGGACAGCTCGTCCTCACGGGGCAGCCCGAGCTTGCGGTGCTGGGAGCCGGTGCTGACGATCACGGTCTTCGCCCGGTGCACATTTCCAGCGGTGTCCGTGACGGTCTTGATCTCCTCGGAGAGGTCGACCGAGACAATGTCGTCCGGCACAAGCTCGGCGCCGAAGCGCTCCGCCTGGGCGCGCATGTTGTCCATGAGGTCCGGCCCCATGATGCCGTCGCGGAAACCGGGGAAGTTCTCCACGTCGGTGGTGTTCATCAGCGCGCCCCCAGCGGTGACGGCACCTTCGAAGACCAGCGGCTTCAGGGACGCGCGGGCGGTGTAGAGCGCTGCGGTATAGCCCGCGGGCCCGGAGCCAATGATGATCACGTTGCGGACGTCGCTCACGGGTGTCTTCCTTGTCTCTGCCGACTGCTTGCTGGGGCTCTCGGAACTCTCACCCCACCCAACGGATCCTACGGGCCGAGCATTCCCGGAGTGTCACAGCGCACTTCTCGTCGCTCAGTCTCGCTGGTACGAGTGAGACAGCAGGACCTTTCCGGGAGCCGGCGGCGTGGCGGAGACGCAAGAGGAACTGACGACATACGCGGAGACGCGCTTCGGATCGGACGGATTCGGCAGAACCACGAGGTAGGCGTCCTTGCCCTGGTATTGAGTGTGGCTGGACGCGAGCGGAGTCTCCGTACGCTTGATCCCGAGGCGGACACACGAGGGGATGGTGTCGGCACCGCCGCGCATCGTCGACTCCGGGGAGGTTCGCGTGCCGATCTCCGGGGACTTGTGCGAGCCCTTTGACGCCAGTAGATCGTGGACACGCGATCCCAGGCTGGCGGCGGTCAGGCCGGCCGCGCGATCCGTGGTCGCTTTGGGGGTGACGGTGGCCCGGTCAGGACCTTTTGCCTGGGTGCCGTCGACGGTTGCGTTCTGGATGAGCAGGCCGCCGAAGCTGAAGACCGCCGCGGCCGCAGCGCTACCGAGCAGAATCCGGGGCCAGCGCCGTGCACGGGACGAGCGCTCGCCGGGTGACTGGCGACCCGGCCCGGACGAGCCCCGGGGCCGCCCGGACGGCCGGGCGGGCGGCGTGGCACGGCGGGGCAGCTCATCGGTTTCACGTGAAATAGCGACGGGGATGGTGGCTGTTTCACGTGAAACATGAGCCACGACGCCGCCGGGGGCGGTGGCATCCAGCAGCGCCTCGGCGGCAAGGGCGGCATCGATGCGACCGGCCACGTCGGCTGGCATCCGGACCGGGCCGGGGAGAGTGCCGAGCAGCGCCCGAATCTCTTCCAGGGAGGCATAGACGTCATCGCACAGCGGGCAGCCGGCGAGATGCTCACGTACATCCGCGCTGCGGGAGGGAGAAAGCAGCCCGTCCGTGAGGTCGGAAATCTCGGAGACTTCCGGGTGCTCCCCTGTGGGGTGCTCACCCGTGCCGGTCGTCGACGTCACGCTCGCCCACCTCCGCCCTTCACGGCACCTGTGTCCTTCGGCCCTGCCGTCGGTGGGACGGATGTCCCCTGCGCCCGGTTCCTTCCCCCGCTCGCGGGTTTGCTATCCCCGTTGTCGGCGCGCAGATGGGTGACCAAGGGGAGGAGCCGAGCGCGGCCCCGTGCGCACCGGCTTTTCACCGTGCCGGTGGGGATATCGAGGATCGCCGCGGCTTCCGCGACGGGGTAGCCCTGCATATCGACGAGGACGAGCGCGGCACGCTGCTCCTCGGGAAGGGTGCGCAGGGCGCTGAGCAGCTCCCGGTGCAGATCCTGGCGCTCGGCAGGGGCCGCGGCGGATTCCTCGGGCTCGAGAAGCTGCTCCAGCCGCTCGGTCTCGGCAACGGGCGAGGTGCGCCGAGAGGCGGCCTTACGGGCCCGGTCCAGGCAGGCATTGACCGTGATGCGGTGCAGCCAGGTCGTCACGGCGGACTGCCCGCGGAAGGTGTGGGCGGCGCGATAGGCGGAGACCAGGGCGTCCTGGACTGCGTCAGCGGCCTCTTCGCGGTCGCTGAGAGTGCGCAACGCCACTGCCCAGAGCCGGTCGCGATGGCGCCGGACAATCTCCCCGAACGCGTCGGGGTCGCCCTTTACGTGCAGGGCAAGGAGATCGGCGTCGGTTGGTATCGAAGCCTTGTCGCTGTCGGTGGACACGGGCCCCCCGGCCGTAGCTGCCTGATCTCGGTCCAATTGAAGCCCGCCAGGTCATGAATGTAAATGCTGTCGGAAGGCGGCGGTGAGCAGGCAGGTGGCCGATATACGCCGTTCTCACGTGGGCGTTCCGCACAGCAGCAGCGCCCAAGGGTGTGGGGCTCCGGCCCGCATACCGGACCGGAGCCCCACCACTGTCCTGGACGGTCGTGCCGCCTCGCCACCTGCTCAGCTGGTGAAGGACACCTCTGTCACACCCTGCCGGTACCCGGCGCCGGTGTACCCGTCACCCGGCGCATACGGCATCGCGGTGAGCCATACGACGACGTAGCGTGCCTTTTCCGGCTGCTTCAGCTTGACCTTGGCAGTCGAGTCCGCGGTCCTGCCCGTTCCGAGCTGCCGCATGGAGCTGAGCGGCTCGGACGGGGAGAGCGAATTGGCTGCATAGAGCGTCACGGTGGTGTGATCGCCGGTGTAGTGCAGACCGATCGACGCGCCGCTTATCTGCTGCTTCGAGCCGAGGTCGTAGACGAGGCCCACGCCCTTCTTGAAGGCCGGGTTCAGATCAGGGCCCTCGTGATAGCCCTTGCTGCCCCAGTAGGTGCTGGGGTTCCCGTCATAGGTGTCCTGCGCCTGATTCGCGTGCTGCGGCTGGCCGTCGGGGTAGTACTCACTACCGTCCACGATCTTGATCGGCTTGCCCTGGGGCTTCTTGGCCCCGCCGCCGCTTGGCTGCGAGTTGCTCGGGTCGTCCTGGTCCTTCTCCCGCTTGAGCAGGGTGTCTGCCAGCTGCCAGCTGCCCAGCCCCAGCGCCGCGATGAGCAGCGCGGAGACGGACCACTTGAGCGCCCGGCCGGTGCGGCTCTGCAACGGGGGCGGCGGAGTGGCGACAGGCTGCGTCGCCCGGGTCGGCTGCGTCGCCTGCCCCGGGGACTGCCGGTAGCTGCCCTGCTGGAATCCCGTGCGCTGGTACGGCGGAGGTGTGGTGAAGGAGGTCTCCGGAGGCCGGATACGCGGTACGGCCGCGACGGCCTTGGCCAGCTCCTCCGGGGTGGTGCACGGCTGCTCCTGGCGGGAAGCCGTGGCGCCATCGTTGATCAAGGCACGCATGGCGAGCTCGGACAGCCCGCGGTGAACGCCGGCCCGCACCTGGTCGGGTGCGATGAGCCCGACACCCTTGGGCAGGCCGGTGAGGCCATGGGCATCGTTCTCGTACGGCCAGCGCTGCGTCAGCGCGGCATAGAGCAGCGCACCGATCGCCTCCGTGTCCGTGCGCTGCGGGTGCTCGCAGGTGATGCCGCGCAGCGCCGCCATGACGGCCAGTCCGCGGATGCGGTACTGCCCGGACTCCGTACGCAGCACCGAGCCGGGCGTGATCCGCAGATGGGAAAGGCCCTCGCGGTGCGCGGCGGCCATGGCCTGGGAGACCTGGCTGACGAGCTGGTAGGCGTCGTGCGGCTCCAGGGGGCCGTTCGCGAGCACCGTGGTGAGCTCGGTGGCATCCGGCAGCCACTCATGGACCACGTAGACGAGGTCGTTCTCTTCGACGGCGTCCAGGACCTGGACGAACCGGGGGTCACCCAGCAGTGCCGAGGAACGGGCGGCGGACAGCACCGGCCGCGCCCGCGGGTGGTCGGCGGGCAGGATATGCACGCCGACGGCGCGGCGCAGCTTTTCGTCGACCGCGCGCCAACTACTGAATCCGTCCAGACGGGTGACGCACTCCTCGAGGCGGTAGCGTCTGGCAAGCTTGTGGCCGCTGTGCAGCTCCGGTGGCTCGGCTTCGATCGCCGCGGCACGCTCCTCGTCGGTGCCTGCGGCGTCCTTTTCCCCGCCGGATACCTTCTCGGCCTTAGCACCGTCGTCCGTGGCCTTACCCGCCTTGGCGGTCAGCGGTTCCTCACCGCTCGTGTCAGCCACGTCGACGGCAGCCGTGCTCCGTTCCGCCACCGTCGTTCCTGCCTCCCCATCCGTTGCAGGCTCAATGAGCCAAGACAATTGTGCCCACAGTCCGCCACTATGCACGACACACGGTGGCAGTCGATGGTTGTGCTCAATCAACGCCCAAGCTTCGACCGGACCATGCCGACCAGGGCGTTCAGTTCCTCGATGCGCATTTTGCGTGCAGCTACGTAGAACACGGCCAGAAGTGCGGCCGAGCCGGCGACCAGAGCGGCCAGCGACCCGAGGAACCCGCTGCCGAGCGTCTGCATGATCCCGTACACCGCGGCGCCCGAGATGATCGTGGCCGGGATGCTGGCGCCCGCCAGCCGTGCGTAGGTCCGGACGACATGAGCGGTGTCGAGGTCGCCGTCCATGCGCTTGCTCAGACGGCGCCAGGCCACGCCCACGCCGATGATGTACGCCAGGCCGTAGGAGGCCGCCATGCCGACCACGGCCCACTGGGCGGGCAGCACCAGGAAGCAGAGACCGGAGGCCGCGGCGTTGACGGCGGCGACGATCACCGTGTTGTAGAAGGGGGTGCGGGTGTCCTCGTACGCGTAGAAGGCGCGCAGGACGACGTACTGCACCGAGAACGGGATCAGCCCCACACCGAAGCCCATCAGCATGTAGCCCATCGGGATGCCGGCGCCGGACGAGCCGTAGACCAGCGTGCACAGCGGGATGCCGAGGGAGAGGAAGCCGAACGAGATCGGGACGATGGCGACGGCGGAGGTGCGCAGGCCCTGCGACATGTCGTCGCGGACGGCTCCGGTGTCACCGTCGTGCGCGGACCGTGCCAGCCGCGGCAGCAGCGCGGCCATGACGGAGACGGTGATGATCGCCTGCGGCATGTTCCAGATCAGCTGTGC
Organism: Streptomyces sp. NRRL S-1813; assembly: GCF_000719605.1. Taxonomy (NCBI): domain Bacteria; kingdom Bacillati; phylum Actinomycetota; class Actinomycetes; order Kitasatosporales; family Streptomycetaceae; genus Streptomyces; species Streptomyces sp. NRRL S-1813. The sequence continues at coordinate 51,859 of NZ_JOHB01000026.1, forward strand.
GCTGGCGTAGGAGATGAAGCCGGTGCCCGGGTGTCCCTGGTCGTTGGCGGTGTTGCCGGCCCACGTGGAGAGCTGGGTGACGACGAGGACGCCCGCCTGGTTGGCGAGCACGAACAGCACGGTCCACTTGGCGAGCTTGGCGGCCTTGCCCAGGCCGTGGCCACGCCAGTCGAAGCGCAGCCGGAGCTTGAAGTCGGCGTCGCGCAGGTACGGGATCATCGCCAGCGCCTGGACGACGAGACCGAGGAGGGTGCCGATGCCCAGGAGCCGGATGCCCTCGTCGGGGATGGTGGTGACGCCGATGTGCGAGGTGTTCGCCGTGCCGTAGACCCAGATGAACAGGCCGAAGGTGGCGATCATGACGATGTTGTTGAGGACCGGGGTCCACATCATCGCGCCGAAGCGGCCGCGGGCATTGAGGATCTGTCCCATCACGACATGCAGACCCATGAAGAAGATCGTGGGTACGCAGTAGCGGGTGAACGCGACGGCGACCTCGTTGGCCGCCGGGTCACGGGAGATGTCGAAGGAGACCAGTTTCACCAGGAGTGGCGCCGCCACGACCGCCAGCACCGTCAGCGCGCCGAGAATCACGATGACCAGCGTCAGGAGCCGGTTGGCGTAGGCCTCGCCGCCGTCGTCGTCCTCCTTCATCGCGCGCACCAGCTGCGGGACGAAGACGGAGTTCAGACCGCCGCCGATGGTCAGGATGAAGATCATCGTCGGAAGCTGGTAGGCGACCTGCCAGGAGTCACCGAGCACGGCGCCACCGAGGGCCGCGACGATCAGCGCCGAGCGGACGAAGCCGGTGAGACGCGACACCATCGTGCCGGCCGCCATGACCGCGCTGGACTTCAGCAGGCCGGAGGCGCGGCCGCCGGAGGGCTTGCCGGCCGCCGCCACGGGGGCGGGCTCCGGCTCCGGCGCGGGCTGGTGGGGCACGGCCTCCGGTCCGGGCGTCGTACCGGCCACCGGGGGGCCCATCGGCGCAGGAGCGGGGTGCCGGCCCTCGTAGGACTGCTGGTCCCGGTAGAGATGCGCGAAGGCATCGGGCTCCGGACGCTCGTCGGCGGCCTGGGTGATCAGGTCGTCGACACCCACGAACTGTGTCGTCGCGGCGGCATCGCCGTACGGGAGATTGCGGGTCGGGCCCTGCGGCTCGGGCGGCGGGGGCGAGGCCCACAGCTGCGGGTCGGGCGTGTGGCGGCCCGCGGCAGGCTGCTGGTAGAGCGGATGCGCGGGCTGTCCCGGGGGCGGCGGGGGGTGCGCGGCGCGGTCGTAGAGCGCCTCGGTCACCGGATCCTGGGCCGTCGGGTCCTGTGCGCGGTGCGGGTCATTGCGGTAGGCGTCCTCGACGTAAGGGTCCTGGACGTAGGGATCCTGGTCCGCGGGCGGCGGGGGCGTCGGAGGGACCGGCCCCGTGGGGTCGCCATTGGCGCCCCGGCCCCGGTCACCGTCGTACGGCGCATTCATCGCTGCCCCACCTCATCCGTCGCCGGCCATCCGGCCCCGCCATCTATCAACGGTCCACTTTCTCACCTGAGCCGGACGGGTCGGAGCTTTCCGATCCGGTGTCCGGCGTGGGGTCACTCGGCTGCTCCGGCTCGTCGCCGTCCGTGCCGCCGTTGTCGCCATCCGTGCCTGAACCGTCATCGGGCTCGTCGCCGTCGGACCCGTTCTCGGTCCGCCGGGTGGCCGCCCGCTTGCGCTGAAGATAGATCCGTACACCGGCGAGCACGAGCAGCAGCACGCCGCCTGCGATGACGAGCATCACCGTGGCGGTGATCTCCGTGACGTTCACTTGGAACATCATCGGCTCACCGTACGGCTTTCCGTCCGCCGTGTAGAGCTGGGCGGTCACCCATGCCCGGCCATTGGCGTTCGCGGTGGTGTCGAACTTGAACGACTGGCTGTGCCCGCCGTCCACCGTGATCTGCTGCGACTTGCCCGCGTCCAGACGGTTGGGCTGGGACGAGGTCAGCTTCAGCGTCATGTCCTTGACGCCTTGGACCAGGTTGTTCTGCACCGTCACCGGAATCGTGGCGCTGCGCCCGGAGAGCGTTGCCCCCGACTTCTGGATCAGGCGAACCTTCTTGGTCAGACCGTCGAGGTAGTTGCGTACGGAGTGCCGGAACGTCTTGGCGCCGGCGGTGTTGCCCCGCCACTCCGTCGACATCTCCCGCATTATGGCGTTGCCGAACGGGGTCACCACGCGCTCCGGCTGGGCCAGGATCACCTGGAAGTCGTCCAGCGCGGACTGGGTGCCCTGGATCTGCCGGAAGGCGCTGACGGGGAGTTCCTGCCTGCGCAGTGAGGACGGGTAGGCGGCGCCGCTCGGCACATGACGGGTGGCGGCACGGTCGGGCTTGGCTTTGGCCGCGCCGGCGAGGTTCAGCGATTGGGTCCAGCTCCCGGAGTCGTCCAGACTCCGCAGGGCGGTGGCCATGGCGTGGGCCTGGCTGACCGAGGGCATGCGCTGCGGCGCGACGACGATGCTGCGCTGCCGACCGGGGTCCTCAAGGTTGATCATCTGGGTCTGGGCGAGGAACTCCTGGACCGCATGGGTGGAGTCTCCGGCCTTCGACATATCGCCTTCGAAGGCCCGCGAGAGCTGCGCGTCCGCGACGACTGCGGTGTTGCCGCCGCCGATGGGGCGGGCCGCCGTCGGGGTATAGGGCAGCCTGTCGGCATCCCGCAGGCTGTCACTGCGGGTGATCACGTTGTGTGCACCGGCCGAGGTCGCGACATCCACGATGGACGAGTCGACCGCGCCGTCGACGGGCCAGGCGAAGTCCGTGCGGGGCTTGACTCCGAGGATCGTGTCCACGGTCTTGTCGGCGAGGTCGGTGGCCGGGCCGAGGTGGCTGAGCGCGCTGGGCACGCCCTTGCCGTGGTGGGCGAGCGAGGCCAAGTCGGGGTCGGCGAAGGGCAGCGCGACGACCTCGTGCGTCTTGACCGCTTCTTCGAGGTCGTGCAGCCACTGCTTGGCGACTGCCTGGTTCTTGCCCATGGGCCCGTCCGGGCCGTCCACCCGGTACGACTTGGTCATCGCGTCGACGGTCGCGAGCAGGTCGGGATCGATGACGAAGGTCACCGGCAGGTTCTTGCCGAGTGCGACCATCTGCTGGAGCCGGCCTCCGGGCGCGAGCTCGGCAGCGAGGTCATCGTTGCGGAAGACCGGCGTCTGCTGAGCGTCGGCATCCGTCTCGGCGGTGAGGTGAGTGGGGGAGATCAGCGGCCACATGTACGTGAGCTGGGTCTTCTTGTCGGCATTGGCCGTCTGCCAGGGCAGGAACGTCCGGTCGAAGCCGAGGACCTGCCCGTACGGCGCGGCCTGAGAGCGCCCTGACAGAGAGATGCCGATCGGGTACACACCGCTATCGGTGAGCTCGAGGTCCTTGACCGGCACGCTGAGGCTGAAGGGGCGGCTGACGCCGGGCTCCAGTTTGCCGATCTTGTCGCTGTGGCCCTTGATCTCCTCACCGTCCGTACCCGGCTGATAACCGGTACGACGGGACGCATTCTCGATGGAGCTACGGCCGCCGAGCGCGGATCCATGGTGCATTCCGACATGCGCGTCCGTGATCGTGCTGCGGCCGTCGTTGGTGAGCGTGCCGGAGACGGTGACCGTGTCGTTCTTGGAGGGAGCGGACGGGGACATGGAATCGATGGTGACGTCGACCGTGCGGGAGCCCGTCGGGGCCGCCTGGGCGGACGCGGCATGCGGAACCTGGAGCAGCCCCATGAGAAGGAGCACTCCAGTGAGCAGTGTCACGGTCCTTCGCAGCCATCGACCACGCGGCCGTTCAGTCCCCTGGAACCCTGCCGCCTCGGCCACGCGCTCGCCCGTCCCTCGTCGTCGTCAGTGGTCGTTCGGAATGTGCGTCCACGAATGGTAACGAGACCCGCTGCGACGAAGTGCCAGGGACTGCTCCACATGATCGCGGCTCCGGAGGGGCCCGCGCCCAGCCTGTCCCCTTTATTACGTGACGCCTTGCGCTGCGCGGCCACGTACCCTGTTTTGTTGTGCCGAACGCCAACAATGACCTCCCCGCCCCGATCGCCGAGCGGACCCCGCAGTCGACGAACGCGCTGAACCATGTCCAGCGACGTGCCGTGAGCGAGCTGCTGAGGGTGTCCCCCGTCGCGGATGACCTGGCCCGTCGATTCCAGGAGGCCGGGTTCACACTTGCCCTGGTCGGCGGTTCGGTCCGGGATGCGCTGCTGGGCCGGCTCGGCAATGACCTGGACTTCACCACCGATGCCCGCCCCGAGGACGTTCTGAAGATCGTCCGGCCGTGGGCGGACGCGGTCTGGGAGGTCGGCATCGCCTTCGGGACGGTTGGCTGCAAGAAAGAGTCGTTCGACATCGAGGTCACGACCTACCGCTCCGAGGCGTACGACCGCACCTCTCGCAAGCCCGAGGTGTCGTACGGCGACACCATCGAGGACGACCTGGTGCGTCGGGACTTCACGGTGAACGCCATGGCGGTGCTGCTGCCGCAGAAGGAGTTCGTCGACCCGCACGACGGCCTGGAGGACCTGGCCGCGCGCGTGCTGCGCACGCCGGGGACGCCGGAGGAGTCGTTCTCCGACGATCCGCTGCGGATGATGCGCGCGGCCCGCTTCGCCGCCCAGCTGGATTTCGAGGTGGCCCCCGAGGTCGTCGCCGCGATGAAGGCGATGTCGGACCGCATCGAGATCGTCTCCGCGGAGCGTGTGCGGGACGAGCTGAACAAGCTGATCCTGTCCGCGCACCCGCGTGAGGGGCTGCGGCTGCTCGTCGAATCGGGCCTGGCCGACAAGGTCCTGCCTGAGCTGCCCGCGCTGCGGCTGGAAAGTGATGAGCATCACCGCCACAAGGACGTCTATGAGCACTCGCTGACGGTCCTGGAGCAGGCGATCGACCTCGAAGAGAACGGGCCCGATCTCGTGCTGCGGCTGGCTGCCCTTCTGCACGACATCGGCAAGCCCCGGACGCGGCGCTTCGAGAAGGACGGCCGGGTCTCCTTCCACCATCACGAGGTGGTGGGCGCGAAGATGACCAAGAAGCGGATGACCGCTCTGAAGTACTCCAACGACATGGTCAAGGACGTCTCGCGTCTGGTGGAGCTGCATCTGCGCTTCCACGGTTACGGGACGGGTGAGTGGACGGATTCCGCGGTCCGTCGGTATGTGCGAGACGCCGGCCCGCAGCTGGAGCGGCTGCACAAGCTGACGCGTTCGGACTGCACCACTCGCAACAAGCGCAAGGCCAGTGCCCTGTCGCGTGCCTACGACGGGCTCGAGGAACGCATCGCGCGGCTGGAGGAACAGGAAGAGCTGGAGTCGATCCGCCCAGACCTGGACGGCAACGACATCATGCAGGTCCTGGGCATCCGTCCGGGGCCCGAGGTCGGCAAGGCGTACAAGCAGATGCTGGAGCTCCGGCTGGAGCACGGACCCATGGAGCGGGAGGCAGCGGTCGCCGCTCTGAAGGAGTGGTGGGCCACGCAGGGCTGATGTTTCACGTGAAACAGGCGGTTGGCGAGCTGCCATGTTTCACGTGAAACGTGGGGCGGTGTTTCACGTGAAACACCGCCCCACGGCTTGTCCAGCGCTTTCGCGGCGCGCTACTTCGCCGAGGTCAGACAGAGCACCATGTGCGTGTCGGCCCGCCTGCGACGGTGCACGCTCTTGGTGTACGCCGATTCGTTTGCGGCGCACACGGACGGGTCCGAGGTGTCCTCGTGCACCGCGGACACCTTGTACTGGGCGTCCGAGGTGCCGCAATCAACCACCTCGAGGCCGTCGTCGAGTGCACTGCTGGACTTCTTCACGCAGTCGCCGACCTCGGCGCTGTCCGCGTCGTTCATGCTGCTGATCCAGGCGACCCCGATGAAGACCAGCCCGATGACGACGACGATGCCCTTCAGGATCGCCTTGGGGGAACGGGTTTTGCCGGGCCGCGGCGGCGGTACGGGAGCTCCGCCCTGCATGAAGGGCTGCTGCGGCGGCGCGGGGTAGCCCTGCTGCGGCTGTCCGTACGGAGCCTGCGGCTGCTGGGGGTAGGCGTATCCGCCCTGGGGCTGGCCGTAGGGGGCCTGGGGTGCCGGCGGTGCCTGCGGGTAAGAGTTCTGTCCGTAGGGCTGCCCGTACGGCTGCTGCCCGTACGGCGCCTGCCCATATGGTTGCTGGCCCTGCGGCGGCGTGGTCATGAATCTCCCCCGATATTGATGTGTACAGGCTCGTGTAGGACGTGCGTAAGGTATCTGGTCCCGGCGCCGCGTCGCAGGGCCTGGGCGTCACGAGGCGTCTAGCCACGTCCCCAGCGGAGAACTGCCGCGACGGTGACCGCATAGAGCACGGTCACGACGCCGAGCAGAGCGGCTGATCTTCCATCCGGTGGCAGCATGAGGGCAGCGACCGCGGCGGCACCGACGAAGGCGATATTGAAGAGCACGTCGTAGATGGCGAAGATCCGGCCGCGGAAGGCGTCGTCGACCGACGACTGGACGATGGTGTCGGTGGAGATCTTGGTCCCTTGGGTGCCGAGGCCGAGTACGAACGCGGCGGCCAGCATCGGACCCGGCGTGAAGAACAGCCCGAGAGACGGCAGCAACACGGCGCCTATCGCGGCACAGCAGGCGATCCAGCCGAACGCGGTGAGCCGCCCGACGGCCCAGGGCGTGACCACAGCGGCCGCGAAGAAGCCCGCTCCTGACACCCCGACGGTGATGCCGAGCAAGGCCAAGCCCTCCGACTCGGTGCCGGACCAGAGGTACCGGCACAGCATCAGCACCATGACCGTCAGGGCTCCGTAGCAGAAACGGATCACGGTCATCGCGATCAGTGCGCGAGCCGGGGTGCGCTGCTCGGCGAGGTGGCGCAGCCCGTCCACCAGCCCTCGCACCGTGCTCAACAGGGCTTCCCGGAGGTGCGGTTGGAGGCCTGCAGGGTCGGGGCCGAGCAGCTGCGGTGCCATGCGCAGGGCGGTGAGAGCCGAACAGAAATAGAGGGCCGCGGCGAGCAGCACGACATACGCGTCCACATCCGAGCCGGCCAGCCGGACGGCGAAGGCGAGCCCGCCGCCGGCCGTCGCGGCGAGCGTTCCGGCCGTGGGGGTCAGGGAGTTGGCCATGACCAGCTGCTGTTCACCGTCGACCACGCGCGGCAGCGCGGCGGAGAGCCCGGCCAGGACGAAGCGGTTCACTGCGGTCACGGCCAGGGCCGAGGCGTAGAAGAGCCAGTCGGGGACCTTCGACACGATCAGTGCCGCCGTCCCCATGGCCAGCAGGGTGCGCAGCAGATTGCCGTAGAGCAGGACCTGACGGCGCCGCCAGCGGTCGAGCAGCACGCCGGTGAACGGCCCGAGGAGGGAGTACGGGAGCAACAGGATCGCCATGGCGGAGGCGATGGCCGCGGGCGAGGTCTGCTTCTCGGGCGAGAAGACGACGAAGGTGGCGAGCGCGACCTGGAACACTCCGTCGGCCCCCTGGGACAGGAGCCGTGCGGCAAGGAGCGAACGGAAGTCGCGCAGCCGGAGGAGGACGCGCAGGTCGCGCACAGCATGCATGGGGCACAGCCTCACACAGCCCGCAGGCCCCCGGGTGGAATACCCGGGGGCCTGCGCAGGGGCGGTAAGTCGGGCGTCTCAGCGCTCGACTTCGCCGCTGATGAACTTCTCGACGTTCTCCCGTGCCTCGTCGTCGAAGTACTGCACCGGCGGGGACTTCATGAAGTACGAGGACGCGGAGAGGATCGGGCCGCCGATGCCCCGGTCCTTGGCGATCTTCGCGGCGCGCAGGGCGTCGATGATGACACCCGCGGAGTTCGGGGAGTCCCAGACCTCGAGCTTGTACTCCAGGTTCAGCGGGACATCACCGAAGGCGCGTCCCTCGAGGCGGACATAGGCCCACTTGCGGTCGTCCAGCCAGGCCACATAGTCCGAGGGGCCGATGTGGACGTTGTCCTCGCCCATCTCGCGGTCGCGGATCTGGGACGTGACCGCCTGCGTCTTGGAGATCTTCTTGGACTCCAGGCGCTCGCGCTCGAGCATGTTCTTGAAGTCCATGTTGCCGCCGACGTTCAGCTGCATCGTGCGGTCCAGGGTGACGCCCCGGTCCTCGAAGAGCTTGGCCATCACGCGGTGCGTGATCGTGGCGCCGACCTGCGACTTGATGTCGTCCCCGACGATCGGGACACCGGCCTCGGTGAACTTGTCCGCCCACTCCTTGGTGCCGGCGATGAAGACCGGGAGGGCGTTGACGAACGCGACCTTGGCGTCGATGGCGCACTGGGCGTAGTACTTCGCAGCGTCCTCGGAGCCGACCGGTAGGTAGCAGACCAGGACGTCGATCTGCTTGTCCTTGAGGACCTGGACGATGTCGACCGGGGCTTCGGGGGACTCCTCGATGGTCTGGCGGTAGTACTTGCCCAGGCCGTCGAGGGTGTGGCCACGCTGGACCGTCACACCCGCGTTGGGCACGTCGCAGATCTTGATGGTGTTGTTCTCGCTGGCGCCGATGGCATCCGCGAGGTCGAGCCCGACCTTCTTGGCATCGACGTCGAATGCCGCCACGAACTCGATGTCACGCACGTGATAGTCGCCGAACTGCACGTGCATGAGACCGGGCACGCGGCTCTTCGGGTCGGCGTCCTTGTAGTACTCGACGCCCTGTACCAGCGAGGCGGCGCAGTTGCCCACGCCGACGATGGCTACGCGAACCGAACCCATTCCGGTTGCTCCCTGTGTTCTCGATGAGGGCCTGCACAGCAGAGCCTCATGTGGTGGTGTCATCGGACGGATCCGGCCGGGAACCACCCCGGTGCCGGGGCAGGCCGCCCGTATCTCCTGACTGGTTCTTCTTGTCCTGTGCTGCGGGACCTGGTGGGCGCTGATCGCGCCCGGCGCGCTCACTCTCGATGAGCTCGTTCAACCAACGCACTTCGCGCTCCACGGACTCCATGCCGTGCCGCTGTAGTTCGAGGGTGTAGTCGTCCAGCCGCTCGCGGGACCTGGCCAAGGAGGTACGCATCCTCTCGAGGCGCTCCTCCAGCCGGCTGCGGCGGCCCTCCAGCACACGCATCCGTACGTCGCGCGACGTCTGGCCGAAAAACGCGAAGCGGACGCCGAAGTGCTCGTCCTCCCACGCATCCGGTCCGGAGTGGGCGAGCAGTTCTTCGAAGTGTTCTTTGCCCGCTGAGGTCAATCGGTAGACGATCTTGGCTCGGCGACCCGTCAGCGCCGCGGGGGGTACGTCCTCCGGGGAGCCGTCCGTCTCCTCGATGAGCCAGCCGCTCGCGACCAGCGCCTTGAGGCAGGGGTAGAGGGTGCCATAGCTGAACGCACGGAAGACCCCGAGCGAGGTATTGAGCCGTTTTCGCAGCTCATAGCCGTGCATCGGGGACTCGCGGAGCAGGCCGAGGACGGCGAACTCGAGGATGCCGGAACGTCTGCTCATCCTCCGCCTCCTGGGTCCTGTGCGTTCTTTATGCCGTGCTGATGTATCGACTCGATACATCCAGACGATAGATCGGTCGACTGGGTGGAACAAGAGGGGGCACGGTGAACGGCATCACATCACCGAATCGTTCTCATCAACCTGACTGATTTGGAGTGAATTTCAACACTGGGCAGGTTTTGGCCGTGCGTAGTCTGTGCGGCATGCAGACTGCCGGGAACCGTGGGCCAATATCTGGCGTCCCTGTCCTCGGTGTAGTGCGGCTCGCGCCTCAGGAGCGAGTCGTGCATCGGGGGGACCTGAAGACAACTGCCGCCTTCAGGCGACGAGATAGCGCGCCTGCCCGAGGAGTATTCGTTCCATGAGCGAGCACCGTCGCAAACCGCCACAGCCGCAGGGTGGCGGACGTGCCGCGGCCCGACGCGCCGCACAGCAGCCACCGGGGCGTCGAACCGCCTCTTCGCGTGGCTCCGCAGCCAATCCTGCCTCGCACTCCGAGCCGACCGGTCATGAGCCGCGGCAAGGAGGGCGCGCCGAGGCCCGCAGAGCTTCCCAGCGCAGCGGCCGCCGACGGGCGTCCGAGGCGTCCGGAGCGGCTGCCGGAGGCGGCGCCGGTGGCCGTGGCGGTGGAGGCCGGCGCGGCGGTGGTGGCGGTGGCCCCGAGGGGGGCCGCGGTCGCGGTCGTGGCGGCGGGACGCCGGCCAAGAAGCGTCTGATCGACTATCCGCGTGCCAACCGTGTCGGGTGGCGGCGCTTTGTGCCGTCCTGGAAACAGGTCACCACCCTGTGCGTCGGTTTCATAGGGCTGATCGTGGGCGCCTCCGGCGTCGCGCTGGCCCTGGTGAACGTGCCCAGCGAGAGTGACGCCGCCAAGTCGCAGAACAACGTCTACCTCTGGTCCAACGGCAAGGTCATGGCGCGTGACGGTGAGACGAACCGGCAGAACGTCACGATCAACGAGATTCCGCGCTCGATGCAGAATGCGGCCATCGCTGCGGAGAATGCGTCGTTCCGAACGGACTCGGGCGTGGACCCGATGGGCATCGCGCGTGCCGTGTTCAACATGGCGAAGGGCGGCTCGACCCAGGGCGGCTCGACCATCACCCAGCAGTACGTGAAGAACGCCATGCTGAGCCAGCAGCAGACCCTTGACCGCAAGTTCAAGGAGCTGTTCATCGCGATCAAGGTCGGCTGGTCGAAGAACAAGGAGCAGATCCTTCAGGGCTATCTGAACACCAGTTACTACGGCCGTGGGGCTTACGGGATCCAGGCAGCGGCTCAGGCGTACTACGGAATCGACGCCGAGAAGCTGGATGCGAATCAGAGCGCCTTCCTGGCCACCGTGCTTAAGGGCGCGGACCTGTACGACCCGGCGGGCGGCACCAGCCCGGGAGCCACGCGGGCGGCGAACACCAAGCGTGCCGAGGCACGGTGGTCCTGGATCCTCGACCGGGAGGTCGAGAACCACCTGTTGTCGAAGACGCAGCGGGAGAAGTACCGGGGCCGCTTCCCCAAGCCGCATCTGCCGAAGCCGGTGGCCAGCAAGGGTGGCCAGATCGGCTACATGATGGACACCGCGAAGAAGTACGTGCTGAAGCACGCGGGTCTCAGCGAGGCGCAGTTCGACAAGGGCGGCTACACGATCCGGACGACCTTCGACGCGAAGAAGACCACTCAGCTCGAGGGCGCGGTCAAGAAGGTCAACAAGCGGTACATCGACCCGGAAAAGCGCGCAAAGGACAAATACGTCCAGTTCGGTGGCGCCTCCGTGGTGCCGGGAGACGGCAAGATCGTCGCCCTGTACGGCGGTGAGGGCTACGACAAGGGGCACTTCAGCAACAACGCCGACACCTTCGGTGTACCGGTCGGCTCGACCTGGAAGCCGTTCGTGCTCGCAGCGGCGATGGAGCACGGAACGGCCCGTAGCGGCGGCCCGCTCTCGCCGGACAGCCGCTACAACGGCGATGACCACCTCAAGGTGAAGGACGCCGAAGGTCACTTCGTTATGAAGCGGGACAACACGCCCTTCTTCCAGGAAAACGAGAGCAACCATCCCTGGGGCTACATCCCCTTGACCAAGGCGATGGAACAGTCGGTCAACACGCCGTTCGTGCAGCTCGGCATGGATGTCGGGATGAGCAAGGTCCGCGACATGGCGGAGGCTGCTGGTATCTCGCCGGCCAGCTTCGACAAGAACCTGAACCCGTCCTTTGCGCTGGGCACCTCCACGCCGAGCGCGATTCGTATGGCCGATGCCTATGCGACCTTCGCCCAGTCGGGAACGAAGGTGGAGCCCTATTCGGTGACCAAGGTGACGTTCCAGGGTGAAGACCTGACGGGCTTCGACAAGCCCAAGCAGGAGACGGCGATGGAACCCAACGTCGCCAACAACGTGACCAAGGTGCTACAGAACGTCATCAAGAACGGTACGGGCAAGCTGGCCAATCGGCTGAACATGCCGGCAGCGGGCAAGACCGGCACCACCGACGAGAACAAGTCGGCCTGGTTCGTCGGCTACACCAAGCAGCTGTCGACTGCCGTCACGATGTTCCGTGAGGACGCAGGGAATCCGCGTCAGCTGTCCATGAACGGTGTCGGTGGCTTCGACTCGATCCACGGTGGCGCACTGCCCACCGAGGTGTGGACCGAGTACATGCTCCAGGCGATGAAGGGCGTTACGCCGGAGACCTTCCAGCCCGCTACGCCCATCGGGCAGAAGGTGGACGAGGCAGGTATGCCGACGCCGACGCCGACGCCCACGCCGTCGGACTCCCCGTCGGAGTCTCCGTCGGAGACGCCGAGCGATTCCGCTTCCCCGACGAACTCTCCCAGCCCGACCCCGACAGACACCTGTTCTCCCTGGGACGTCAACTGCAGGAACAGCGGGGGGACGAGTAACGGCGGAGCTAACGGTGGAGGACCGGGTGGACCGGGTGGACCGGGCGGTGACACCGGTGGGACGAGTCCGACACCTGATCCGACGGATGCGAACGGCGGTGGCGGCCTGTTCGGCGGCCCCAGCGGCTGACGGCCGTTTCACGTGAAACGCTGAATGTTTCACGTGAAACACGGGGCCACGAAGCCCCCGACCGGCTCGACCGGGCGGGGGCTTCGCCGTCTTCTGGACAGGGGCGTACGGCAGGATGGGCCCATGACGAGCGTGCGACGGGACGAGTCGGTACGGCCGACCAGGCGGGATGAGGTGGGGGCGGCCGGCAGCGAGCTGATCGGCGGGCCGATCGGCCGACGCGCACTGCTCGGGACGCATTGGCTGACGCCGGTGCGGATCATCGCGCTCATCGCCATCGGCATGTTCGCGCTGGGCATGGTGCAGAAGCTGCCCTGCTACAACGGTGGCTGGTTCTTCGGCGCCACGAGCCAGTACACCCACGCCTGCTACTCGGACATTCCCCATCTCTATGCGGGGCGGGGCTTTGCCGATGGGCTGATCCCCTATTTCGACCGGTTGCCCGGCGATATGGAGTATCTCGAATACCCCGTGCTCACCGGCGTCTTCATGGAGGTCGCCTCCTGGATGACACCGCACGCCGGGGGAATCCAGCACCGCGAACAGATCTACTGGCTGGTCAACGCCGGCATGCTGATGATCTGCGCCGCTGTCATCGCGGTGTGTGTGACCCGCACCCACCGGCGGCGCCCCTGGGACGGCCTCCTGGTCGCCCTGGCACCGGCCGCCGCCCTGACCGCCACCATCAACTGGGATCTGCTGGCGATCGCCCTGACGGCCGCCGGGATGCTGATGTGGTCCCGCAGTCGCCCGCTGGCGGCCGGCATCCTCATCGGCCTGGCTACCGCGGCGAAGCTGTATCCGGTGCTGTTGCTGGGCCCCTTGCTGGTGCTGTGCTGGCGCGCGGGAACCTGGCGCGCGTACGGGAGGGCGGCGGTCGGCGCTGCGGCCTCCTGGCTCGTGGTGAACCTGCCGGTGATGATCACGCACGATGCCGCGGGATTCCATATCCGGGAGGGCTGGGCGAAGTTCTATACCTTCAGCCAGGAGCGACCCATCGACTTCGGTTCGATCTGGCTCCTGATCTCGCAGCGCACCGGTAACCCCCTGGAGAACGCCAATACCTACGCCGCGCTGCTGATGATCGTGGGCTGTGGCGCCATTGGCCTGCTGGCCCTCTACGCGCCGCGCCGTCCGCGCTTCGCGCAGCTGGCCTTCCTCGTCGTCGCGCTGTTCATCCTCACCAACAAGGTCTATTCGCCGCAGTACGTCCTGTGGCTGACCCCGCTCGCCGCGCTGGCCCGGCCGCGCTGGCGGGACTTCCTGATCTGGCAGGCCTGCGAGGTCATGTACTTCCTGGGGATCTGGATGTACCTCGCCTACACGGGAAGCGGCGACAAACACCAAGGCCTGCCGCTGGAGGGCTACCAGCTGGCCATCGTGCTGCACCTCGTGGGCACGCTCTATCTGTGCGCCGTGGTCGTACGGGACATCCTGATGCCGGAGCGCGATGTGGTCCGCAGGGACGGGGACGACGACCCCTCGGGCGGAGTCCTGGACCGCAGCCCCGATGTGTTCGTGCTCAGCCGGGCCCAGCACCGTCCCCGGCACGCGGTGCACTTCGAGGGGGCGCCACAGGTGCGCTGGGGCGCCGTACGGGAATGAGCCGACCCCTGCCCTCCGCGCCAAAGGGCCCGGTGCCGCAGACGTTCTCTGCGGCACCGGGCCCTTGGCGTGTGTCCGAGCGGGCGCTCGGCCGGTTCAGCGGTCCACGATGCGGTCGAACTGGGTGGTGGTGTGCCGCAGATGGGCCACCAGCTCCTCACCGACCTGCGGCTGCGGTGCGTCTCCCGGCACGAACAGGATCGACACCTGCATGTGCGGCGGCTCCGCGAACCAGCGCTGCTTCCCGGCCCACACATACGGCGCGAGATTGCGGTTGACAGTTGCCAGGCCGGCCCGGGCCACGCCCTTGGCGCGCGGCATCACGCCGTGCAGTGCCTTGGGCGACTCCAGGCCGACACCGTGCGAGGTGCCGCCGGCCACCACGACCAAGTAGCCGTCGGAGGCCGCCTTCTGCTGGCGGTAGCCGAAGCGCTCGCCCTTGGCGACCCGGGTGACATCGAGCACCGAGCCGCGGTACTCGGTGGCGTCGTGGTCGCCGAGCCACAGCCGCGTGCCGATCCGCGCGCGGAACCGTGTCTGGGGGAACTGCTGCTGGAGACGGGCGAGTTCATCGGCCTTGAGATGGCTGACGAACATGGTGTGCAGCGGGAGGCGGGCGGCGCGGAGCTGGTCCATCCAGCCGATGACCTCCTCGACCGCGTCGGACCCGTCGGTGCGGTCCAGCGGCAGGTGCAGCGCGAAGCCCTCGAGCCGGATGTCCTCGATGGCCGCGGCCAGCTTCGGCAGATCCTCCGGCTTGACGCCATGGCGCTTCATGCTGCTCATGACCTCGATGACGACCCGGGCGCCGACCAGGCCGCCCACGCCCTCGACGGAGGAGACCGAGCGGATCGCCCGGTCGGGCAGCGGCACCGGCTCCTCGCCGTGGCGGAACGGTGTCAGAACGAGCAGGTCGCCGCTGAAGAAGTCCTTGATACGGGCCGCTTCATAGGTCGTCCCGACCGCGAGGATGTCGGCGCCCAGGCGGGTCGCTTCATCGGCGAGGCGCTCATGGCCGAAGCCGTAACCGTTGCCCTTGCAGACCGGGACCAGCCCGGGGAACTGCTGGAAAACGCTCTGGTGATGCGCCCGCCAGCGCGCGGTGTCGACGTAGAGGGTGAGCGCCATGGCCGGGCCCGGAACCTTTCTCGTGGCTGGTGTGTCAGGAGTACGGACGGTGCGGTGAAGCGGTCAGCGGCGCGCCATGTACATGTCGAACGCCTTGTGCAGAAGCTTGTTGAGCGGGAAGTCCCACTCGCCGAGGTACTCCGCTGCCTGCCCGCCTGTGCCGACCTTGAACTGGATCAGGCCGAAAAGGTGGTCGTTCTCGTCCAGCGAGTCGCTGATGCCGCGGAGGTCGTAGACCGTGGCGCCGAGCGCATAGGCGTCCTGGAGCATCCGCCACTGCATCGCGTTCGAGGGACGGACCTCACGTCCGATGTTGTCCGAGGCGCCGTAGGAGTACCAGACGTGCCCGCCGACGACGAGCATGGTCGCCGCAGAAAGGTTCACGCCGTCGTGGCGCGCGAAGTACAGCCGCATGCGGTTGGGATCCTCGGCGTTGAGGGCCGTCCACATGCGCTGGAAGTAGCCGAGCGGCCGCGGCCGGAAGTGATCACGGACCGCGGTGATCTCGTAGAGGCGCTGCCATTCGGCCAGGTCGTCGTAGCCGCCCTGGACGACCTCGACGCCGGCCTTCTCGGCCTTCTTGATGTTGCGGCGCCACAGTTGGTTGAAGCCCTTGTGGACCTCCTCCAGCGACCGGTCGGCCAGCGGCACCTGGAAGACATAGCGGGGCTGTACGTCGGCGAAGCCGGCGCCGCCGTCCTCGCCCTGCTGCCAGCCCATACGGCGCAGCTTGTCCGCCACCTCGAAGGCACGCGGCTCGATGTGCGTCGCCTCGACGTCCCTCAGACGCTTGACGTCGGGGTTCTGGATGCCGGCCTTGATCGCCTGGGCGTCCCAGCGGCGGATGACCACCGGCGGGCCCATCTTCACGGTGAAGGCACCCTGCTGCTTGAGATGCTTCAGCATCGGCTGAAGCCAGTCCTCCAGGTTCGGCGAGTGCCAGTTGATGACCGGCCCCTCCGGGAGGTACGCCAGGTAGAGCTTGACCTTGGGAACCTGTCGGTAGAGCACCAGGCCGGCGCCCACCATCTCGCCGCTCGCGTCGAACCAGCCCAGGCTCTCCGCCCGCCATTCGGATTTGACGTCCGCCCAGGCGGGGACCTGCATGTGGCTGGCCGCGGGCAGACTCTGGATGTATGCCAGATGCTGCTCTCGGCTGATGGTCCTCAGGGTCAGGCTCATGCGGGGCGCTCCTCGGCAGGTGTGTCCCCTCGGTCGGGGCTCCGGCTCTCGCGCCGAAGCCTACTGTGACCACGGAGCGCCCCGTCTGGGCCATACGGGCCGGGGCCCCGTATGCCGCATCGGCTAGCCGATAAGGCCGCCGAAGAGGCCGCCGTGAGCCAGGCCGAGGTAGAAGCCGACAGCCGCTGCCCCGAGGCCGATGATCAACAGGAAACGTTCGCCTGTCGTCGACGAGATGAATTGTCCCCACAGGCCGGTGCCGATTCCGATCAGGCCGACCCAGGAGCTGATCAGGTGCAGGCTGGGAGAGAGCGTGGTGAAGATGGCGATCGCGCCGAGGACCACGGTCACAATGGCGATGGTGTTCTCGACGGGATGCGCCTTGCCGTCGCTGTTGAGAAGCGAGAGCAGACTGCGCTGGGTCCGTGCTGCCTGTGCCATGCGGCACCTCCGATGACAGGGCGGCGCACTGTAACGCCGCTCACACCCGTTGTGTTCCAGATTGAGGGGTGCACCGGGCGGATTTCAACCGGAAGGCTTCAGGCAGGTACTCTGTACGGTCTGCGCCCATGTCTGCCCGGATGACCCGGACGGGCTCGGCGCGGAACGCATACGACCCTCCTGCCACGGAACGACCGTGGCCGCTGAGTCCAAAGGAGGTGGGTTCTACATGCGTCACTACGAGGTGATGGTCATCCTCGACCCCGATCTCGAGGAGCGCGCTGTCTCCCCGCTGATCGAGAACTTCCTCTCCGTCGTCCGTGAGGGCAACGGAAAGGTCGAGAAGGTCGACACCTGGGGCCGTCGTCGTCTCTCTTACGAGATCAAGAAGAAGCCCGAGGGCATCTACTCGGTCATCGACCTGCAGGCCGAGCCTGCGGTCGTCAAGGAGCTCGACCGTCAGATGAACCTGAATGAGTCGGTCCTCCGGACCAAGGTCCTTCGTCCCGAGACCCACTGAGCGCGCAAGCGCCCAGCGGTAACCGGGTCCGAGTAGCAGCAACACCAGCAGCCAGCAGCACACCCGCCGAGAGGTTCCCCTAATGGCAGGCGAGACCGTCATCACGGTTGTCGGCAATCTTGTCGACGACCCCGAGCTGCGCTTCACCCCGTCCGGTGCGGCGGTCGCGAAGTTCCGCGTCGCGTCCACTCCCCGCACTTTCGACCGCCAGACCAATGAGTGGAAGGACGGCGAGAGCCTGTTCCTGACCTGCTCGGTGTGGCGTCAGGCGGCGGAAAACGTCGCCGAGTCCCTGACGCGGGGTACCCGCGTGGTCGTCCAGGGCCGCCTCAAGCAGCGGTCTTACGAGGACCGCGAGGGCGTGAAGCGCACGGTCTACGAGCTCGACGTCGAGGAAGTCGGCGCGAGCCTGAAGAACGCCACAGCCAAGATCACCAAGACCAGCGGTCGCGGTGGCCAGGGCGGCGGCTTCGGCGGCGGTCAGCAGGGCGGCGGCCAGGGTGGCGGCGGCTGGGGCGGCGGCCCCGGCGGCGGTCAGCAGGGCGGCGGCGGTGCTCCCGCCGACGACCCGTGGGCGACCAACGGTCCTGCCGGCGGCTCCGGCGGCTCCGGCGGCTCCGGCGGCGGTCAGCAGGGTGGCGGCGGTGGCTGGGGCGGTAGCTCCGGCGGTGGCTACTCGGACGAGCCGCCCTTCTAGGTCCGTACAGCTGGCCCGATGCCGCGCGGTTTCACGTGAAACCGCGCAGCGAAGCGGCCAGGGGCCTTGAGGGCGTCAGCACAAACTTCTTGAACTCATTGGAGAGAGATAATGGCGAAGCCGCCTGCTCGCAAGCCTAAGAAGAAGGTTTGCGTGTTCTGCAAGGAGAAGATCTCCTACGTCGACTACAAGGACACGAACCTGCTGCGGAAGTTCATTTCCGACCGCGGCAAGATCCGTGCCCGCCGGGTCACCGGCAACTGCACTCAGCACCAGCGTGACGTCGCCACGGCTGTGAAGAACAGCCGTGAGATGGCGCTGCTGCCCTACACGTCCACCGCGCGATAAGGGAAGGGTGACCGAATCATGAAGATCATCCTCACCCACGAGGTCTCCGGCCTCGGCACCGCTGGCGACGTCGTTGACGTCAAGGACGGGTACGCCCGTAACTACCTGGTCCCGCGTGGTTTCGCGATCCGCTGGACCAAGGGTGGCGAGAAGGACGTCGAGCAGATCCGCCGCGGTCGCAAGATCCGCGAGATCGCCACGATCGAGCAGGCCAACGAGGTCAAGGGCCGGCTCGAGGGCGTCAACGTGAAGCTGGCCGTTCGCGCCGGCGACGCGGGCCGCCTGTTCGGCTCCGTCACCCCGGCCGACGTCGCCTCGGCGATCAAGGCCGCCGGTGGTCCGGACGTCGACAAGCGTCGTGTCGAGCTCGGTTCGCCGATCAAGACCCTGGGTGCGCACCAGATCTCCGTGCGTCTGCACGCCGAGGTCGTTGCGAAGCTCGGCGTCGAGGTCGTCGCCGCGTAAGCGCAGCACCACGACAAAGGGCCGCATCCCGTCCGGGATGTGGCCCTTTGTCGTGTCCGGGTGCCGAAGGCCCGCTGTCAGTCCTCGTCCTGGGCGCGCTTGTAGAGCTTGACGACATCGTCGTCGAAGTACGCGGCGTAGGAGACATCGTCCACGTCACCGCCGCCTTCATGGCCGCCGAGAACGCCGATGACCGTGCCGGTGTGGCTCCTCGGGTCGTAGTCGGCCAGCCAGGGGCTGCCGCTCGTACCGCCCTCGAAGTCGCTGCACTTGATACGGAGCTGGGTGCTGCTGTACTTCGTGGTGCGGTTCTGGCAGGAGATCGGGGTGTCACGGCTGGTCGGATAGCCGGTGATCTTGACCTCGTTGTCGAAGCCGCGGTCGATGCCGAGCGTGTTGCCGCCCAGCACGTCCTGGATCTGCTTGCCGTTCTTCTTGTCGAGCACGAGGAAGGCGATATCGAGGTCCTCGTCCTGCGACTTGGCCCAGCGGTCGTCGATGACCACCTTCTTGACCTTCCACAGGCCGGTGGGCTCTTTGCCGTTGCGGTAGTCGGGCGCGAAGACAAGATCGTCGACCGTGGTCTCGGCGTCGGGATCGAAGGCACAGTGGGCCGCGGTGATGAGCATGTTCCGGCCCGGACTCTGCACCACGCTCGCGGTGCAGAAGTGCTCGCCGGTGTCGTCCTTCTCGAAGACCGCGCCGACCCGGGCGTTCTGCTCGGTTCTGCGCGGGGTGTACGCACTGCCGTTGTCGGCCGGGGCCGTCGCGGCCGGGTCCTGGTCTTGCGGATCTTGGCCGGCCTCGCCGGACTTGCCGAAGCTGCTGCGGCCGCTGAGGGCACTTTTGCTCGTATCGGCTTCCTCCGAGGAGTAGCCCACCACGGCAGCGGCCACGCTGACGACGAACGTCAGGGGCAGCACGGACTTCCTGGCAAACGAGCGCACACGGTCATTATCGGCACCCGTTGCGTATTGCGGGAGGTCCTTCAGCGAGAGGCCCCGGTCACAATCCATCGGCCCGAGCGGGTGCGCAGCCACAGGGTCAGCATGCGGACGGTCATCATGAGCGCCATCGCCCACCACAGCGCGACCAGTCCGCCGCCGAGGACAGGTACGGCCAGCGCGGCCGGAGCGAACAGCGCCAGCGTCACCACCATGGCCCGGGCGAGATACGGCCCGTCCCCCGCACCCATGAGCACGCCGTCGAGGATGAAGACGATCCCGGAGACCGGTTGTGTCACGGCCACGACCAGGAGCGTGCTCATCAGCGGGCCCTGCACGGCGGGGTCGGAGGTGAACAGCGGGATGAACAAGGGGCGGGCGAGGGCGACCAGCACGCCGAGGACCAGGCCGGAGGCGATGCCCCACTGGACCATGCGCCGGCAGGCGGCCCTGGCACCGTCGCGGTCCTCCGCACCGAGGTACCGGCCTATGATGGCCTGCCCGGCGATGGCTATCGCGTCCAGCGCGAAGGCCAGTAGGGACCACAGCGTGAGCACGATCTGGTGGGCAGCGACCTCGGCGTCGCCGAGCCGGGCGGCGACGGCGGTGGCGATCATCAGCACAGCGCGCAGCGAGAGCGTACGCACCAGCAGCGGGACCCCGGCCTGGGCCGAGGCACGGATCCCCGCGGCGTCGGGACGCAGTGAGGCGCCGTGCCGTCGCGCACCGCGGATGACCACGACGAGGTAGACCGCGGCCATACCCCACTGGGCGATGACCGTGCCCCAGGCGGAGCCCGCGATGCCGAGCCCGGCGCCGTAGACCAGGGCGACGTTGAGTGCGGCGTTGGTGGAGAAGCCGCCGATGGCGACATGGAGCGGGGTCTTGGTGTCCTGGAGCCCGCGGAGCACACCGGTCGCGGCCAGTACGACGAGCATCGCGGGGATGCCGAGCGCGCTGATGCGCAGATAGGTCGTGGCGTACGGGGCAGCGGTACCGGAGGCACCGAAGGCCTCGACGAGCCAGGGGGCGGTGGGCAGTACGGTCGCGATGACGGCGGCGCCGAGCAGCAGGGCGAGCCAGATGCCGTCCATGCCCTGGCGGATGGCGGCGGGCAGATCGCCGGCGCCGACCCTGCGGGCGACCGCGGCGGTGGTGGCGTAGGCAAGGAAGACGAAGACGGAGACGGCGGTGGTGAGCAGGGCGGCGGCGACACCGAGGCCGGCGAGCTGGGGAGTGCCGAGGTGGCCGATGACGGCGCTGTCGACCATGACGAAGAGTGGTTCCGCGACCAGTGAACCGAACGCCGGCAGGGCCAGGGCGATGATCTCGCGGTCATGGCGGCGGTCGGTGCGCCGCGGGGTCGCGGGAGCCTGGGTCATGCGCTCAATGTAATCGTCCACAGGTAAGAGATGCAAACCCCTTGCAGTCCTTACTTTCCGCTGTGCGGAGTTGCCTCCCCTGTGCCGTTTGTCGCGATCTTGAAACGCAAGTGAAAGTTTTTCTCCCCCACAGCCTATGGATGAGAAAGGTGCAGGTCAGCTCGGTGGGGGTGGGGCGATTGTGTGCTTGTCCACAGAAGTTTCCCCCGGGCCGTGCACAGGATCCGGGGACTTCTCCACAGCTGTAGGGCAGTCATCCACATGGCCTGTGGATAACCAGATTGGCGGACGGTGCCCACGGGCCTACCGTGGTCCGGCACCCGCCGCCTGTTCCGGCCTGAGAAATCGTCCGAACTCGACGCGCCGTAACCGGAGTCGGGCGTCTCGATTGTCAGAGCTGTGCCGTAAGAAAGAACAGCACAGCAAGGTCCGCGTCGCGGACGGGAGGAGGTGCCGGGGTGAGCATTCCCGAGCCCATGGAAGACCCCTGGGCGGACTCCGGTCCCAGCGACCTGCTGCCGGCCGCGCGCTCCCGGCGAGGCGAGGGCAAGGGCCGCGGCCGCGGCGACCGCCAGGAGCGCGACGACGACGGCGGCGGCTCCTGGAACGGCGGATTCGAGCGGGTACCCCCGCAGGACCTGGACGCCGAGCAGTCCGTGCTCGGCGGCATGCTGCTGTCCAAGGACGCGATCGCGGATGTCGTCGAGGTCCTCAAAGGCGAGGACTTCTACCGTCCCGCCCATGAGCTGGTCTTCCAGGCGATTCTCGATCTGTACGCCAAGGGCGAGCCGGCCGACCCGATCACCATCGCCGCGGAGCTGACCAAGCGCGGCGAGATCGCGCGGGTCGGCGGCGCCTCGTATCTGCACACCCTCGTCCAGTCCGTACCGACCGCCGCGAACGCCGAGTACTACGCCGAGATCGTCCATGAGCGTGCGGTGCTGCGCCGCCTCGTCGAGGCCGGCACCCGCATCACGCAGATGGGATACGCCGCGGACGGCGATGTCGACGAGATCGTCAACAGCGCCCAGGCGGAGATCTACGCCGTCACCGAGCAGCGGACCAGCGAGGACTACCTTCCGCTCGGCGACATCATGGAGGGCGCCCTCGACGAGATCGAGGCGATCGGCTCACGCCAGGGCCAGATGACGGGCGTGCCCACGGGCTTCACCGACCTGGATTCCCTGACGAACGGCCTGCACCCCGGCCAGATGATCGTGATCGCGGCTCGTCCCGCCATGGGTAAGTCGACCCTTGCGCTGGACTTCGCGCGGGCCTGCTCGATCAAGAGCAATCTGCCGAGCGTGATCTTCTCGCTGGAAATGGGGCGCAATGAGATCGCGATGCGTCTGCTGTCCGCCGAGGCGCGGGTCGCGCTGCATCACATGCGCTCCGGCAGCATGACGGACGAGGACTGGACGCGGCTGGCGCGCCGGATGCCGGACGTCTCGGCCGCGCCGCTGTACATCGACGATTCGCCGAACCTCTCCATGATGGAGATCCGTGCGAAGTGCCGTCGGCTCAAGCAGCGCAACGAACTGAAGCTGGTGGTCATCGACTATCTCCAGCTGATGCAGTCCGGCGGCTCGAAGCGCGCCGAGAGCCGCCAGCAGGAGGTCTCGGACATGTCCCGAAACCTCAAGCTGCTGGCGAAGGAGCTGGAGCTCCCGGTCATCGCGCTCTCCCAGCTGAACCGTGGCCCCGAGCAGCGCACGGACAAGAAGCCGATGGTCTCCGACCTCCGTGAATCCGGTTCGATCGAGCAGGACGCCGACATGGTCATCCTGTTGCACCGCGAGGACGCCTACGAGAAGGAGTCCCCGCGGGCCGGCGAGGCCGACCTGATCGTGGCGAAGCACCGTAACGGCCCCACGGCGACGATCACGGTCGCGTTCCAGGGGCACTACTCACGGTTCGTGGACATGGCGCAGACGTGAGGGGGGCGTGCCCGCCATCCCGTCAAACGATCCCTCGGCCGTCGCCGTCACCCAGGAAGCCAGCGTCCGCTCGCGCCGGCTCCTCGAATCCATCGGCATGCAGCCGGTCGACAGCTTCGTGGAGTTCGACGCGCCCCAGGTGATGTACTCCGCCGGCCCTCAGTGGTCCGCGTCGGCCGGTGAGGACTCACCGGCCGACGCGGACGATGGCGAGGGAACGGCCGGTGGCGGGCCCGTCGGCCGGTGACCGCCGTCAGGGCGCCACCTCCAGCACGATCTTGCCGGTGGTGCGGCCGGTCTCGCCGAGGGTGTGCGCCTTTGCGGCCTCCTCAAGCGGTACGACGGTGTCGACGGCGACCCGCAGCTTTCCGCTGTCCACCAGGTCGGCGACGGCCTGTAGTCCGGCCCGGTCGGGCTCGACGAGCAGGAACTCCGCACGGACCTGTGCCTCGCGCGCCTGCGCGGCCGGGAAGGCGTCGTCCAGCGGCAGGATCGAGACCAGCGTGCCGCCGGTGCGCAGGGTGCGCAGTGAGCGGGCGCCGTAGTCGCCGCCGATGGTGTCGAGGACGACGTCGACGTCGCGCACCGCCTCCGCGAAATCCTGCTGGGTGTAGTCGATGAGCTCATCGGCGCCCAGGCCGCGCAGGAAGTCGTGCTTGGCCTGCCGGGCGGTGCCGATGACGTACGCGCCACGGGACTTGGCGATCTGCACGGCCAGATGGCCGACTCCGCCCGCCGCCGCGTGGATCAGCACCCGCGCGCCGGGCTGGATCTGCGCGGTGTCGACCAGGGCCTGCCAGGCAGTCAGCGAGGCCAGCGGGAGTGCGGCGCCCTGGACGTGATCCAGGCTGGCCGGGAGGTGCGCGAAGTGGCGGGCGGGTGCGGTGACGTACTCGGCGTAGGCCCCGGCGGGGTGCGGGAAGCGGGGCATACCGAAGACCTTGTCGCCCGGCGCGAAGAGGGTCACGCCGAGGCCGACCGCCTCCACCACGCCCGAGACATCGAAGCCCAGGGTGAACGGGGCCTTGGCGCCCGTCAGGAAAGCGCCCTGGGAGCGCGACTTCCAGTCGGTCGGGTTGACGCCCGCGGCGTGCACCCGGACCAGGATCTCCGTCGGGCCGGGCACCGGACGGTCGGTGGTGATCATCTTGAGGACGTCGGGGCCTCCGGCGGTGTCCTGGCTGACGGCTCGCATCTGCGGGGTCCGGGTCTCGGGCATGGTGTCTCCTTCGTACGGTGCCTACGGCGGTGACCGGGCATCCGCGACGCTGGTCGGGCGGGTTTCCCGGGGGTGCTGTCAGCTTTCCGTGGCGGCCGGGGGCCCGGCGGTGTCCTGATGGCCAACGTTTGAAAGAATCGGGTCATGCATCGCGTCGGTGTTCTCGCCCTGGACGGTGTCGTCCCTTTCGAGCTCGCTATCCCCGCGCGGATCTTCGGGGCCGCACACGGCGCCGCCGGGGAGCCGCTCTACTCCGTCGTCACCTGTAGTCCGGACGGGCGCCCGGTGCGCGCGGAGGCCGACTACGAGATCGCCGTCGCCGAGGACGCCTCCGTCCTGGCGAGTGTGGACACCGTCGTCGTCCCGCCGTCCCGCGCGCTGGCCACGATCGCCGAGGACGGCCGGCTGCCCGATGAGCTGCGCAAGGTGCTGGAGTACATCCGGCCCGGCACCCGGATGGTGGCCATCTGCACCGGCGCGTTCGTACTGGCCGCCGCCGGGATGCTCGATCACCGGCCGGCCACCACCCACTGGCGGGAGGCCGCGCAGCTGCAACGCCTCTTCACGACCGTACGGGTCGACCCCAATGTGCTCTTCGTCGACGACGGCGATGTGCTGACCTCTGCCGGAGCCGCCGCCGGTGTCGACGTGTGTGTGCACATCGTGCGCCGTGACCACGGCAGCGCCGTCGCCAATGACGTGGCCCGCGCGTGTGTGGTGCCGCCCTGGCGGGACGGCGGCCAGGCCCAGTTCATCCGGCTGCCCGTCCCCGCACCGTCGACGGGCGGCACGGCGGCCACCCGCGCATGGGCCCTGGAGCGTCTCGGCGATCCGCTGACCCTGACCGCCCTCGCCGCACACGCCCGGGTCAGCGTGCGCACCCTCACCCGGCGCTTCCGCGACGAGGTCGGCATGAGCCCTGGTCAGTGGCTCGCCGGCCAGCGCATCGAACGGGCCCGGCATCTGCTGGAAACCACGGACTGGCCCATCGACCTCGTCGCCCATCACGCGGGCTTCGGCACCGGGACCTCCCTACGCCAGCATCTGCACAGCGCCGTGGGGGTGTCGCCGCAGGTGTACCGGCGGACGTTCCGGAGCGCTGCCGAGCTGACCGCCTGAAGAGCGGCGGGGATCGCGGTCTTTGACCTTCAGGCTGCTTGAAGCTCCACAATCGCGTTCATGCAGCGGACGGAAAACACGTTGGCCGGCCGCCGCCGAGCTGCGACGATGCCCCTCTTTCCCCAGCGGAGGACATTTTGTTCGCTTTCGCGTGTGTGGGGTGCGGCGCCAGGTTGACCACCCCGCTGTCCCAGGTCGCTCTGCCGGTCCACGCCCATCAGAAGTATGGGAACGGGATTCAGCTTCCGGTGCTCATGGAGTCGGGCACGTTCGCCGTGGACCCGGAGCCCTCGGGGCCGCCGTGGCGGACGTGGGAGGAGATCGATCACCACGAGGCGGCGTCCCGCGGCATCTATGCGCCGGTCTACGCCCTGTCCGACGGCGCGCCCGGCGCGATCGTCATCGCACCCGGAGATGCACGCGGCACCCTGCTGATCCCGGAGAAAGGCGGCGGCTACTGCTGCGGCCTCGACGGGGCCGACGGCCTCAACATGGCCTGCGAGGCGTGCGGCCTGCCCGTGGCGAGCAGGATCGACGACTGCTCGCTCTGGCAGGCGGTGTGGCTCGCCCCCGACGCCGTGCGCCGCCGCCCCGTTGACTACGCCGACGCCGCACCGCTCTCCTGGGCGGAGCTGACGGCGAAGGGGAAGGGCACGCCCCCGTTCGAGCCGATCGCCACGTGGGGATCGCGGCTGGGGCCGAACCACTGGTGGTCATGGAGCCCGCAGTGGGAGGCGGCAGCCGGCCGGGCGCTCGCCCACCTGCTGGCGGCCTCGGAAGGCCGGCCGGTGACCGTCCCGGACGGCCTGATCGCGGAAGTGTTCCAACGCGCCCTCGACGCCCTGCTGCCCGCAGGTCAGCCGGCGCGGCGGGCCGTCCTGGCGGGACCGGGACGGCCCGCCCCCGATACGAACGCAGACATCCTCCTCGTGCCGACCCATCCACAGACGGGGGAGACCTGGGCCCCGGCCGGCCCGGCCGCCTCGGTATACCCGGTACCGCTGCCGTTCGGGGTGTGGCTGTGGCTGGCCTTCCCCGAACCGCACCTGTTCGTCCCCGCGTCGGGCGGTATGCCCGACGGCGTCCTCCGCGACGACCCGCCCGCGCCGCGCCCCCCTCACCGGTTCCGGGCCGACCCGGGAGCGTTCCAGCACACCCTGGTCCGGCTGCCGGCCGTCCGCAGCCCGTGGCTGCGCGAGATCCTCGAGAACCTCACGCAGCACATGCGCACCCGCTTCTTCTAGCCAGTCGGCAGAACGCGCCGACGCCCCATCTCCGACCTATCCGGTGACCGTGCTGCCGCCATCGAACAGCGCCAGACAGCGGTGCCTCCTGAAGCGGTGAACATCTGCTGTCCGTTCTCATGGACATAACCACATGGCCCTGGCCCTGACGCTCCCCGCTTATCTCGGATACCTCGGAACGGAGGGGGACCGGGTGCGGCTGCGGTCTGCGCTGAACATGGTGCACGCCGCGGGCCGGCTGCCGGACGACGAGCAGACCGAACTGGGCGCGGTGATCGGTGCGGCGGCGCTGGAGTGCTGCGGCGAGGATAGGGCCCGGCCGCGTCGGATTCGCCGTTGAGGAGAGTGCCATGACCATCCCACAGCCCACGGAGTCCCATGAGTCCGGACCGGTCGGCCACGGGCCGGTGGCGGGCGCTGCGTCCGACGAGTTCGCGGAGCTGTTGCCGCAGACCCGAAGGGCGTTGCTGCACCGGCTGGCGGTCGGACAGGCCGAGGGACGGGCGCCCTCTCTGACGGGTGCGGTCGTCCGCGGGGGGCGAGTGGTGTGGACGGGTTCCCGGGGATCGGTGGAGGGGGAGGCACCGCACGACGATGTGCAGTACCGGATCGGTTCGCTCACCAAGACCTTTGTCGCGGTGCTGGTATTGAGGCTGCGGGACGAGGGACTGCTGCGGCTGGAGGACCCGGTCGGCAGGCACCTGGAGGGGTCGCCGGTGCCCGAGGCGACGATCGCCCAGCTGCTCGCGCACAGTTCGGGGCTGGCGGCCGAGACCCGAGGTCCGTGGTGGGAGCGGACCGCGGGCGAACTGCGGCCCGAGCAGGCCGATCTCTTCGACGAGCGGCCGCAGCGGCTCCCCGCCGCACGGCGCCACCATTACTCCAACCCTGGCTATGCGCTGCTCGGTGCGCTGGTCGAACGGCTGCGGGGCGGTAGCCCGTGGGACGAGGTGCTGCGGAACGAGGTGCTGGAACCGCTGGGCATGGGGCGTACGACGCTGCGGCCGGAGAGGCCGCACGCGAGCGGCTGGGCGGTCCACCCGTGGGCCGACGCCGTGCTGCCGGAGCCGGCCGAGGACACCGGCTTGATGGGCCCGGCGGGGCAGTTGTGGTCGACGCTCCAGGATCTGTGCCGGTGGGCGGCGTTTCTGCTGCGGGGCGACGGACGGGTGCTCAGCGCGTCGAGCCTGGCCGAGATGCGGACACCGGCCGTGCCGCCGGAGGCGAACGCATGGGACGCGGGGTACGGACTGGGCGTTCAGCTCGTACGGCGGGAAGGCCGGCTGCTGGCCGGGCATGTCGGCTCGATGCCCGGTTTTCTGGCGGCACTGTGGACCGATGCCGAGGAGGACATCGCCGGGGTCGTGCTCGCCAATTGCACCTCGGGCCCGGCGGTCGCCGC
The DNA here is from genome assembly GCF_000719605.1 of Streptomyces sp. NRRL S-1813. Lineage (NCBI taxonomy): Bacteria > Bacillati > Actinomycetota > Actinomycetes > Kitasatosporales > Streptomycetaceae > Streptomyces > Streptomyces sp. NRRL S-1813. The sequence goes on from NZ_JOHB01000026.1 coordinate 79,963, forward strand.
CCTCGCCGCCGATCTCACCGGGATCGTGAGTGAGCACGAGCCCCGGATCCCCGAGCCCTGGCATCCGCTGCCCGGGCCGCTGGACCCGGAACTGCTGGCGCTGACCGGGCCCTGGTACTGGGGCGCGAACCCGCACATCCTGCGGCTGCGGGACGGGCGCGGACTGGAGCTCACGCCGCTGTCCGGGACGGGGCGGTCCTCGCGGTTCCGGGCGGAGAAGGACGGCACATGGACGGGGCTGGACGGCTATTACGCGGGCGAGACGCTGCGGGTGGTGCGGGATGAGGAGGGGTCGGTCAGCCATCTCGATCTGCATACCTTCGTGTTCACCCGCGGACCGTACGAACCGTCGGCACCGGTGCCGGGTGGAGTGGATCCGGAGGGTTGGCGGGTGTGAGGCCCGTACGGCGGGGGCGCGGGCCGCGGACGTACAGTCGAACCAGATGTCAGGAGCCGCGCCGAGTCGGCTCGCTACCGCTGGAAGGCCCTGTGACTGCCGTGTCTGATCCGACCGCGAACGCCGCCCCGGACCTGCTCGACCTGACTCCGCTCACCGCGGCCCACTTCGCGCGGATCGAGGACAAGGTCGCGGCCCTGATGCACACCCGCTGCGATGTCGTGGCGATGCAGGGCGAGGCGCTGCTGCCCCTGGAGGCCTGTATCCGCTCCGCCGTGCGGCCCGGCAGCACCGCGCTCAACATCATCACCGGCCCGTACGGCGAGACCTTCGGCGGCTGGCTGCGCTCCTGCGGCGCCGAGGTGGTCACCGTCACCGCGCCGTTCACGGGTGCGGTCGACCCGCGGCAGGTGGCGGACGCCTTGCGGGAGCACCCCGAGATCGACTTCGTGAGCCTGGTGCACGCGGAGGCAGCCACCGGCAACACCAACCCCGTCGCCGAGATCGGTGCGGTGGTGCGCGAGCACGGCGCGCTGCTGATGTTGGACGCGGTTGCGTCGGTGGGCGCCGAGCCGCTGCTCACCGACGAGTGGGGCGTGGACCTGTGTGTGATCGGCGGGCAGAAGGCCATGGCCGGGCCTGCCGGGGTGTCGGTGGCGTCCGTCAGCGCCCGTGCGTGGGAGCGAATCGCCGCCAATGAGCAGGCTCCGCGGCGCTCGTACCTCTCGCTGCTGGACTGGAAGGAGCGCTGGATCGACGGCGGCCGCACGGTACTGCCGCACGCCCCGGCGCAGCTGGAGATGCTCGCTCTGGAACAGGCGGCGGACCGGATGAACGCCGAGGGGCTGGATGCGGTCATCACCCGGCACCGGGCGGCGGCCGCGGCGACCAGGGCCGGTGCGCGGGCGCTGGGCGGGCTCGCTCCCTACGTTGTGCGCGACGAGGACGCGGCGCCGGCGGCCACGACGCTCCGTGCACCCGAGGGAGTGGACGCCCGGGAGATCGTGACCGCCGCGCTCGCGGTGGACGCGGCGGTGCCGGTGCAGGCCGCGGCCGGAGCGCTGGCCAAGGAGATGATCCGGGTGAACCACTATGGCCGGGCTGCTGACCGGGCAGTGGTCACGGCCTCGCTGGTGGCACTGGCGGGCGGGCTCCGTGCGCTGGGGGTGTCCGTGGATGCCGAGGGTGCCGCCTTGGCGGCGGGCGCGGCATGGGACGCGGTGGCCGCACGCTGAGGCGAGCCGGCGCCCGGCCGTAGGGCGCGTTGTCGTGGTGGGGTCGTGTTTCACGTGAAACACGACCCCACCCGTGTGTCTGGGCGCGGCATCGTCGTTTCACGTGAAACACCTGTGCCCGCGGGTGTGCCCCTCGGGAGCCCGGCGTTCAGCAACCTCCGTTATATGCAGGGGAGTTGGCTGCCGCGGAAGCAGGAGAGAACGAGGTGCCGTACGGCCGCAGAGGCAGCGCCGGCGGCATTGCGGCTGACCACGATCTCGTCCGTCGTCCGTCAGGAGCAGTGCGGTGGCGTGCTCCGGGCCCCGGCGGCAGGCTGGACGCGAAGGCGCCGTATGCGCCGTCGCTTGCGGGCCTCGGCACAGCGGTCAGGCCATGCCGAGGGCTCTTCGGCGGCTATGGAACGCTCTTCGATGGCTCGCACGTCCGCGCCGGTATCGGTCGTCGTCGGTCCGTTCCCCCGCCACCGCGTGTCCGGGTCATTTAACGATCATGCTCGAAGCCTCCCGTAGAATCGGAACAAGCGACCCGTTTACAAGGACGGCACGCGCGCACCGGATGTCGATGTTTTTCGGGAGGCCGGCGGTGGCCGAGGGTGGTGTCACGTCGTCCCGTGCGGATGCGCGGCGCAACAGGGCTCTGGTGCTCCAGGCGGCTCGATTCGCCTTCGAGGAACGGGGGTTGGGGGTTCCCCTCGGAGAGATTGCGCGCCGGGCGGGTGTCGGTGCGGGCACCGTCTACCGCCACTTTCCTTCCAAGGAAGCCCTGTTCAGGGCGACGATCGTGGAGCGGATTGAGCTTTTCACCGACACTGCAAGGGACTTGGCCGAGGTGCCGGACCCCGGCGCGGTGTTCTTTCGCTTCCTTTCCTCCGTGGTGCGGCTCGCGTCACGGAACAAGGCACTGTGTGACGCGCTGGAAGCGGCCGGCGCCGGTCGTTTCGAGCCGTCGCCCGGGGTCGGGCAGGACTTCGACGATGCGCTGGAAGTGCTGCTCGGCAGGGCCCAAGAGGCAGGTGACGTACGGCAGGACGTCGGGATAACGGACCTCAGGGCCCTGCTGGTGGGGTGTCTTTCGATGGAGCGGGCCAGGGCGGGAAACGGTGTGGAGGCCGGGGTGCCGGAACGGATGACGGCGCTGATGTGCGATGCGCTGCGGCCGGAGCGCGCCGTAACGAAACTGCCGGTGGAGCCGGTAAAGCGTAACGAATCGCGGTGTGAGCTGTGTGGCACGGCGATCACGGCGGCGCGCATGGGGCGGCCCGCCCGCTACTGCGGTGGTGCCTGCCGGCAGAAGGCGCACCGGGCACGGGGACGTACCCGGCAGACGTGATCAGACGTCGCCGTGTGCCGGCCGGTGCGTCGCTCAGAGCTGGAGCTTGAAGCCCAGGTGGGAGGCCTCGAACCCGAGGCGCTCGTAGAAGCGGTGCGCATCGATGCGGGTCGCGTCCGAGGTGAGCTGCACCATCTGGCAGCCGAGCGTGCGGGATTCCGCGACCGCCCACTCGATGAGCTGGGTGCCGAGGCCGCTGCCGCGCTCGTCGCGGTGGATGCGTACCCCTTCGATGATGGAGCGGGTGGCGCCGCGCCGGGACAGACCGGGGATGACCGTGAGCTGGAGCGTGCCGACGGTCCGTCCCTCGCGGACCGCGACAATCTGGTGCTGCTTCGGGTCGGCGGCCAGCACCTCGAACGCGGCGCGGTACGGAGCCAGGTCATCCGGCGATTCGCGGGTGGCACCCAACGGGTCATCGGCGAGCATCGCGATGATGGCGGGCAGATCGGCCTCGGTCGCGCGGCGTATCTCGATATCGCTCATGGGCGCGACCTTATGCCGTGTGATCGCGGGGGCGGCAGACAGGCAGCCGTGCCGCGCGTTCAGCCGTCGTCCCGCCCCCGTCCCCGTTCGCCCGCATCACCCCGGTGTTACTCCGGCGGCGCGAGCGTCTCGACGGCGGTGACGAGCGGTGCCAGCTCGGGGCGCTGGGCGGCGTCCTGGAGGGCTTCACGCAGGGCGCCGTCGTGGGTGGGCCGGGCGTCTACCAGGAGCGTGAGGCCATCGGGCGTCACGTTGGTGTAGATGCCGCGCCGGTCGTCGGGGCACAGGTAGCGCGAGAGCAGCCCCCGATCCTCGAGCCGCGTGACCAGGCGGGTCGTGGCGCTCTGGCTGAGAACCACGGAGTCCGCGACCTGGTGCATCCGTAGGTGGCCGCCGGGTCCGTCGTGCTGCTCGCTGAGCACATTGAGGACCGAGAACTCACGGACGCTGAGGTCGTGGCCCGTCTGGAGGGCGCGTTCGATGTGGGACTCGATACGGCCGTGCAGGGCGGAGAGCGCGCACCAGCCCTGAGCCAGTCCGGGGGCGGGCGCCGGTGGGCAGCCGGGGGCAGTCGGTGCTGCCGGCTGCCGTGCCTCCACGGTCTGCTGAGTCTCCTGGTTCTCCCGCGTCTGCTGCGTCATCGACGACCTCCTCATGGGCGCACCTCATGGGCGCACCACCAGGATAGGACACTTTCGAAATATACGGCGCTTGCAATTAACCCGCGTCTGCAATTATTGTGGACGCTCGTAAGAAACAGACGCAATGATTTGAAGGGATCCGCCATGCCTCTCGCACTCCTGGCTCTTGCCATAGGTGCCTTTGGGATCGGAACGACCGAGTTCGCGGTCATGGGCCTGCTGCCCGACATGGCGGGCGGTTTCGGTGTCTCGATCCCACTCGCCGGATACGCGACCACTCTCTACGCCCTCGGTGTGGTCATCGGGGCGCCGCTGATGACCGCCCTCGGCACCCGCTTCACCCGCAAGCAGATGCTGATGCTGCTGATGGGCCTGTTCATCGTGGGCAACCTGCTCACGGCCGTCGCACCCAACTTCGGGATCATGCTGGCCGGACGGATCGTTGCCGCGTTCACGCACGGTGCGTTCTTCGGCATCGGCGCGCTCGTCGCCGCCGACCTCGTCGCGCCCGAGAAGCGGGCCACGGCCATCTCGCTGATGTTCAGCGGCCTGACCATCGCCAACGTCGTGGGCGTACCCGCCGGCACCATGCTCAGCCAGCAGTTCGACTGGCGCACCACCTTCTACGCGATCACCGCGCTCGGTGTGATCGGCCTGCTCGGCATCGTCAAGCTGGTCCCCGCGCAGCGGGCGAAGGCGGCCTCTCCGATAGGCAGCGAACTCGCGGTCTTCCGCAATCCGCAGGTCGGTCTCGCGATGCTGATGACGATCCTGGGCTTCGGCGGTGTCTTCGCGGCCGTCACGTACCTCGCCTCGATGATGACCGAGGTCACCGGCTTCGCACCGTCCTCCGTGATCTGGCTGACGGCCATCTTCGGCCTCGGCATGGTCGGCGGAAACCTGGTCTCCGGTCGCTTCACCGACCGCGCCATGATGCCGATGCTGTTCGTGTCGATGACCGGTCTGGCGCTCTCGCTGGCCGCGTTCAACTTCACCGCGCACAACAAGATCGCAGCCATCGTCACCATCGCGCTGATCGGCATCTTCGGCTTCGCCACCGTGCCGCCGCTCCAGAAGCGGGTGATGGACCAGGCGGCCTCGGCGCCCACCCTCGCCTCGGCCGGAAATATCGCGGCCTTCAACTTCGGCAATGCGCTGGCCGCTTGGCTCGGCGGGATCGTGATCTCGGCCGGCCTCGGCTACACCGCGCCCAACTGGGTCGGTGCACTCATGACTGCCGCGGCGCTGGGGGTGGCGATATTCGCCTCCGCTCTGGAGCGGCGTCAGAGGGGCCGTGGCCGTGTGGTGGCCGTCGGCGGATCCACGGTGGCCGCCGAAGAGCCCCTAGCAACGGCGCACAGCTGACGGACCCGTACCGCCCGCCCCGCATCAGCGGCGCTACGAGCACCAGCAGACCAACGAGCACCACGAGCGCGCCACGCACCACGAGCGCAGCACGCGTGACCAGCACCACTACACCCCCAGGGAACACCTCTCATGAGCACCACCACCCCTGCCACGCCCACGGCCACCCCCACCCCCACCGTCCGTCCCCTCACCACCCGCGATGCCGAGGGCCTTATCGAGACCGCCGTCCGTGCCGCCGAGGGGCTCGGTGTGCGGGGCAGCGTCACCGTCCTGGATGCGGGCGGTCATCTGCTCGGTTTCCGGCGCGATGACACGGCCGTGCTGATCTCAGGGGAGACCAGCACCCGCAAGGCGTACACGGCACTTCAGTTGGACGCCCCCACCGCTGACCTGGTCGAGCTCGTACGGCCCGACGGGCTCTTCCACACGCTCCCCACGGCGTTGGACCGGCCGCTGCTCTTCCTCGCGGGTGGTGTGCCGCTCCACCGGGACGGCCGGCTGATCGGCGCGATCGGCTTCGGTGGCGGTGCCCCCGAACAGGACCACCGGATTGTCACCGAGGCGATAGCGGAGGCCGACCTCGCCTGACGGCGGCTCCGCACCAGGGCCGGTTCGTAAGCCCCGCCCTACGGGCAAACGACGGGGCATCGCGGACACGCCCTAACGGACGCTCGCGCCTTTGATGCCGCTCCTTCGCGGGCGGCCGGCGCGGGCCTCGGCCGACTGTGCCTCGCGCAGTCGGCTGCCGCGTCTGGTCAGTCCCCAGGGCTTGAGGACGGAGATCGCGGTGATGAAGAGATAGGTGGCCGTGGCGACCGCCGGTGCGACGACGAGGCTGATGTCCGGGGTCGGGGTGCCTGCCGCGGCCTGGGCGGCCAGGTGGTTGATACCGGGCCGCAGGGAGAAGACCGACAGCAGCACGGTGATGAGCGTCAGCCAGAACTTGAGGTGGACCCAGCGGTGCCTGGCCAGCCCCCAAGCGGTGCACAGCGACAGCACCAGCCCGCTGACCAGCGAGACCAGGGCGACGGGGAGGACCAGCCAGTCACCGAAGACCTTCATCGCCCGGTAGGCGACGCCTGCCATGTCGGGGGACCCGGTGGTGTAGCCGGTGATGCCGAGCGCGAGCAGCCCGAGAGTGAGACCGAGCCAGCTGACGGTGACGGCGACGTGAACGACGAGGAGAGCCCGGCGGGCGGGGCGGCTGAGCTGCTGCATGGGTTCCACGGTGGCGACCCGGGCCCCGCGGTACATCTGCCCACGGGAGTATCCGCTCGTACGCGGGCTTGAGTACGTCCCCGATACGTCCCCGGTATGTCGATATGTCCCCCGGTGCGTCCCCGAAGAGCGGTGCCGGCATCTGCCGTTTCCGGGGCCCGAGAGTGCGAGCGCGGCCGCACCCTCGCCCGGTCCCGGGAACCGTGCGCACCGGTCGCACCCTCCTGCGGGCCCGCCCGCGCTTTTCGCCACCGCGCATCCTAGGCTCCGGGGCATGGGCAAGCTGCATCTGTTCGATATGGACGGGACTCTGCTCCATGGGTCCGCGGCCGCCATCGAGATCTCCCGGCAGCTCGGGCTGGACCGGGAGATTGCCGAGCTGGAACGTGGATTTGCCGCGGGTGAACTGACACCCCCGCAGTTCGCGCAGCGGGCATGCGATCTATGGGCCGCCGAGTTGACCGAACTCATGGTGGCCGCGGCTTTTGACGGCGCACCATGGCTGACCGGAATCCGGGAAGTCTGGGCGGATATCCGGGCGCGTGGTGAACGCTGCGCGGTGATTTCTCTCTCGCCGGGTTTCTTCGTCGAACGGCTGCTGCCGTGGGGAGCCGACGCGGCGCATGGTTCCCGCTGGCCCGCGTTGCCGTTCCGGGAGGCGGTGGAGCCGGCCGGCATCCTCTCGGCGGCGGCGAAGGTACGTATCGCGGATGAACTCTGTGTGCAGTACGACCTGACCCGAGCCGACTGCGTGGCATACGGCGACTCCATGTCGGACACCGAACTGTTCGCGGCAGTCGGGCAGTCCGTGGCCGTGAATGCGGATCACCATGTCAGTGGCCTTGCCTCATATGTGTACGCGGGCGGTGATCTGCGTGAGGCATACGAGCTGGTGCGTACTGGCCGGTAATTACGCGCTTTCTCCGGCGGATTCGTCCGCTGTGTGTGCTGAAAATGCACTCTGTGGGGAGGATCCCTGTTATCGGAGGGGCCGCGCGGAGTGTTCCAAGATCAGGGCTTGTGGTTTCAACTACTGCCGGTATGGTCGAGTCCGGCTTGGCGGAGGGAGGGCTTCCGCGGGTGCGCGAAGGTGGGCTCAAAGCTCGTCAGCCTAGTGGCAAAGCGGCCCTCGGTACCCGGACTTCCGATAATTTGTCCGATGTGATGAGCAGGAGTGGCATGCTGCTGACGCGGCATCTGCTCCACATTGTTGCGAGGCAGTGAGAGTTGTCCGTTTTGGAGGGTTTTGCCGGAATCGCTTGAGTCGATGAAGAATTCCGGGGCAGGCGGGGGAATTCCGGGCAGTTCCGATCCACGGAAGTGCGAAGACAACCGAAAGACGTTCGAGGCGAGGCAGACCATGGACGCTCCGACCACCACGTCGGCCGATAGCGGCTCTTCCGGCGGGAGCAGTGGCAATTGGGGTTGGTTCACTCCGCCGGCGAAGCAGTCCTCCGATGAACAGCAGGAGCGGCAAAACAGCCAGGACCGGCCACAGGACGAGGACGGCCGGGCCGAACCGGACGGCCGGAGTGAAGACCACGACCGCAGAGACCGCCATGAGCGGAACACGAGAGACGAACGGAACGACCGGGAACAGATACCCAGTCGGCCGGTCAATCCGATCCGGCCGGTAGGCACCGCCGCCGAGCGTGAGCGAGAGCCGGAGCCGCAGCCGCCGCAGGCTCCTGTGTCACGACACGCATCGGGCCGGCCGTCCGCGGCAGCCGTCTATCTCGAGCAGCCCTTCGCGCCCGCGTACCCCGAGCCCGCCGCGTACTCCGAGCAGCCTGCCGCAGACCCCGGGTACGCCGCCCCGGCCCCGGCCTATGCACCGCCGCGCCACGAGGTCGAGCCCGCCAGGGGCCGGGAGCCCGAGCCCGTACACGAATCGGCGCGCCCCACGGGAGCGCCCGCGGTAAGTGTCCCCACCGGCGCCGTGTCCCCCGCGGAGCCGCGCGTCCAGAACAAGGCCCCGGCCGCCGCTCCCTCTGCCTTCACCCCCAAGGCGCGTCCCGCCACCCCCGCCCCGGAGCCCTCTCTCGAGGCCCTGCAAGCCTCGGCCTCGTCAGCAACACCCGCCTCCCCCGACGCGATTCTCATCCGTCGCACCATGGCGGAAATCGAGCCCGTGGCTGACAAGGTCACGTCGTACTTCTACGCGCTACTCTTCGTCCAGTACCCCGATCTGCGGGCGCTGTTCCCCGCGTCGATGGACACCCAGCGCGACCGGCTCTTCAAGGCGCTGCTCACCGCCGCCCAGCACGTCGACGACGCCGATGTGCTCAGCGCGTACCTCTCGAACCTCGGTCGGGGGCACCGCAAGTACGGCACCCTGCCCGACCACTACCCGGCGGTCGGCGAGTGCCTGCTCAACGCGCTCGCGCGCTATGCGACGTCCAGTTGGGGGCCGGAGACCCAGGCCGCGTGGGTGCGGGCCTATACCGCGATCTCACAGATCATGATCGATGCGGCTGCCGAGAACGAGGCCGTGGCCCCCGCCTGGTGGCAGGCCGAGGTCGTCTCGCACGAGCTGCGGACGCCCGATATCGCGGTGGTGATGGTCCGCCCGGACCAGCCCTACCCGTTCCTCGCGGGGCAGTACGCCAGTGTGGAAACCCCCTGGTGGCCACGGGTCTGGCGGCACTACTCCTTCGCCTCGGCGCCGCGCTCCGACGGCCTGCTCTCGTTCCACGTCAAGGCGGTCCCGGCCGGCTGGGTCTCCAATGCCATGGTCCACCGCGCCCGCCCCGGCGATGTCATCCGGCTCGGCGCCCCCGGCGGCTCGATGACCGTCGACCACAGCACGCGCAGCGGTCTGCTGTGCGTCGGCGGCGGCACCGGCATCGCACCCATCAAGGCACTGGTCGAGGATGTCGCGGAACACGGCGTCCGGCGCCCCGTCGAGGTCTTCTACGGCGCACGCAGCGACCATGACCTCTACGACCTCGACACCATGCTGCGCCTGGAACACACCCACCCCTGGCTCTCCGTCCGCCCGGTCGTCGCCACGGGACCCGCGGCCCGCGGCGGGACGAGCAGCGAAACCGGCCAATTGCCGGACGCGGTACGGCAATACGGACCATTCCGGGAATATGACGCCTATCTTTCCGGGCCGCCGGGGTTGATCCGCAGCGGTGTGGACGCTTTGGTGGGGGTCGGCATCCCGACCGAGCGCATACGGCACGACTCGGTCGACCAGCTGGTCTCCACAGGGGATTGAGATCTTGGCAGCACAGGTCGAATACGGTCCGACAGGGGAGGGGTGGGGCATGCCACGGCAGGAGCGCCCCGGGAGCGACGGCGAGCACTTGGTGCAGCAGAGGCTCGGTACGACCGAGCGCGCCGACCGTTTCTACCGGGACCAGGTACTGGACCATCTCAATGTCCGTATGCAGGAGTTCGTGGCCCGGCAGGAGATGTTCTTCCTGGCCACGGCCGACCGGCACGGCGAATGCGATGCGACGTTCCGGGCCGGGCCGCCGGGCTTCGTCCAGGTGCTCGACGACCGGACGCTGGCGTACCCGGAATACCGTGGCAACGGTGTCATGGCGTCCATCGGGAACATCTCGGAGAACCCGCGCCTGGGCATCTTGATGGTCGACTTCACCCGTGACCGCATCGGGCTGCACATCAACGGCCGGTCGCGGGTCGTCATGGACGAGGAAATGCGGGCGCACCACCCGGGCCTTCCGGTCGACCCGATCCCCGGCCGACGTGCCCAGCTGTGGGTCACCGTCGAGGTCGAAGAGGCGTATATCCACTGCGCCAAGCACATTCCGCATCTCCAGAAGGTCCCGGCACAGCAGCGCGGGGCGCGCGCGTGGGGCACCGACGACGTCAAGCGCAAGGGCGGCGACTTCTTCGGCTCGGCGGCCGAGGCGGAGCAGCGGCCGCCCTTCCGGCGCGCCGAGCGCAAGAACGAGCATCTCCGGGGCGGACTGCACGAGGACACCGACGACGCGATGTACCAAGCTGCGGCCCCGGCGTACGGGAGCGGCCCCGCGTACGGCGCCGGCATGCGTCCTGCCCCACGGGTCGATCCCGCGTACGCCGGGGGACGCAGTGCCCCGGGCCGGGGTGACTTCGTGGAGGAGCTGAACGCGGAGTTCCTCGACCGGGTCGAGCGGGTGCTCGCCCGCGCCCAGCCCCGTCGGTCCGTGGACGACGATCCCGAATTCCGCGGCTGGTTCGACCGGCGCGACGGCGGCTGACACCGCGCCTGCCGTAGCGGCGGGCGCGGCGGCAGGCGGTCCTCAGCCCAGATCCGGGGCGTGCATCGCCCACACGCCCTCGATGTTGCCGTCCAGGTAGTGCCGCAGTGAGAGCGGCACGACCTCCACGGAGGCGATGCCGACGCGGGTGAAGGGCACCCGCACGATCTCGTACTCCCCGCAGGGCTCCTCGATCTCGGGGCCGTGCCGGCGCGAGGTGTCCATCGAGTCGAGCCGGCAGACGAAGAAGTGCTGCACCTTCACGCCGTCCACCCCACCGTCGCTGAAGTGCTCGACGGTGTCGACAAAGACCGGCACCACGTCCTTGATCTTCGCGCCCAGCTCTTCGTCCAGTTCACGGTGGAGGGCGTCGATAACGGTGGCGTCCTCGGGCTCCACACCCCCGCCCGGAGTGATCCAGTACGGGGCTCGGCCCGGCTTGGTGCGTTTGATCAGAACGAGGTCCGCGCCGTCGAGCAGAATCGCGCGGGCGGTGCGTTTGACGACTGGCCGTACGTTCATAGGGGACAGATGCCGCAGTCACGGCCTGGTGAAACCCACGCCTCTCGGTCACCAGTCGACAGCGGTTCGCAGCAGCCGCTCATGCGCCCGCGCGATATGCGGCAGTCCGAGCGTCCCGGTCCGTACGGCCAGGAAGTACGTGCGCAGCGGTGGTACCGGCGGGTCGAGCAGGGCCACGACTTCGCCGCTGTCCAGCGCGTCGGCGCACAGATAGCGGGGCAGTACGGCGAGCCCCGCGCCGGCCGTGACGCAGGACAGCACCGCCCGAAGGTCCGCAGCGATCACGGCGGCGGAGGCGGCGGGCTTGGCGTCGAAGACAGCGGACCAGTAGCGGGCGATCAGCGGCAGGCTTTCGTGGACCTCGACGAGCGGCACGGGGTCCAGCACGCGGACTCCCCCGGCCCGCAGTACCGCGGACCCGCCCAGCTCGGCCGCCCAGTGCGGCGCGGCGATCAGGACATGCTCCTCGTCGCAGAGCGGGGTGGCGGTCAGCAGCCCGCCGCGCGGCCTGGTGGTGGTGACGGTCAGATCATGGTGACCCGCTGCCAGACCGGACAGCAGCTCCTCCGCCGGGCCGAAGGCGGTGCGTATGGACAGGCCCTGGGCGATCAGTGGGGTCAGCGCCGGGAGGGCGCGTTCGGCGAGGAACTCCGGGGGGCCGGCGAAATGGAGAGTGCGGGTGACGGAGTCCCGGTCCAGGCCGGCCTCGGTGATCTCGGTGAGCGCGTCCAGGTGCGGTGCCACTTTGTGGGCGAGTTCATCGCCGACGGTGGTGGGGGTGACGCCACGGGCGTACCGGAGGAAGAGCGGGCGGCCCAACTGGCGTTCCAGCGCCCGGATCTGGCTGGTCACGGCGGGCTGGGAGAGGCCGAGCAGCGCCGCGGCGCGGGTGAAGGAGCCGGCTCGGTGCACGGTGACGAAGGTGCGCAGCAGAGCCAGATCCATCGCGTACTCCCTGCGCCTCTGGGAAGCCTGGTCGCGGGCCAACTATAAATTTGTCGATAGGGCTGTGTCGCTAGCGTGATTGGACAATGACGCTCAGTCAACTAGCCTTGTTCGAGCGGTTCGTTTCACGTGAAGCGGTTGGTTTCACGTGAAACGCGTGGACTCGGGGCCATGTGGAACCGCAGGCCGGCAGGGTGACGAGGGGGGATGCCCTGCCGGCCGGCCTCACACCGCTGCCGGTGCGCCGGGGGTGAGCCACGCTCCCCTTGTTCGACTCGTTCCCCGGCTTTGGTTCATGCGGTTGTCCGGTCAGTTCTGCGCGGCCTCGTCCAGCGCCCGGATGACATCCGCGATCAGATCCTCCGGCTCCTCGACACCGACCGAGAAGCGGATGAAGCCCTCCGGGACGGCGTCACCGCCCCAGCGGGCCCGTCGCTCGGCGCTGGACCGTACGCCTCCGAAGCTCGTTGCATCGTCCACCAGGGTCAGCGCGGCCATGAACCGCTCCGCGTGGGCCTTGTCGGGCAGCACGAAGGACACCACGGAGCCGAAGCGGCCCGGGCGCATCTGCCGGGCTGCGAGCTCATGGGACGGGTCGGACGGAAGGCCCGGGTGGCGCAGACCGGTGACCTCGGGACGGTCGGCCAGTGCCGCGGCCAGTGCCAGCGCACCCTCCGACTGCTGGCGGACGCGCAGAGCAAGGGTGGCGAGCGAGCGATGCGCGAGCCAGCTCTCCATCGGGCCGGGAATCGCGCCCACCGTCTTGCGCCACAGCCGCACGGAATCGGCCAGTGCGGCATCGCGGGTGCTGGCGTACCCAAGCAGGACGTCTCCGTGGCCGGTCAGCGCCTTGGTGCCGCTGGCGACCGAGAAGTCCGCGCCGAGGTCGAGCGGCCGCTGCCCGAGCGGAGTGGCGAGGGTGTTGTCGACGGCGACCAACGCGCCGCGGCGGTGGGCTTCGTCGGCCAGCCGCCGGATGTCACAGACATCGAGGCCGGGGTTGGACGGCGTTTCGATCCACAGCAGCCGGGCGCCGTCCAGGGCGTCGAGCTGTGCGTCGTGCGCGGTCGGAGCCGTACGGACCTTGATGTCGTAGCTCTCCAGGCGGGTGCGGACGGCCGGCAGTAGCTGGTACCCGTCGTTGGGGAGCACCACCGTGTCGCCGGTGCGCAGCTGGGAGAAGAGGACAGCGGTGATCGCTGCCATTCCGGAGGCGAAGGCGACGGTATGGGCGCTTTCGTCCGGTGATTCGAGCTCACCGATGGCCTGTTCCAAGCGGGTCCAGGTCGGGTTGGCGTCACGGCCGTATGTGTACGGGCCGACGGCGTCGCCGGGGAGGTGGTAGTGCGCCGCGAACACCGGTCCCGGGAGGGCCGGCTCGTAGGCCTCGGGCTCCGGAAGCCCGGCACGTACGGCTCGGGTGCCATCGCCCGTCATGCGCTCTCCTTCTGTCGCGGGGAGTGCGGGTTCCGCGCCTGGTGCCGGTCGGTGTCGTGTCCGGGTGCGTGGGCCATGGCCACGGTACGGGCCGTGACCGTGGCGCGGACCGCGGCGAGCAGGCCGTCGCTCGCCGTCTCGACCATCTCCAGGCACTCCTCGAAGGCGGCGAAATGGCCGTAGTACGGATCGGGTACGTCGAGGTCGCCGGCGAGGCCGTGGCCGGAGGCGCGGCGGGGCTCCGATATCGGTCCGGTGTCCGCCATGTCTGCCATGTCCGCTGCGTACGAGCGCAGCAGACGGATCTTGGCGGCGTCCTGCGCGGTGGGGGCCAAGCTGCGCAGCTCGCGCACATGGCCGGAGTCGAGCGCAATGACCAGGTCGAGGTGGTCGAACCAGGAGGCGTGGAACTGCCGCGCGGTGTGGGCTGTTTCATAGCCGCCCGCGCGCAGCACGGCGACCGTGCGCGGGTCGGCTCCATCGCCCTCGTGCCAGCCGCCGGTCCCTGCGCTGTCGACCTCGACCAGGCCGTCGAGTCCGTCCTCCGCGAGGCGGGCGCGGAGGACGGACTCCGCCATCGGCGACCGGCAGATGTTGCCGGTGCAGACGAAGCAGATACGGAAGGGGGCGTTCAAGGATCAGTCCTCGTCGGGAAGGATCATGTGCATCGCCCAGGCCACTATGGAGATGATCACGCCACCGAGCAGTGCCGTCCAGAAGCCGCCCACATGGAAGGCGAGGTCGGCCTTGCCGGCGAGCCAGGAGGTCAGCAGCAGCATCAGCGCGTTCACGACCAGTGTGATCAGGCCGAGCGTGAGGATGAACAGGGGGAAGGACAGCAGCTTCGCCACGGGCTTGACCAGGAAATTGACCAGTCCGAAGATCAGCGCGACGAGGACCAGGGTCAGTATCTTGCGGCCGGTGTTCTCGCCGGTGAGCGTGATGTCCTTGAGCAGCCAGATGGCCACGGCAAGCGCCGCGGCGTTGGCGATCGTCTTGACCAGAAAATGCTTCATGGTGAGATCGTCGCAGACAAGTCTGAATCATCAGAGGGGTGCGATCGGCATGAAGGCTTTCAGACTGGATGAGCTGGAAGTGGAACGGGCTGCGAACGACGGCGCGTATCTACAGTTCCTCCGGGAACGCAACATGTCGGTCGGGCTGTATGCGCTGGACGCCGGCAGCATCGATCCGCAGCAGCCGCATGCGCAGGACGAGGTGTATCTCGTGGTCAGCGGCCGGGCGGCGATCACTGTCGGGACGGAGACGCAGCCGGTGGCGCGGGGCAGTGTGGTCTACGTGCCGGCCGGAGTGCCCCATAAGTTCCATCACGTCAGCGAGGACCTCCGGGTGATGGTGGTCTTCTCTCCTCCTGAGAGCTAAGGGCCGGGCCCCGGTACCCGTAGGGGAAGGGTCAGGGGAGGGCCGGGGCTGCGAAGCCCCCACGGCCGCGGTCCGCGTCCTAGCATCGTTGGTGCAGGGGGGAACCGGAGGTGTGAGGCGACAGACATGCCGCATGCGGACGGTGCCACCACCGCGACAACGGCGCAGCAGACGGACAGCGCGGTACGGACAGCGACAGCGCGACAGACAGAAAGCAGGGCAGAGCAGTGGCTGGTAAGGGGATATTCGCAGGACTTCCGTGGTGGGTCACCTGGGTCGTGGTGCCCGTCGTCCTGATCGTGGTTTTCGGCGGACTGATCACCACCGCGCTCGGCTTCCTGATCGGCGTGCTGTTCAAGGTCCTCATCGCGGCGGCCCTGATCGCCGGAGTCATCTACCTCGTCCGCAGGTCCAGTGGCTCGTCGTCATCGTCCTCGTCGAAGAGCGACTGGTAAGCCGCGGTTTCTCCACCGACCGGCTCCCGTGCCCCGCTGTGAGCGGACGCGGGGGCCGGAGTTGGCAATCGTGAACAGCGAATACGGTTCTCGTCCAGGCTGCCGGCCGGGCCGGAGCCGGGCGCCGGCACCGGCCTGGATCTCCGCAGCGCCGGCCGTGGCAGGACAGGAGTCGGTGCCGCCGTCTACTTCGCCGTCTATCGCAAGGGTGATGTCGCGAGGCTCGTGGGCACCGAGGGCCCGGAGTCTTCGGCGGGAGCGAGGTGGGCCGACTTCCGTACCGCCGCAGACGCCCACGTGATCGGGCAATGTCTGCTTGCGCAGCTCGACTAGGTATCGAGCAGAGAGCATCACGCGCGCCATCCCGTCCCGTTGATAACGCCCTTTTCCGTGCGATCTCAGGACGAATTGCGGCACTGTTTGGATACGGTGCGTTGTCATCAGGGGTCTTTCCCGGTTCGGACATACGCCCTGGGCGCGGCATGTCCGGCCCTCCCGGTCCAGGTCGGTGCGGCCGCCGGGGCGTCGGTGCTTTCCCTGCGCACGGACGAACTGCGTCGATTGCGGTCTGTTACAGACCGACTACGAAGAATGGCGGAGGCGACACTAACGACACTCGCCTTCTCTGTCAGTATCTGAAAACTCACTCCTTGTGATCTGCTTGCGCGTGGCAGACGATGGCGCCAATAGGGCTACGGGGGATGTTTCCCGGCCATCTCCGATCAAGTGCGGGGCAGTGGTTGATGACCGACACAGTTCAGGCAGAAGTGATCATGAGCTTCGTCGTCTCGGAGGAGCTCGCGTTCCGGATTCCGGTGCAGCTGGACTTTGCCAGCGCCGATCCGTACGCCGTCCGTCTCACCTTCGATCTGCCCGGAGATGCGCCCGTTACCTGGGCGTTCGGCCGGGAGCTGCTGCTGGACGGCCTGAGCCGGCCGTCCGGTGAGGGTGATGTGCGGATCGAGCCTGCCTCCCCCACACACCTCAGCGATGTCTTCATCAGCCTTCAGGTCGGCGCCGAGCGCGCGCTGTTCCGGGTGAGTGCGGCGCCGTTGGTCGCCTTCCTGGACCGTACGGACCGGCTCGTACCGCTCGGCAAGGAAGAGGTCTGCGACACCCTGGAAGCCGTACTGGACCAGATCCTCACGGAGGCCCCGGCCGGCTGACCCCGAGCCGGACGGACCGTCCACGCCGACGTCATACCGGGTGCGCCGGTACTCCCGCGTGCCCGCGCACCTGTGTCGCCCCTTCTGGGCTGTGCTGCCTCCCTTCGCTGCCCTCGACCCGTGCCCTGCCCTTTCACGCGCCAGTCGCGTGCCTGAAGCCGCCTGCCACGGGCCGCACTTGTGCCCCGTCACTGCTTACGCCGCTTACCTCGTCCCCCGCGTCGGCTGGGTCTGCCCTCCGGGGTGCCTGTCGGTGCACCGGCAGCGACCCCGGCCCCCGATCCCGCCCCGGATCCTTGTCCGGCTCCTGCCCCGCCGTTGCTCCCCTGCCCGCCCAGGCCCTTCCGGTCCGCCGAGACCACCAGCGCTGCCAGCAGCGTCGTCAGCGGTACCGCGGCGACCAGTCCGATGCTGCCCACGAGCGTGCGGATGATTTCTTCCGCGACCACCTCGCTCGTGGCGACCGTGCCGACGCTGCTCTGTGCGATCGAGAACAGCAAAAGCAGCGGCAGTGCGGCGCCCGCGTAGGCCAGCACCAGGGTGTTGACGACGGAGGCGATGTGATCCCGGCCGATCCGCATAGCGGCGCCGTACAGCTTGCGCCAGCCCGCCGCCTGGTCCGCCTCCTTGAGCTCCCAGACCGCGGCGGTCTGTGTCACCGTCACGTCGTCGAGCACACCCAGCGACCCGATGATGATCCCCGCGAGCAGCAGACCGCGGATCTCGATGTCGGGGTACAGACCGTGCACCAGCCCGGTCGTGTCGTCCGTATTGCCGGTCAGCAGAGCCCAGTTGATGAATACCGAACCGAGCAGCCCGATCAGCAGCAGTGAGGCGAGGGTGCCGAGCACGGCGACCGACGTACGGGCCGTCAGCCCATGGCACAGGTAGAGCGCGATCAGCATGATCGCGCTTCCGCCGATCACCGCCACCAGCAGCGGATTGGAGCCCTGAAGGATCGCCGGGAGGATGAACAGCGTCAGGACCACAAAGCTGGCGGCCAGGGCCACCAGCGCGAGGACTCCACGCAGTCGGCCGACGATCACCACTGCGAGGGCGAAGATCCCGGCCAGCACCCACATCGGGAGCGATCGGTCGACATCGCTGACCGAGTACTGGAGATCCTTCGGCGCCTTGGGGGAGTACGCCACCACCACGTCCTGTCCGGTGGTGTAGTGGCGCAGCGCGTCCGGTGTCACCACCGTCTGGAAGGTGCGCCCGGCGTTCTCTCCCGTGGTGACCTTGATCGTCGCCTGCTGGCAGGGCTTGCTCTTGGACGCTCCCCCGGTCGGTGGCTGTCCCGTCGGAGACGGCGGCTGGGGCTGCTGCTCGGCATGGACATCCGCACAGTTCACCTCCGCCACTTTGATGACTCTGGCCTGCTCCGTGGGCTGGTCGAAGCCGACGCCGGAGGGCTTATGGGAGGGCGCACCGCCTGGCCACAGCACGACCAGACCGACCGCCACCGCAGCCGCGAAGGGGATCAGCACTGCTGCGATGACCTTGCGCAGATGCCGGGAGACCGGCGTGGCAGGGCCATGGCCGTGCGCATGGGAGTGCACGGCGGACTGGTGGTGGGACTCGTGAGGGCTCACCGCCCGATCATCGCAAGAACTCGTGGGGCCCCCTGTTCACCCCGCCACATCGGCCGCTACCGTGGTGCCACCTTTGCAATCGCGGGAGCTCGGAGCACCGGGCTGAGAGGGCGCTGACCTTCGTCCCAGCGGCGTTTCACGTGAAACGCCCATGGACGGAAGCCGCTGCGTCGACCGCCGAACCTGTTACCGGGTAATGCCGGCGTAGGGAGTTGGGTCTCATGACTCTGCAGGATGCACGCACGCCCGAAAACGGAAACGGTGCCGACGGCGGCAGTGAGCCGCAGATCGGCTGGCACAAGGGCTATGTCTCCGGATCGCGCGCGGACCTCCGGGTCCCGGTCCGGCGGGTGCACCTCACCAACGGCAAGGACGTGACGCTCTACGACACGTCAGGGCCGTACACCGACCCTCATATCGATACCGACGTCCGCCGCGGTCTGGCGCCGCTGCGGGAGAACTGGATCATTGCCCGCGGCGACACCGAGGAGTACGCGGGTCGCCCCATGCGGCCGGAGGACGACGGCCTCAAGCACACCTCGCCGCGCGGTGGACTCAAGAACCTTGACGCGGTCTTCCCGGGCCGCCCCCGCCAGCCGCGCCGCGGCCGTGACGGCGCCGCGGTCACCCAGCTCGCGTACGCGCAGCGCGGCGAGATCACCGCGGAGATGGAGTACGTCGCCCTCCGCGAGAACGTCACGCCCGAGTTCGTACGCGACGAGATCGCGGCGGGCCGCGCGGTGCTGCCGTCCAACATCAACCACCCGGAGATCGAGCCGATGATCATCGGCAAGAACTTCCTGGTGAAGGTGAACGCCAACATCGGTAATTCGGCGGTCACTTCCTCCATCGAGGAGGAGGTGGAGAAGATGACCTGGGCGACCCGCTGGGGCGCCGACACGGTCATGGATCTGTCCACCGGCCGCAATATCCACACCACCCGCGAATGGGTGCTCCGCAACTCCCCCGTCCCCATCGGCACCGTCCCGCTCTACCAGGCGCTGGAGAAGGTCGACGGCAAGGCCGAGGAGCTGACCTGGGAGATCTACAAGGACACTGTCATCGAGCAGGCGGAACAGGGCGTCGACTACATGACGGTGCACGCCGGTGTGCTGCTCCGATACGTCCCGCTCACGGCCCGCCGCAAGACCGGCATCGTGTCCCGCGGCGGATCCATCATGGCCGCCTGGTGCCTGGCGCACCACCAGGAGTCGTTCCTCTACACGCACTTCGAGGAGCTCTGCGAGATCCTCGCCTCCTACGACGTCACCTACTCGCTCGGTGACGGTCTGCGCCCCGGCTCCATCGCGGACGCCAATGACGAGGCGCAGTTCGCGGAGCTGCGGACGCTCGGCGAGCTGAACACCATCGCCAAGCGGCACGGCGTACAGACGATGATCGAGGGCCCGGGACATGTCCCGATGCACAAGATCAAGGAGAACATCGACCTCCAGCAGGAGATCTGCGAGGAGGCCCCGTTCTACACGCTCGGCCCGCTGACCACCGACATCGCGCCCGCCTACGACCACATCACCTCCGGTATCGGCGCGGCGATGATCGCCTGGTGGGGCACCGCCATGCTCTGCTACGTCACGCCCAAGGAGCATCTGGGCCTGCCGGACCGCGATGACGTCAAGACCGGCGTCATCACGTACAAGATCGCGGCCCATGCGGCCGACCTGGCCAAGGGGCACCCGGGGGCCCAGGAGTGGGACGACGCGCTCTCCGACGCCCGCTTCGAGTTCCGCTGGGAGGACCAGTTCAACCTGGCTCTCGACCCGGACACGGCCCGCGCCTTCCACGACGCGACGCTGCCCGCCGAGCCGGCGAAGACGGCCCACTTCTGCTCGATGTGCGGCCCGAAGTTCTGCTCGATGAAGATCAGTCAGGACATCCGCCGCGAGCACGGGGGTGATCTGGCGATCGACGCCGAGGCCGGGATGGCCGAGAAGTCGAAGGAGTTCGCGGCGGCGGGCAACCGCGTATACCTGCCGATCGCGGACTAGCCGGAGTTCGGACAGCTGTGGGTGAGGGCCCCTACCGAGGAGGTAGGGGCCTTCCGCCGTCCCCGCCCGGGGTGGTCGCGGGCCCTAGATGATTGAGTCCGATGTCTGTGCTGGCCGCGACCATGGCGAAGGGCGCCCGTTGGCTTGTGTGTGACGACAAACCTGGACGCCCTTCTGGCGG
>NZ_JOHB01000027.1:0-123866 GCF_000719605.1 Streptomyces sp. NRRL S-1813
AAGAGCAAAGGCGGAGCGCAGCGGAGCGTAAAGCGAAGCAGTCCACACACCAGGCCCCGGAGGTCCGTCACCGCACCCACAGCCCCGCGCAGCGGACCCGCCCGCCGCAGGCGCAACGGCGAAAAACCACTACGGCGCCGCAGACAACAACGTGGGCGGTCAGTGAAACGTGTGCTCCGCGGCAGGGAACGCGCCGCCGACGACGTCCTCGGCGAACGCCTTGGCCGCTCCGCCGAGCAGCTCGCGCAGTTCGAGGTACTTCTTGACGAACTTCGGCACCCGGCCCGCGGTCATTCCGGCCATGTCGGTCCAGACCAGGACCTGCGCGTCGCAGTCCAGCCCGGCGCCGATGCCGACGGTCGGGATGTGCAGCGAACGGGTGACCTCGGCGGCCAGCTCGGCAGGCACGGCCTCCAGGACGACCGCGAAGGCACCGGCGTCCTGCACCGCTTTGGCATCCCGCAGCAGCTGCTGGGCCGCCTCCTCGCCGCGGCCCTGTACGGGGTAGCCGCCGTAGGCGTTGACCGACTGCGGGGTCAGCCCGACATGTGCCATCACCGGGATGCCGGACGAGACCAGCAGCTCCACCTGGTCGGCGGAGCGCTCACCGCCCTCCAGCTTGACCGCGCCCACGCCCGCTTCCTTGACCAGCCGGGTGGCGTTGCGCAGCGCCTGCACCGGGCCTTCCTGGTACGAGCCGAACGGCAGATCGCCGACCACGAGCGCGCGCCGGGTGCCCCGGACGACCGCCGCGGACAGCAGGGTGATCTCGTCCATGGTGACCGGCACGGTGGATTCGTAACCGAGGTGACAGTTGCCCATCGAGTCACCGACGAGCAGAACGGGGATTCCGGCCTCGTCGAAGACGGAGGCGGTCATGGCGTCGTACGCGGTGAGCATCGGCCACTTCTCGGCGCGCTCCTTGGCGGCGGCGATGTCGCGGACGGTGATCCGCCGCGAGCTCGTGCCTCCGTACAGCGACTTGTCGACCGGCTTCTGGGCAGGCGAAAGCTGCGTCATGGTGACGGCTCCTGTTCGTCATCTCGAGGCACCCTGACGGTGTCCCCGGACTCCCCTCCATGCTGGCACGGCCCCCGCACAAAGGAAAAGGGAGCGGGGGCGGCCGGTCCTGCGGCCCGGGCGAAGACGACCCGGCCGTGCTACTTTTCGATACGGAACGGACCCGTATCGAAATAAGCGTATGGTGTCGGCATGGCCACCTCCTCCAGCACCCCGGGCGCAGCGCCGGCCCGACAGATCCCGGAACGTATCCACCGCCGCCGCTGGGCGATCCTGTCCACCCTCATGCTCAGCCTGCTGATCGTGGTGCTGGACAACTCGATCCTCAATGTCGCCATGAAGACGATCGCGACCCCGGCCCCCACCGGCCTCGGTGCCACCCAGAGCGAGCTGGAGTGGGCGATCAACTCCTACACGCTGGTCTTCGCCGGTCTGCTGTTCACCGCAGGCCTGCTCGGCGACCGCCTCGGCCGCAAGAAGGTGCTGCTCCTCGGCCTGGCCGTGTTCGGTGCAGGATCGGTGTTCGCCGGTATCTCCCAGTCGCCCACGGAGCTGATCGTCTTCCGCGCCGTCATGGGCCTGGGTGGCGCCCTGGTCATGCCGGCCACCCTCGCCATCCTGATGAACGTCTTCGAGCGCGAGGAGCAGCCCAGGGCGATCGGCATCTGGGCCGGCGGGGTGGGTATCGCCATCGCGGTCGGGCCGATCGCCGGCGGTCTGCTGCTCGACCACTTCTGGTGGGGCTCGGTCTTCATGATCAACGCGCCGATCGTGCTGATCGCGCTGGCCGCGATGCTGATCCTGGTGCCCGACTCCAAGGACCCGCACCCCGGCCGGCTGGACCCGTTCGGGGTGCTGCTGTCCGTCGTCGGGCTGGTGCTGCTGGTCTACGGCATCATCAGGGGCGGTCAGCTCGCCGACTTCACCGGCCCGCAGGTGGTCGGCACGATCGTCGGCGGCCTGGCGGTGCTGATCGTCTTCGTGGTGCACCAGAAGCACAGCGACCATCCGTCGATCGACGTCAGCTACTTCCGCAAGCCCGCCTTCTCGGCGGCCATCGCCGCCATCGCGCTGGTCTTCTTCGCGCTGATGGGCGTCTCGTTCTTCACCGTCTTCTACATCCAGAGCGTGCGCGGCTACACCCCGCTCCAGGCCGGGCTGCTGTTCCTGCCGCTGGCCGCCGCCCAGATGATCTTCGCGCCCCGGGCCCGGCTTGCCGTGGACCGCTACGGGGCCCGCGCGACGTGCACGTTCAACATGCTGGTGGTGGCCGTCACCATGCTGGGCATCCTGCTGCTGGACACCGACACCCCGATCTGGGTCATGGAGGCACTCTTCTTCCTCCAGGGCGCCGGCATGGCGCACATCATGCCGCCGGCCACCGTCGCGGTCATGCAGTCGCTGCCGCGGGAGAAGGCCGGTTCGGGATCGGCGCTGAACAACGTCTTCCGGCAGGTCGGCGGCACCCTCGGCGTCGCCGTCCTCGGCTCGCTGCTGTCGACGAGCTACCGCGACGGCATGCAGGACAAGCTCGACGCGCTTCCGGGCGTACCGGCCGCCGCCCGGCACGCGGCCGGTGAATCCATCGAGGCGACCCACGGCCTCGCGGACACGATGGGGCCGGCCGGCCGGTCGCTGACCGCCGCCGCCGACGACGCCTTCATCCACGCCATGCACATCACCGCGCTCGGCTCGGTCGTCGTCGCACTGATCGGGGCCGTGGTGGCCGTGGCCTTCCTGCCAGGCAAAATGGCACCGGCGCCGCAGGCTGCGGAGCCGCAGGAAGAGCGGAAGGCGGGCGTGGAACGATGAGCCGGGCGGCGGCGGACTCCGAGGTGGCGGCCGGGGAGCGGCCGGGTCCGGCGGCCCCCGAGCGCCGTGGCCGGCCGCGCAGCGCCGCGGCCGACTCCGCCATCATCGAGGCCGTGCTGCGCCTGATCGAGGACGGTGTCTCCATAGGCGAGCTGTCCATGGAACGCATCGCCCGCGAGGCAGGCGTCGGCAAGGCCACGGTCTACCGCCGCTGGTCCGGCAAGAGCGCCCTGATGCTCGACGTGATGCGTTCCCTGGACGTCCCGAGCCCGCCGCTGGACGGCACCTCGGTACGCGACGACCTGGTCGCCCTGCTGGAGTTCCTGCGCCGCCGCGGACTCGCCAAGCGCAGCTCCGCACTGCTGCGCACCGTCGTCAGCCATGTCCAGGCGCAGCCCGAACTCTGGGCGGAGTACCACGAGACGGTCGTACGGGCCCGCCACGAGGCGCTGCTCGGGGTGCTGAGGCGCGGTGTGGCGAACGGTGAGATCCGCACCGACCACGACCTGGAGACCATCGCCGACCTCTTCGTCGGCCCGATGCTGGCCCGCGCCATCCTCCACGAGTGGAAGGAACTGCCCGAGAGCCTCTCGGCGGACATCGTCGACATGGTCCTGGAGGGCGTACGGCCCGGGGCGGACGCCGCGGCGGGCTGAACTCCGCGGCCCCCGGGCGGCGTTGGGCGCGGCGGGACTCCCCGCGGGACGGCGCGCGAAAGCGCCACCGTATGACCGGATCATGCCCGTTCTGTCACAGCCGCTGCCATGTACCCCGTGGCCGGAACCCCGACCCGTCACCGCGCCGTCCTCACTTCTAAGAAAGCGCATTACGGGCCATCGCCTAGGGTCGGTGACCACAGGTGAGGCGCAGCGAAGCAAGGTAGTGAGGACAGCTAAATGGCGCAGGCATACATGACGGAGCCGGGACAGGGGCATAACCCCGGGCAGGCTGGTTCCCGGGCCGAACGCCTGCGGAACTGGTGGCGTCCCGAGGGCATGTGGCGGCGCGGCATCGTGCTCGCGGTGCTCGCCGTCCTGCTGGGCCTGGTGATGATGCTGCACGCCCAGATCCCCAACGCGGTGGGGAACTTGGGCAGTCTGCTGGAGACCTTCCTGCCGTGGCTGGGGCTGGGCATCCCGGTGCTGCTCGTCGTCGCGGTGCTGCGCCGCTCGGCGACCGCGCTCGTCGCGCTGGTGCTGCCCGTCTTCGCCTGGGTCAGCCTCTTCGGCGGGCAGATCACCGACAAGGCCGGCAGCGGCGGCAACCTCACGGTCGCCACCCACAACGTCAACGCCGACAACCCCGACCCGGCCGCCACCGCCAGGGACATCGTGGCCTCCGACGCCGACGTGGTGGCCCTGGAGGAGCTGACCGGCGATGCCCTGCCCGCCTACCGGCAGGGACTGGCGAAGGCGTATCCGTACCACACGGTCGAGGGCACCGTCGGGCTGTGGAGCAAGCGCCCGCTGTCCGACACGAAGCCGGTGGACATCAAGATGGGCTGGACCCGTGCGCTGCGGGCCACCGTCACGGCCGAGGACGGCCAGAAGTTCGCCGTCTACGTCGCGCATCTGCCGTCGGTACGGGTCAAGGTCGAGGCGGGCTTCACCGCCAACCAGCGCGACGGCAGCGCCGCGGCGCTCGGCGAGGCGATCGCCGCCGACCCGGAGAAGAAGGTCATGCTGCTCGGCGACCTCAACGGCACCATGAACGACCGCTCGCTGGCCCCGGTCACCTCCCAGATGCGCTCGGCCCAGGGCGCGGCGGGCGACGGCTTCGGCTTCAGCTGGCCGGCGGCGTTCCCGATGGCCCGGATCGACCAGATCATGATGAAGGGGATGGCTCCGGTCAAGGCCTGGGTGATGCCCGAGACCGGCAGCGACCACCTTCCGGTCGCGGCGTCGGTGAAGATCTGACCAGCATTGACGAACTGCCGACGGTGATCTGACGCGGGCCGGTAACGCCCCGTTCCCACGCCGGAATACTGAGCCTGAGAGACTTTGTTCCGTAAGGGAACTTAAAGAACTTACGGTCCGCGCGCTGCGTGCACGTCCGCACGCAAAACCCTGGAAAGGTCTTTCATGCCCTTGGCTCTGCTCGCTCTCGCGATCTCGGCCTTCGGTATCGGCACCACGGAGTTCGTGATGATGGGCCTGCTGCCCAACGTCGCGGACGATCTGGGCACCTCGGTGCCCACCGCCGGCTACCTCGTCTCCGCCTATGCCCTCGGCGTCGTCATCGGCGCCCCGCTCCTGACCGCCCTCGGCTCCCGGATGCCGCGCAAGCGGATGCTGGTCTGCCTGATGGCGGTCTTCACGGTCGGCAACCTCGCGTCCGCCCTCGCCCCCACGTTCGGCCTGCTGGTCGCGGGCCGGCTGCTCGCCGGGCTCCCGCACGGTGCGTTCTTCGGCGTGGGCGCGGTGGTCGCCGCCCGGCTGGTGCGCGAGGGCCGCCAGGCCCGCGCGGTCGCCACGATGTTCCTCGGCCTGACCATCGCCAACATCATCGGCGTCCCCGCCGCGACGCTCCTGGGCCAGCAGCTCGGCTGGCGCGCCACCTTCCTGATCGTGGCCGCCATCGGCCTGGTCGCGATGGCCTCCCTGGCCCGGCTGATCCCCCCGCTGCCGGCCGAGGAGCGCACCGGCCTGGGCCGGGAGCTGCGGGCGCTGGGCAACCGGCAGGTGCTGCTCGGCCTGCTCACCACCGTCTTCGGCTTCGCCGGGATCTTCGCCGTCTACAGCTATCTCGCGTCGATGATGACCGAGGTCACCGGCTTCGCGGCGGGCTCGGTCCCGCTGGTCCTGGCCCTCTTCGGCATCGGGATGACCCTCGGCGCACTCGCCGCGGGCCCGCTCACCGACCGGGCCCTGCGCCCGACCCTGTACGGCTCGCTGGCCGCCCTGGCCCTCGTGCTGGCCGCCTTCCACTTCACCGCCCAGGTGAAATGGGCGGCGCTGGTGACGGTCGTCCTCATCGGCGCCGTCGGCTTCCTGACCACCACGCCCCTCCAGATGCTGGTCATGAACAAGGCCCAGCAGGCCCCGACCCTGGCCGCCGCCTCCAACCAGTCCGCCTTCAACCTCGCCAACGCCGGCGGCGCCTGGATCGGCGGCCTGGTACTGGCGGCCGGCTGGGGCTGGACGTCCCCGACCCTGGCCGGCGCGGTCCTGGCCGCCCTCGGTCTGGCCGTCGCCGTCACGGCCGGCCTGCTGGACCGCGGCGCCCACGACGCCTCGCGGATCGTGGCCCGCAGCGGTGGGGCGGACGCGGAGTCCGCCACCGGCCCGGCGGTGCCGGCCGGGGACCGCACGGGCTGACCGTCCACGGCGGGCGGCCGGGTGATCGGCGATCAGGCAGCCGGGCGGCCGAACACGGAGAGCGCGGGACACCCGGGGCCGCGCCGGCCCCTGCGGTGTCCCGGGTGGCAAGGAGGCCCGGGAGGCGCTCCTTCTGGCCCGCCGGCCCTTCAGGAGGAGGGCCGGCGGGCCGTCAGGCCCCCTCCCGCCAGTGGTTCGTGATCGGCAGTCGGCGGTCCTTGCCGAAGCCCTTTGCGGAGATCTTGGGGCCGGGCGGGTACTGGCGGCGTTTGTATTCGGCGTGGTCGACCATGCGCAGGACGCGCGTCACCAGTGCCTCGTCGAAGCCCTGGGCGGTGATGTCCCCCCAGCCGCGGTCCTGGTCGACATAGAGCTCCAGGATGCGGTCCAGGATGTCGTAGTCGGGCAGCGAGTCGGTGTCGACCTGGCCGGGGCGGAGTTCGGCGCTCGGGGGCTTGGTCAGGGTGTTCTCCGGGATCGGCGGGGTCTGGCCGCGGTCGGCGGCGGCCTGGTTGCGCCAGCGGGCCAGCCGGTAGACGACCGACTTGTACACGTCCTTGATCGGGCCGTAGCCGCCCACCGAATCGCCGTAGAGGGTCGAATAGCCGCAGGCCAGCTCGGACTTGTTGCCGGGGGCGAGGACCAGATGGCCCTCCTGGTTGGAGAGGGCCATCAAGGTGGTGCCCCGCAGCCGCGACTGGAGATTCTCCTCGGCCAGCCCGGTCAGGGGCAGCGCCGCCATGTAGGCGTCGAACATCGGGCCGATCGGCACCGTACGGAAGGACAGGCCCGTACGGCGCGCGAGTTCGGCGGCGTCGGTGAGCGAGTGCTCCGACGAATAGCGGGAGGGCATCGCCACGGCGTGGACGTGCTCCGCCCCCAGCGCATCGCAGGCGAGCGAGGCGACCAGCGCGGAGTCGATCCCGCCGGAGAGGCCGAGCACCACGCTGCGGAAGCCGTTCTTGGCGACATAGGCGCGCAGGCCCGTGACCAGCGCGGTGTAGATCTCCTCCAGGTCCGTGAGGCGTTCGGCCACACCGCCGAGGGTCTCGGGAGGGTAGGGCGGCAGCGGGTCGGGGGTGAGGGTGAGGTGGTCGACGCGCAGCCCGTCGTCCAGGACGCCGGAGGGAGGTACGGGCGCCGCGGCCGGCAGGTCCAGGTCGACCAGCACACAGCCCTCCGCGAACTGCGGTGCCCGCGCGATCACGCTGCCGTCCTTGTCGACGACGATCGAGTCGCCGTCGAAGACCAGCTCGTCCTGTCCGCCGATCATCGCCAGATAGGCGGTGGTGCAGCCGGCCTCCTGGGCCCGCCGGCGGACCAGCTCCAGCCGGGTGTCGTCCTTGTCCCGCTCGTACGGCGAGGCATTGACCGAGACCAGCAGCCCGGCACCGGCGCTGCGCGCCGCCGGCACCCGGCCGCCGTCCTGCCACAGGTCCTCGCAGATGGCGAGCGCGACATCCACCCCGTGCACCCGTACGACGGGCAGGGTGTCGCCGGGGACGAAGTAGCGGAACTCGTCGAAGACCCCGTAGTTGGGAAGGTGGTGCTTGGCGAAGCTCAGCGCGACCTCGCCCCCGTACAGCACGGCGGCGGCGTTCTGCGGGGCGCCCGCGGGGCGGCCGTAGCGCGGCTTGGCCTGCGCACCGCGGTCGAGATAGCCGACGATCACCGGGAGGCCGCCCAGGCCCTGATCGGCCAGCCGGCCGGCCAGGGTCCGCAGCGCGCTGCGGCTCGCCTCGACGAACGAGGGGCGCAGCGCGAGGTCCTCGACG
Source organism: Streptomyces sp. NRRL S-1813 (assembly GCF_000719605.1). NCBI lineage: Bacteria > Bacillati > Actinomycetota > Actinomycetes > Kitasatosporales > Streptomycetaceae > Streptomyces > Streptomyces sp. NRRL S-1813. Next base: position 7,925 of record NZ_JOHB01000027.1, read on the forward strand.
GGGTATCCGGTCAGTGCCATCTCGGGGAACGCGACAAGGTGTGCGCCCTGGTCGGCGGCGTGCCGGGTCCGGCGCAGGATCGTCTCGGCGTTCCGGGCGAGATCGCCGACACAGGAATCGATCTGGTTGAGGGCGAGACGAAGTTGAGGCACTCCGCCAGTGTAATCGTCTTTCTGACGCAATGGGGGTCGGAGGCGTGTCGGCGGTGCTTCGGGCGTGTGACGGGCGGCCCGGGAGAGCTACCCGGGCAGCCCGCCGCACGCCCTCGGGCGCCTACTTCTTGCGGTAGCCGATGATCGTCATCATCCCCGACTCCGAGTGGTAGATGTTGTGGCAGTGGACCATCCACAGGCCGGGGTTGTCGGCGTGGAAATCGACCTCGACCCTGCGGCCGGGCAGCAGGATCGTGGTGTCCTTGCGGGGGCCGCCGTTCGACAGCTCGAAGGCGTGGCCGTGCAGATGCATCGGGTGCCACATCCTGGTGTGGTTGCGGAAGATGATCCGGACCCGCTCCCCGGCCTCGACGGGATACCGCTGGTCGGGCGTGTACGGGCTCCCGTTGATCGCCCAGTCGTACTTCTCCATGGTGCCGGTGAGGGTCATCTCGATGGTGCGGTCGGGACGGCGCGACACGGACCGTACGGACTCGGCGGCGCGGAACCGGTCCGCGGTCAGGATCCTGCCGTACAGATTCCTGGGCCGGGCGGACGGGCCGGGTGCCTCACCGCTCCCGGTGCGCAGCAGGCCCAGCGCGGAGCGCCCCTTGCCCTCGGCGAGCACGGTGAGCGGGAAGACGCCGTCCCCGGCCGTGACGATGACGTCGTAGCGCTCGGCCATCCCGATGAGCAGCGCATCGGTCTCGGCGTGCTCGACGGGGAAGCCGTCGGTGTGCGTCACGGTCATCCGGTGGTCGCCGAGCGCGACACGGTAGGCGGTCTCGCTGCCCGCGTTGATGAAGCGGATCCGGATGCGGTCGCCGGGCCTGGCGCGGAAGGTCCGCGGGTCACAAGAGGTGCGGCCGTTGACGAGGTGGTACGGGTGGTCCACGTCCCCCGCGTCGTGGCCGAGCAGCCTGCTCCGGGCGCCCTTGAGGATCCGCGACGGGCCGTCGGCGGGACGGGACCCGCCGTGCCTGGCGTGTGCGCCCCCGCCGCCCTTTGCGTCGTCGTGGGCCATCTCGGTCGAGCCATGGGCCATGGGCCCGCGGTCCACGCCCCCGTGGAGCTCCTTGAGCACCGATTCGGGAGTGCTGCCGTCCACCCCGTCGACCCAGTCGTCCAGCAGGACGATCCACTCGTCGTCGTAGGAGAGCGGCTCCCTGGGGTCGTCGACGATCAGCGGCGCGTACAGCCCGCGGTCCAGTTGCAGACCGGAGTGCGGATGCACCCAGTGCGTGCCGGGGGTGGTGACCGCGAACAGGTAGTCGAACGAGGCGCCGGGCCTGATGGACCGCTGGGTCACGCCGGGTACGCCGTCCATGTCGTTGCGCACCGTCAGTCCGTGCCAGTGCAGCGTCGTGGACTGCGGAAGGCGGTTGTGGAGGGTCAGTGCGATCCGCTCGCCCGCGGTGACGCGCATCTGCCTGCCGGGCAGCTCATCGCCGAACGCCCAGGTATGGACCGTACGGCCGCCCAGGTCGAGCCGGCACTCGGTGGCTTTCAGCGAGAAGCGGCGTACGGGGCCCGCGCCCCGCCTGCGCTCGGCCTCGGCGACCTCCGGGCCGTCGGGGGACACATAGCCGGACGGGGTGTGGCCGCCGGTATCGGGGGAGGGGGCTGCGCCGTTCATGCCGTCCATACCGGAGTGCAGGCCGGAGCCGGTTCTACCGGTGGCGCAGCCGGACAGCAGACCGCTGCCGGCGACGGCGATGCCCGCACCGAACAGGGCGCGGCGGGAGTGCGTACGCATGGGAGAAACACCTCGTGACGATCTCGGTGGTGATCTGGGGCGGGGTCGAGGGCACTGCCGCGGACTCCGGTGGGCGTCGGCGGCGGGGGGCGCGCTCCTGCACGCGCAGCACCGACAGTCGGGCGAGGAGTTAGTGACGCGGCGGCGCGGATATCGGCCACGGGCCGCGTGCCGCCGTCGAGGGTGCCGCCACCGCCCTCGGCGCTGCCGCCGGACGGGCCGTCGCGGAGCGGGCGTCATGCCGGCCGCGTCCGGCCGTCGGGGGCCCGGACGCATGCGGGGTGGCGGCGCCGGCGGCCGGCGCGGTGAACAGCAGCAGGCCGCACCCCATGGCGGCCTTGCCCTGTTCATGCATCGCGGACCTCTCGACGGAGCGGCGAACCGGCGGACGCGCGGGGAGGTCCGCCCGAAACGCACCCTACCCCCTAGGGGTATGGGTCGGGCGGTGGCCCGCCGGGCGGAGTGCCGTTGCACCGTTCGCCGCCGGACCGGGGGTCTCCCGGACCGGCCGCTTGCGGTGCTGTGCGCCGGTATCACCGCTTAACGTTCCACCACCCGCCTACTCTTGACACTCCACGCCACCCGCGTGCCCGCGGTACTGCCCCGCCGCCGTCCCGGCTCCCGGCACGAGGAGCCGGCGCCCCGGACCGGGAAACGGAGCTGGAGAAGGAGAAGGAGACCGATGAGCCGCTTCCTCCGCGTCCCCCACCGCCTCCCCACCCCCGGCCGGTTCCTGCGCATCGACGGCGTGCCGCTGCACGTCCTGGCCGAGGGCCGCGGCCCGGTCTGTGTCCTCAGCGGCGGTCTCGGCATGGCGTGGTTCGACTGGGACGCGGTCGCCGCACTGCTCGCCCCGTACCGCACCGTGGTGCGCTTCGACCGCCCCGGTCTCGGGCTGAGCGCCCCGGCGCCCGGGCCGCCCACCCTCGCCGCCGAGGCCGGCCGGATCGCCCACGTCCTGGAGGCGCTCGGCCACACCGGCCCGGCCACCGTCGTCGGCCACTCGCTCGCCGGATTCCACGCCGAGGCGTTCGCCCGGCTGCACCCGGACCGCTGCGCCGGGATCGTGCTGGCCGACAGCAGCATCGAGGACGACCCGCGGCCCCGGCTGCCGCGCGCGGTGCGTACCGCATGGGCGGGCACGGTGGCCGGGCTCGCGTGCGCCGCCGGGCTGCCGCGCGCCCTGGGCCCCGCCACCCGCCGGCTGATCGGCCATGCCTCCACCGTCGGCAGCCACCCGCCGCACCCCTGGGAACAGGCCGGCTACCGCACCAGCCGGGTGCTGCGGGCCTGTGCCCTGGAGAACGCGAGCTACTCCTACCAGGCCGCGGAGCTCACCGCGCTGCGCCGCGACCACCCGCTGCCCGGGGTGCCGGTGGCCGTCCTCGCGGCGCACGACGGCAGCGAGTCGGCGCGGCAGCTGCGCGCGCTGGAGCGGCAGCGGGGGCTCGCCGCGGAGCTGGGCGGCCGGTTCGTGGTGGCCGCCCCGGCCGGACATCTGGTGATGGCCGATGTGCCGGAGTCGGTGGCGGGGGCGGTGCTGGACCTGACGGGGACGGGGACGGGGACGGAGCGGGGCGCGGCGGTGCCGCCCGTCTAGAGGGTGTCCGCCCGAGGGCCTGTCGTGTGGATCAGGCCCTCGGGTGGACAGTCCCTGCACGGGCGGGAGAAGGCGGGTGAGCGGCGGCACGGGCTCCCGCTCGGGGGCCTCCAGCGCCGGCCAGGACCCGTCCGTGCCGTCCATCGCCTCGACGACCTCGCCGGCTGAACATCGCGTCCGGGCCGGTCCGGAATCCCTGTGCCACGTGCCGTTCTCCCCGCTGGTCCGGGCCGTGCATGGTCCGTGGTCAGCGTAGGAAGGGCAGGGAACGGGCCCTTCAACGCCGGGTCAATGGCCGCTCAGGTGCGCTTCAAGACTGGGCCAAGCCCCCCGATTGCCTCTTCCCGCTGCGCTGAGCCCGCTCGCCGCGGGAAGGATGCCAGGTGAGGGTTACGGGACGGCGGTTCTGATTCAGGCCAAGGGTGCGTAATGTGACGGTAACCCCCTCACGTGATACTGGTGTGCCACGTCGCGTGATCCGGCGCGTGTGGACAGGCCGATTGACCTGCAAGGATTGGTGACCCATGGACAAGCAGCAGGAGTTTGTGCTCCGCACGCTCGAGGAGCGCGACATCCGCTTCGTACGGCTGTGGTTCACCGACGTGCTCGGGTTCCTCAAGTCCGTGGCGGTGGCCCCCGCGGAGCTGGAGCAGGCCTTCGACGAGGGCATCGGCTTCGACGGCTCGGCCATCGAAGGGTTCGCCCGGGTGTACGAATCCGACATGATCGCCAAGCCGGATCCCGGCACCTTCCAGATCCTGCCCTGGCGCGCCGAGGCCCCCGGCACCGCCCGGATGTTCTGCGACATCCTGATGCCGGACGGCTCCCCCTCCTACGCCGACCCGCGCTATGTCCTCAAGCGCATCCTGGCCAAGACCTCCGATCTCGGGTTCACCTTCTACACCCACCCGGAGATCGAGTTCTTCCTGCTCAAGGACAAGCCCGTGGACGGCCAGCGGCCGACCCCCGGCGACTCCTCCGGCTACTTCGACCACACCCCGCAGAACGTCGGCATGGACTTCCGCCGGCAGGCGATCACGATGCTGGAGTCGATGGGTATCTCGGTGGAGTTCAGCCACCACGAGGGCGCCCCCGGCCAGCAGGAGATCGACCTGCGCTACGCCGACGCCCTGTCGACCGCCGACAACATCATGACGTTCCGGCTGGTCATGAAGCAGGTGGCGCTGGAGCAGGGCGTCCAGGCGACGTTCATGCCCAAGCCGTTCTCCGAGTACCCCGGCTCGGGCATGCACACCCACCTCTCCCTCTTCGAGGGCGACCGCAACGCCTTCCACGAGTCCGGCTCGGAGTACCAACTCTCCAAGGTCGGCCGCTCGTTCATCGCCGGTCTGCTGCGGCACGCGGGCGAGATCTCCGCCGTCACCAACCAGTGGGTCAACTCCTACAAGCGCATCTGGGGCGGCGCCAACCGCACGGCCGGCGCCGGCGGCGAGGCCCCCTCCTACATCTGCTGGGGCCACAACAACCGCTCCGCGCTGATCCGCGTCCCGATGTACAAGCCCGGCAAGATGGGCTCGACCCGGGTCGAGGTCCGCTCGATCGACTCCGGCGCCAACCCGTACCTGACGTACGCGGTGCTGCTCGCGGCCGGTCTCAAGGGCATCGAAGAGGGCTACGAGCTGCCGGCCGGCGCCGATGACGACGTCTGGGCGCTGTCCGACTCCGAGCGCCGGGCGATGGGCATCGAGCCGCTGCCGCAGAACCTCGGCGAGGCCATCGAACTGATGGAGCGCAGCGAACTGGTCGCCGAGACCCTCGGCGAGCATGTCTTCGACTTCTTCCTGCGCAACAAGAAGCAGGAGTGGGAGGAGTACCGCTCCGAGGTCACTGCCTTCGAGTTGCGCAAGATGCTGCCCGTGCTCTGAGCCACCGCGCCACCGAGAGGCTGCACCCATGGCACTACCCGCTCCGCAGGGACGGCGGAGCAGCACCTTCGCCCGGCTGCTGAGACACGGTTTCACCGACCCCTCAGCGGCCGGGGCGCTGCTCGACGCCCCCGAACTCGCCTCGGTACGCGATGACTCGGTGCTGCTCGAAGCGCTGGGCGCCACCGCGGACCCGGACCTTGCGCTGCACAGCCTGGTCCGGCTGGTGGAGGCGCAGGAACCGGACGAGCAGCAGGCGCTGCTGAGCACCATCGTCGCGGCGAAACCGCTGCGCGACCGGCTGCTGGGAGTGCTGGGCGCCTCCGAGGCGCTCGCCGACCACCTCGTCCGGCACCCGCACGACTGGCAGTCGCTGGTCACCTACGAGTCGGTCGATCTGCACCCCACCACCCCCGAGTTCGAGCTGGCGCTCGCCGAGGGGATCTGGGGCGGCCAGAACGCCGAACGGCCGCGGGCCGATGCGCTGCGCACCGCCTACCGCCGCTCCCTGCTGGGCATCGCCGCCCGCGATGTGTGCGGCACGACCGATGTCGCCGAAGCCGCGGCCGAGCTCGCGGACCTGGCCACCGCCACGATACGGGCCGCCCTGGAGGTCAGCTACGAAGAGGCGCCCGGCGACGCCGCGGTGTGCCGGCTGGCCGTCATCGGCATGGGCAAATGCGGTGGCCGCGAGCTGAACTACGTCTCGGACGTCGATGTCATCTTCGTGGCCGAGGCCAAGGAGGGCGTGGACGAGGCCCAGGCGCTCCAGGCCGCGACCCGGCTCGCCGCCCGCATGATGCGCCTGTGCTCGGACAACACCAGCGAGGGCACGATCTGGCCGGTGGACGCCAATCTGCGCCCCGAGGGCCGCAACGGCCCGCTGGTGCGCACCCTCTCCAGCCACCTCGCCTACTACCAGCGCTGGGCCAAGACCTGGGAGTTCCAGGCGCTGCTCAAGGCCCGCCCGATGGCCGGTGACCTCCAGCTGGGGCAGGAGTACGTGGATGCGCTGGCGCCGATGGTGTGGGAGGTCGCCGAGCGGGAGAACTTCGTCGCCGATGTGCGCCAGATGCGCCGCCGGGTCGTCGAGAACATCCCCGCGTCCCAGGTCGAGCGGGAACTCAAGCTCGGCCCCGGCGGCCTGCGCGACGTCGAATTCGCCGTCCAGCTGCTGCAACTGGTGCACGGCCGCAGCGATGCCACGCTGCGCAGCGCCACCACCCTCGACGCCCTCGCGGCACTGGCGGCCGGCGGCTACGTCGGACGCCAGGACGCCGCGGCCCTGGACGCCGCCTACCGCTTCCTGCGCACGCTGGAGCACCGTATCCAGCTCTTCCGGATGCGCCGTACCCATCTGATGCCGGAGAACGAGGGCGAACAGCGGCGCCTGGCACGCTCGTTGGGCCTGCGCACCGAGCCGGTCGACACGCTCCGCAAGGAGTGGAAGTGGCATGCCAGGGAAGTGCGCCGGCTGCACGAGAAGCTCTTCTACCGTCCCCTGCTCGACGCCGTCGCCACCCTGGAGCCCGGCGAGACCCGGCTGTCGGCCCGGGCCGCCGGCCACCGCCTCGAAGCGCTCGGCTACGCCGACCCGGTGGCCGCGCTGCGGCATCTGGAGGCGCTGGCGTCCGGCGTGACCCGCAAGGCCGCCATCCAGCGGACGCTGCTGCCGGTGCTGCTGGCCTGGTTCGCGGACTCCGCCGACCCCGACGCCGGACTGCTCAACTTCCGCAAGGTGTCCGACGCCCTCGGCAAGACACCCTGGTATCTGCGGCTGCTGCGCGACGAGGGCGCGGCCGCCGAGAATCTCGCCCGGGTGCTGTCCGCCGGCCGGCTGGCCCCCGATCTGCTGCTGCGCGCCCCCGAGGCGGTCGCACTGCTCGGTGCCCCCGACGGGCTGCAACCGCGCGGCCGGGCCGCGCTGGAGCAGGAGGTGCTGGCCGCGGTCGGCCGCGCGGACGGCGCCGAGGCGGCGGTCGCGGCGGCCCGCGGGGTGCGCCGCAGGGAGCTGTTCCGTACCGCCGCGGCGGATGTGATCGGCGCGTACGGCACGGAGTTCAGCCCGGCCGACAACGATCACGGCCACTCCGTCGACGCCGTCGGCTCCGCGGTCTCCGACCTCAACGCCGCCACCCTCGCCGGCGCACTGCGCGCCGCGGTCCGCGAGCACTGGGGAGGCACCCTGCCCACCCGCTTCGCGGTGATCGGCATGGGCCGGTTCGGGGGCCATGAGCTCAACTACGGCTCGGACGCCGATGTCCTGTTCGTCCACGAGCCGCGCGAGGGCGCCGACGAACAGGAGGCCGCCCAGGCCGCCCAGGCCGTCGCCAACGAGATGCGCCGGCTGCTCGAACTCCCCTCCTCCGACCCGCCGTTGCTCATCGACGCGGATCTGCGCCCGGAGGGCAGGTCGGGGTCGCTGGTGCGGACGCTCGCCTCGTACGCGGCCTACTACCGGCGCTGGTCGCTGGTATGGGAGTCGCAGGCCCTGCTGCGCGCCGAACCGGTCGCCGGCGACATGGAGCTGGGGCAGCGGTTCATCGAGCTGATCGACCCGCTGCGCTATCCGGCCGAGGGCCTGGGGGAGGACGCGGTCCGCGAGATCCGCAAGCTCAAGGCCCGGATGGAGGCCGAGCGGCTGCCCCGCGGCGCGGACCCGACCACGCACGCCAAGCTGGGGCGCGGCGGGCTGAGCGACGTCGAGTGGACGGTGCAGCTGCTCCAGATGCAGCACGGCTGGGAGGTCCCCGGCCTGCGCACCACCCGCACCCGCGAGGCGCTGGCCGCCGCACACGCCGCCGAGCTGATCGGCACCGAGGACGCCCAGACCCTGGACGAGGCATGGGTACTGGCGGCACGGGTGCGCAACGCCGTGATGGTGGTCCGCGGCCGTCCCGGCGACACCTTCCCCGTCGACGGCCGGGAGCTTGCCGCGGTGGGCCGCTACCTCGGCTACGAGGAGGGCCACATCGGCGAGATGATCGACGACTACCGCCGGATCACGAGGCGGGCGCGCGGCGTGGTCGAGGAGCTGTTTTACGGGGCGTAGTCCCCGTACGTTCCGCTGCGCTTTGCTTTGCGCCCCACGTTGTCGGCTTTCCCGCCGTGGTGGTTGTTCGCCGTTTACCGCCCGCTGCGCGGTGCGCTCGCCGTTGCGCCTGCGGCGGGCGGGGTCCGCTGCGCGGGGCTGTGGGTGCGGTGACGGACCTCCGGGGCCGGTGTGGGGGACTGCTCCGCTGCGCTCCGCTGCGCTCCGCTGCGCTCCGCCTTTGCTCTTTCTTGGAGCCTTCGGAAGCAAAGCCCCCCACACCGGCCCCTCCGGCCCGTCCCCTCCCGTGAGTGGAAGGGGTGAAACGTGGGTGGGGGCGGGCGTTCGGCCGCTGGTTTTCGTGTGAGACACAAGGTGCACCGGACCACCAACCAGCACCCGACCACGGTTTTTCCACCCCCCACGGGAGGGGACGCGCCGCAGGACGAAGTCCGGAGGAGCGGCACCGCACCCGACAGCCCCGCGCAGCGACCCAGCCCGCCGCAGGCGCAACGGCGAACAACCACCACGGCGGGACAGCCGAAAACGCGGGGCGCAAAGCAAAGCGCAGCGGAACGTGGGAAGGCTAGGCCACCGCAAGGCGCCGCGACAGCCGATGCGGCAACGACCCGAACCACACGCTCGCCAGCGCGAAGCCGAAGCTCAGGCATACCACTCCGCCCAGCGCGTCCAGCCAGAAGTGGTTGGCGGTGGAGACGATGACCAGGAGGGTGAAGGCGGGGTAGAGCAGCCCGAGGGCCTTGGCCCACAACGGCTTTGCCAGCAGGGCGATGGTGATGCCGCACCACAGTGACCAGCCGATGTGCATCGACGGCATCGCGGCGTACTGGTTGGACATCGAGGCGAGATTGCCGGACGCCATCGAGCCCCAGGTCCCGTGGTCGATGAGGGTGTCGACGAAGCCGCCGTCCGGCATCAGCCGCGGCGGGGCCAGCGGATAGAAGTAATAGCCGATCAGGGCGATGCCGGTGGTGGCGAACAGGGCCATCCGCGCGGCGGCGTAGCGGCCCGGGTGCCAGCGGTAGAGCCAGACCAGCACGCCGATCGTCACGATGAAGTGCAGTGTCGCGTAGTAGTAGTTCATCGTGACGATCAGCCATGTCACGGAGTTCACCGCATGGTTGACGGTGTGCTCGACGGCGATGCCGAGCGAGTGTTCCGCCTGCCAGATCCAGTCGGCGTTCCGCAGCGCCTTGGCCTTCTGCTCGGGCACCGCGTTACGGATCACCGAGTACGTCCAGTAGCTGACCGCGATCAGCAGGACTTCGAACCAGAGCCGGGGTGTGCGAGGAGCACGCAGACGGGCCAATCGCCTCTCGGGCGTGGGGTGGTCCGCGTGCTCCCCCCTGGGTGGCGGGGTGGTCGGCGGGCCGTCCAAAATCCTCGTATTCGCATCACCCATAGGCAGACAGTCTGCCAGAAAGGGGTGTGTCGCAGATCATTCTTCGGTCGGGTATTCGAGGCCTCGTATCGGCCTTGAGAGGGAGGAAGGGCCCCCGTACTTCTGGGGGACACAGCCCTCAGGTAGCCCGCAGCGGCTTCGGGATCCTGGCCGGCTTCGGGGCCGAGGCGGTCGATCCGCGCACCACCAGCTCGGGGTGGAAGACGAACTCGCTGTGCGGGGCCGGGGTTCCGCCGACCTCCTCCAGCAGCGCACGCACCGCCGCCTGCCCCATCGCCGTGACCGGCTGCCGGATCGTGGTCAACGGCGGGTCGGTGAAGGCGATGAGCGGGGAGTCGTCGAAGCCGACCACGGAGATGTCGCGGGGGACGTCGAGCCCGCGCTGCCGCGCCGCGCGGATCGCACCGAGCGCCATCATGTCGCTGGCGCAGACGATCGCCGTGGCGCCCCGCTCGATCAGTGCACTCGCCGCGGCCTGGCCGCCCTCCAGCGTGTAGAGGGAGTGCTGGATGAACGGCTCCGCCTCGGCGGGGCCGATCTGGAGCCGCTCCTGCATGGCGCGCACAAAGCCCTCGATCTTGCGCTGCACGGGCACGAAGCGCTTGGGGCCGAGCGCCAGCCCGATCCGCCGGTGGCCGAGCGCGCTGAGGTGGGTGACCGCCAGATCCACCGCGGCCCGGTCGTCGGGGGAGACGAAGGGGGCCTGCACCTTGCCGGAGAAGCCGTTGATCAGGACGAACGGCACGCCCTGGCCGCGCAGCTGCTCATAGCGCTGCATATCGGCGGAGGTGTCGGCGTGCAGCCCGGAGACGAAGATGATGCCGGCCACCCCGCGGTCCACCAGCATCTCGGTCAGCTCGTCCTCCGTGGAGCCGCCCGGTGTCTGGGTGGCAAGGACGGGCGTATAGCCCTGGCGGGTCAGTGCCTGCCCGATGACCTGGGCGAAGGCCGGGAAGATCGGGTTCTCCAGCTCCGGCGTGATCAGCCCGACCAGCCCCGCGCTGCGCTGCCGCAGCCGCACCGGGCGCTCGTAGCCCAGCACGTCGAGGGCGGCAAGCACGGACTGGCGGGTGGTGGCGGAGACACCGGGCTTCCCGTTGAGAACCCGGCTGACGGTGGCCTCGCTGACACCCGCCTGCGCTGCGATATCGGCCAGCCGGGCGGTCATGGGTGGGACTGTACCGGTCTGCTGTCAGATTGCCCACCAGGTACAGCTGTCACCGGGGAGCTGGGCGGTGGCGTCGTCGACGGTCACCGGGGCGCTGGACAACAGCGGCGTTCCGGGCGCGGGCAGTCCGACGTCGTGACCCAGGGTGTTGACGGTGCACAGCAGTCCGGGGCGGGTGAAGGCGAGCACCCCGTCGGGCGCGGGAGCCCAGCTCATCGGGCCGTCGCCCAGCCCCGGAAGCCGGCGCCGTAGTTCCAGGGCGGCGCGGTAGAGCTCCAGGGTGGAGGCGGGGTCGCCGGTCTGTGCCGCGACGGTGAGGCCGCCCCAGCCGGCGGGCTGCGGCAGCCAGCTGCCGCCGGGCCCGAAGCCGTACGGGGGCAGCTCGCCGGACCAGGGCAGCGGTACCCGGCAGCCGTCGCGGAAGCCGTCCTGGCCGCCGGCGGCGACGCCGTCGGGGGCGGACTCGGTGTCCGTGCCGGGTCCTGCCGCGCCCGTCGCCCGGCCGCCGCGGAAGAACGCCGGGTCCTGGCGGGCCTCGTCGGGCAGGTCGGTGACCTCGGGCAGGCCCAGCTCCTCGCCCTGGTAGAGGTAGGCGGAGCCGGGCAGCGCCAGCATCAGCAGGGTGGCGGCGCCGGTGGGCGCCCAGGCCTCGGCGACGCCGATCACCTGCTTGCCGCGGGCGTCGCCGTAGCCGTCCAGCAGCCGGCGCCAGGCGCGGTGGATGGCGTGCACCCCGTCCTGGTCGAAGAACGGCAGCACCTGGGCGCCGATCAGCTGGGCCTGGGCGCCGTGGCCGATGTCCGGCAGGCCGGGCGCCTTGATCATGCCGTGGGCGACATCGACCCGGAAGCCGTCCACCCCGAGGTCGAGCCAGAAGCGCATGATGGCCTCGAACTCGGCGTGCACCTCCGGGTTGTCCCAGTTCAGATCGGGCTGCTCGGGGGCGAAGAGGTGCAGATACCAGTCGCCGTGGTCGGTACGGGTCCAGGCCGGGCCGCCGAAGACCGACTCCCAGTCGTTCGGCGGGAGTTCGCCGCTCTCGCCCTTGCCGGGGCGGAAGAGGTAGCGCTGCCGGGCGAGCACGGGGTCCTGGAACCACGGGTGCCGGTCGGAGGTGTGGTTGGGGACGATGTCGACGATCACCCGCAGGCCCAGGTCATGGGCGGCGCGGATCAGGTCGTCGGCGTCCTGGAGGGTGCCGAAGAGCGGGTCGACGGCGCGGTAGTCGGCGACGTCGTAGCCGCCGTCGGCCTGCGGTGAGGCATAGAACGGGGTGAGCCAGACGGCGTCCACCCCCAGGTCCCTGAGGTAGGGCAGCCGCTCGCGGGCCCCGCGCAGATCGCCGATGCCGTCGCCGTCGCTGTCGGCGAAGGAGCGCACGTACACCTGGTAGATGACGGCGTCGCGCCACCACCCCGGACCTCGGCCCGTTCCGGGGGCCTGGGGGGCGGGGCTGGGGGAAGTGAGCTCCTGGGTCATCTGCCGTCCCTGTCGAGGTCAAGAGGCGTCGGTGCCTTCACGGAATCAACGCTCGGACGGGCGCGGGGTGACGGTGACGAGGGCGTCCGGAGGGTCCCGTTCCAGCCATCTCGTTGCAATTCGTTCCCACAGTCTTGCAGAAAATTGCCGCAAGGTCTTTCGGTTTGTTTTCAGCGCTGTTACGTTCCTGACCGCCATCTGAGGCATTTCCCTAAGGAGTTCACATGCGGCGTGGCATACGGGGCGTAACGGCCACCGCGCTGGTAGCGGGCCTGGCACTGGCGGCGACGGCGTGCGGCGGAGGTGACAGCGACGGCGGCGCCAACAGTGGGGGCGAACTGTCCGGAACCGTTACCTTCTGGGACACCTCCAACGACGCCGAGAAGGCGACGTACCGCAAGCTTGCCGAAGGTTTCCAGAAAGAGCACCCGAAGGTCCACGTCAAATATGTGAACGTGCCGTTCGGCGACGCCAACGCCAAGTTCAAGAACGCGGCCGGCGGCAACTCCGGCGCCCCCGACGTGATGCGCACCGAGGTCGCCTGGGTCGCCGACTTCGCCAACCTCGGCTACCTCGCACCCCTCGACGGCACCCCCGCCCTCGACAAGACCGACGACTACCTGCCGCAGGCCGTCGGCTCCACGGAATTCAAGGGCAAGACCTACGCCGCACCCCAGGTCATCGACACCCTGGCCCTCTTCTACAACAAGAAGCTCCTCAAGGACGCCGGCGTCGAGGTGCCCAGGAACTTCGCCGAGCTGGCCACCGCCGCCAAGAAGATCAAGGCCAGGACCGGCGCCACCGCCCTCTATCTGCGCGGCGACGACCCCTACTGGTTCCTGCCCTACCTCTACGGCGAGGGCGGCAACATGGTCGACGCCCGCGACAAGGTCGTGGAGATCGACGACGGCGCCGGCGTCAAGGCGTTCAAGACCATCAAGAGCCTGGTCGACTCCAAGGCCGCGGTCACCGACGCCACCGACGGCCAGGAGAACCAGCTCAGGGCCCTCAAGGACGGCACGGTCGCGATGGCCGTCGACGGCCCCTGGGACATCGAGGGCGCCCGCGCCGGCAAGTCCTTCAAGGACAAGAAGAACCTCGGCGTCGCCCCCGTACCCGGCGGCAGCACCGCCCAGGGCTCCCCGCAGGGCGGCTGGAATCTCTCCGTCTACGCGGGCAGCAAGAACTTGCAGGCCTCCTACGCCTTCGTGAAGTACATGAGCTCGGCCAAGGTCCAGCAGCAGACCAACGAGAAGCTCAGCCTGCTGCCCACCCGCAAGTCCGTGTACGAGGTGCCGGCCGTCAAGAACAACGAGATGGTCAAGTTCTTCAAGCCCGCTGTCGACGGTGCCGTGCAGCGCCCCTGGATCGCCGAGGGCAACTCCCTCTTCGAGCCGATCAAGGTGCAGATGAACAAGGTGCTCACCGGCTCCGCCACGCCCGAGCAGGCCGCCAAGGCGACCGGCGACGCCTACCGGAAGCTGCTCAAGGACTACAAGTGACCTTTGCTGTACGGGTGCGCCGGGCGCTGGGCACCCACTGGTACGCATGGACGATGGTCGCCCCGGTGGTACTGGTCATCGGGGTGATCATCGGCTATCCGCTGGTGCGCGGCGTCTTCCTCTCCCTCACCGATGCCAATGAGGCGAACGTCGAGCGGAACATCGGCGTCAACCACCTCCCCGCCACGTACAAGTTCACCGGCCTGGACAACTACCGGGCGGTGCTCTCCGACAGCGTCTTCTGGGACCGCCTCGGCTGGACCGTCCTGTGGACCGTCGGCTGTGTCTCGCTGACCTTCCTCATCGGCCTCGCCCTGGCGAACATGCTCAACCGCACGCTGCGCGGCCGCACCTTCTACCGCCTCGCCCTGATCCTGCCGTGGGCCATCCCCGCCTTCATCTCGGTCTTCACCTGGCGGATGCTCTACAACGAGAAGAGCGGCATCCTCAACAAGCTGCTGGCCGGCGGCGGTATCGACGCGGTCCCGTGGCTCAACGACCCGACCTGGGCCAAGCTCTCGGTCATCGCCGTCAACGTCTGGCTGGGTGTGCCCTTCATGCTGGTCGCGCTGCTCGGCGGCCTTCAGTCCATACCCGGCGAGCTGTACGAGGCCGCCGAGATGGACGGCGCAGGGCCCTGGCAGCGGTTCCGCAACATCACCGTGCCCGGACTGCGCGCGGTCAGCAGCACGGTGATCCTGCTCTCCACCATCTGGACCTTCAACATGTTCCCGGTGATCTTCCTGCTGACCCGGGGCGGCCCCGGCGACGCCACCGAGATCCTGGTGACCTACGCCTACCGGCTCTCCTTCATCGACAGCCCCCGCAACTTCTCCGAGTCCGCGGCGTGGGGCGTACTGATCCTGGTCCTGCTCTCGGTCGTCGCGGTCGTCTACCGCCGGGCGCTGCGCAAGCAGGGAGAGGTGTGGTGACCATGACCCCCACGAGCACGAACCCCACGAGCACGACCCGCACACCGGGCACAACGGCGACGAGCACGTCCCGTAGAAGCACATCCCGTACGAGCACGACCCGTAAGCGCAACGAGCGGTCCCGCCCGGCGTCCCTGGGCCTGCACGCGGCCCTCGCCGTCGCCGCGGTCGTCGCCGTCTTCCCGCCCCTGTGGCTGCTGGTGACGTCCTTCAAACCGAAGAACGACGCCTTCTCCACCAGCATCGTCACCCATTTCACCCTCGCCAACTACACCCACGTCCTGGCCGACACCGAGTTCCTGACCTGGTTCAAGAACTCCGTGATCGTCGTCGGACTGACCACCGTCCTCGGTGTGTTCATCGCCGCCACCACCGGCTACGCCGTCAGCCGCTTCCGCTTCCCCGGTATGCGCCCGCTGATGTGGCTGCTGCTGATCACCCAGATGTTCCCGGTCGCGGTGCTGATCGTGCCGCTGTACAACCTGCTGGCGAGCCTCGGCCTGCTCAACCAGCCCGCGGGCCTGGTCATCACGTATCTGACCATCGCCGTCCCGTTCTGCGCCTGGATGATGAAGGGCTACTTCGACACCATCCCGGTGGAGATCGACGAATCGGGGCGGGTCGACGGCCTCAACCCCTTCGGCACCTTCTGGCGCCTGGTCCTGCCGCTCGCCAGACCGGGGCTGGCCGTCACCGGCTTCTACACCTTCGTCACCGCCTGGGCCGAGGTCGCCTACGCCTCCGCCTTCATGACCGGCGAGGAGAACCTGACGCTCGCGGGCGGCTTGCAGACCTTCGTCAACCAGTACACCAACGACTGGGGTTCGATGACCGCCGCCGCCGTGATCATCGCCGTGCCGGCCGCGCTCGTCTTCGCCTTCGCCCAGCGACACCTCGTAGCCGGACTGACCGCCGGCACCACCAAGGGTTGAGATGACTTCACAGCACCACAGCACTCCTGCCACCGACTGGTGGCGCGACGCGGTGATCTACCAGGTCTATCCGCGCAGCTTCGCCGACGGCAACGGCGACGGCATGGGGGACCTGGCAGGTATCCGCAGCCGGCTGCCGTACCTCCGCGACCTGGGCGTGGACGCCGTCTGGCTCAGCCCCTTCTACGCCTCCCCGCAGGCCGACGCCGGGTACGACGTCGCCGACTACCGCACCATCGACCCGATGTTCGGCACCCTGGACGACGCCGAGGCCGTCATCCGCGAGGCCCACCGGCTGGACCTGCGGATCATCGTCGACCTTGTCCCCAACCACTGCTCCGACCAGCACGAATGGTTCCGCCGCGGACTTGCGGAGGGCCCGGGTTCGGTACTGCGCGAGCGCTTCCACTTCCGCAAGGGCCGGGGCCAGAACGGCGAAGAGCCGCCCAACGACTGGGAGTCCCTCTTCGGCGGCCCCGCCTGGACCCGGGTCCCCGACGGTGAGTGGTACCTCCACCTCTTCGCCCCCGAACAGCCCGACTTCAACTGGGACCACCCCGCCGTCCAGGACGAGTTCCGCTCGATCCTGCGCTTCTGGCTGGACCTGGGCGTCGACGGCTTCCGGGTCGATGTGGCCCACGGTCTGGTCAAGGCCCCCGGCCTGCCCGACATGGGCCGGGGCGAGCAGCTGAAACTGCTCGGCAACCAGATCCTGCCGTTCTTCGACCAGGACGGCGTCCACGACATCTACCGCTCCTGGCGCACCGTCCTGGACGAGTACGACGGGGACCGGATCGCGGTCGCCGAGGCCTGGACCCCCAGCGCCGACCGCACCGCCCTCTACCTTCGCCCGGACGAGCTCCACCAGGCCTTCAACTTCCATTACCTGAGCACGGGGTGGGACGCGGCCGCCCTCCGCGAGGCGATCGATTCCTCCCTCGACGCCATGCGTCCGGTGTCGGCGCCCACCACCTGGGTGCTGTCCAACCACGATGTCGTACGCCACACCACCCGCCTCGGCGGCAGCCTCGCCCGCGCCCGCGCCGCCACCCTGCTGATGCTGGCGCTGCCCGGCTCCGCCTACCTCTACCAGGGCGACGCACCCCCGTACGGCTTCGGCGACGGCGGCAGCTGGCTGCCCCAGCCCGCCGACTGGGCCGCCCTCACCGTCGAGGCCCAGACCGGCGACCCGGCCTCCACCCTGGAGCTGTACCGCACCGCCCTCGGTCTGCGGCGCACCCACCCCGGCCTCGGCGCGGGCGACGCGGTCGAGTGGCTGGACGCCCCCGACGGCGTCCTGGCCTTCCGCCGCCCCGGCGGCCTGGTCTGCACGGTCAACACGACCGAGGCCCCGGCCCGTCTGCCCACCCCCGGCCGGCCGCTGCTCGCCTCCCGCCAACTGGACACCTCCGCGGGGGACTTCACGCTTCCCGCCGATACCGCCGTCTGGTGGGAGGAGTGACCCTGACCGATCCCGGCGGTACCCCGGCCACCACCCCCCGGCTCTCCGACATCGCCGCCCAGGCGCAGGTCAGCGAGGCGACCGTCAGCCGGGTTCTGAACGGCAAGGCGGGCGTGGCGGCGAGCACCCGGCAGCGGGTGCTCGCCGCGCTCGACGTCCTCGGCTACGAGCGCCCGGTACGGCTGCGGCGGCGCAGCGCCGGGCTGGTCGGCCTGGTCATCCCCGAGCTGACCAACCCGATCTTCCCCGCCTTCGCCCAGATCATCGAGCAGTCACTCGCGGGCCACGGCTACACCCCCGTGCTCTGCACCCAGATGCCGGGCGGCGCCACCGAGGACGAACTCGTCGAACAGCTGGAGGAGCGCGGTGTCACCGGCATCGTCTTCCTCTCCGGCCTGCACGCCGACACCCGTGCCGACTCGTCCCGCTACGCCCGCCTGGCCGCGCGCGGCGTCCCCTTCGTCCTCATCAACGGCTACAACCCGCACATCGACGCACCGTTCGTCTCACCCGACGACGGCGCGGCGGCCCGGATGGCCGTGCGCCACCTGGCCGAGCTGGGGCACGAACGGATCGGGCTCGCCGTGGGCCCGGCCCGCTATGTGCCCTCCCGCCGCAAGGCCGAGGGCTTCGCGGCGGCGCTGGGGGAGTCGTTCGGCCTGTCGAGGGGGCAGGCCGAACGGCGCACCCGGCACACGCTGTTCAGCGTGGAGGGCGGCCATGCCGCAGCCGCCACACTGCTCGACGACGGCTGCACCGGCATCGTCTGCGGCAGCGACCTGATGGCGCTCGGCGTCGTCCGCGCGGCCCGCCAGCGCGGCCTGGACGTCCCGGGCGACCTCTCGGTCGTCGGCTTCGACGACTCCCAGCTGATCGCCTTCACCGACCCGCCCCTGACCACGGTGCGCCAGCCGGTGCAGGCGATGGCCACGGCGGCGGTGGGCGCCCTGATCGAGGAGATCCACGAACGCGCCCAGGGCCGCCGGACTCCGCCGCAGCGCACAGAGTTCGTCTTCCAGCCGGAGTTGGTGGTGCGGGGGTCGACGGGGTCGGTGCGACAGTGAGAGCGGGTCCCTCCGTCAGTGTCCGCCGATCCGCTGGTCGACCTGGTAGACGGTCTCCCACGGCACCTGCTGCCAGGGACTTTCACGGTGTGTGGGATCCAGCAGGCCCCACACCGCGCTGACAGTGCCCTCCTGCGATCCGGGCCATTCGCCACCCGCCGTGCGCATCCACAGCTCCCGCCCGGCCACGAAGTCCTCGGCGAACTGCTGCCAGGACCCACGGGCGCCACCGCACTGCTCAGCAACTGCCGGCCACCCGGCTCGTCGACGTACCCGGCGGCGAACCCCGCGCGGACGATCGAGACGTGGCGGCCGACGTCCCACGCGACCGGCGGACGCCCGAGCACCGGGGCCATCCGGGTTCGGTGGCCCTCGGTTGCCAGCCATTGCAGTCGTCGGCCGAGGCCCGGTCGGCAAGGTGCTGGTCCAAGTCGGACTGGGCCTCTGGAGGCCGGATTCCGAGGGGTTTCGTGGTGATAGGCGGCCGGTGCCCGCATCGCGGGACTACAGTCCTCGGTGACCGGCCGGTTACGGGCGGTGGGCTCGGGGTGAAGGGGCGTGGAGTGATCGAACTGGCCAGTGTGATCAGGGATCTGCGGGAGGAGTTGGAACAGGCGGTCGTCGCGGCGGAAGGTGCGGCGCTGCGCTTCGAGTTGGGGACGATCGAGCTGGAGGTGTCGGTCGCTCTGGAGCGAACCGGGCACGCCGGGGCGAAGGTGCGGTTCTGGGTGGTGGAGTCCGGTGTGGACGCGACGGTGGGAGCCACCGCGACCCAGCGCATCACCCTGGCCCTGCAACCGACCCTCACACGGTCGGGCCACCCGGCCTACGTCTCCGGAATCACCGGCAAAAACGAGCAATGAACCCCGTGGGCAGCAGGGCGGCCGAGCCGGACGGGCTCGACGCGGGGCGAGTGGTCCAGGTCCTCACCACACGGCGGGCGGGCCAGGGGCGGCGCGGGTCGGGCTACCAGGTGAGCGGGCACGCGGTGCTCACCGCCGCGCATGTGGTGAGTGAGGCGGTCTCGGTACGGCTGCGCTTCTTCGCCGAGGACGGTGGCACAACGGAGTTGCCCGCCGAGCCGGTCTGGGCGGACGAGGCGATGGATATCGCGGTGCTCCAGATCGCGAGGGACGTGAGCGCGGGAGAGGTGAGCGCGGGCGGACCGGGCGGCGCCGAGGTCCCGCCGGTGCGGTTCGCCGGGATCACGCAGCCCGTGGAGTGCGAAGCGCTGGGTTTTCCACGGTTCCGGCTGCGCCCCGATACGGCGTCGACGGACCGTGACGATCCCCCGTGGTACCGGGATTCTCACCACGCGCGCGGCACGACCACACCGTTGTCGTACCTGCGCGCGGGCAGCCTGGAGATCTCCGTGGAGCCGCCCGAGTACGACCCCGAGCCGGGCCGTTCCCCTTGGGAGGGGATGTCGGGGGCCGCGGTGTGGAGCGGCGGGTATGTGATCGGGGTGGTCAGTGAGCATCACCGCTTCGACGGGCTCGGCAGGTTCGCGGCAAGCCAGGTGAAGCGCTGGTACCGCCTCGCTCCGGACCGGATCGGCGCACTCAGCGATCTGATCGGCCTGCCGGCCGATGCCGGCCGACTCACGCGGCTCCCGCTGCCGTCGCCTCCGCGGCCGCTGGAAACGCCGGAGCCGGACGAGGCGCCGGAGGTGCAGGAGTCGGCCGGGAAACTCGCCCGGGATGTGTACGAGCAATGGCGTCGCGAGGGGCAGTGGCAGCAAGCGGGGGAACCGTTCCCGCTCGCCGTGCGCTTCGGGTGCACCGAGCGGAATGTGTTCGATCACTGGGCCAATATCCGCCGGGCCCCGTTCGGGACGGTCTCGGAGCCCCTCCCGCTGGACGGCCGTCTCGACCGGATCGTGGAGGTGTACGAGTCCGTTCCGTCCCGTCGGCTGGTGGTGCTGGGGGAGGCCGGGTCGGGCAAGACGGTCCTGACACTGCGTTTCGTCCTCGACCGGCTGAGGGCCCGCGCCGCCGGCGACCGGGTGCCG
Source organism: Streptomyces sp. NRRL S-1813 (assembly GCF_000719605.1). Lineage (NCBI taxonomy): Bacteria > Bacillati > Actinomycetota > Actinomycetes > Kitasatosporales > Streptomycetaceae > Streptomyces > Streptomyces sp. NRRL S-1813. Next base: position 28,323 of record NZ_JOHB01000027.1, read on the forward strand.
GTGATCTTCGGACTGGGGTCATGGGATCCGGCCACCACCTCACTGGATGACTGGCTGTGCAGCCAATTGGTGCGCGACTACCCCTTCCTGGAAGCCCCCGCCGGGCACGGCGGGAACCTGGCCGGTCTCCTGCTCGACGAGGACAAGATCCTTCCTGTTCTCGACGGTTTCGACGAGATCGCAAGCGGTCTGCACGGTGCGGCGCTCCGCGCGCTCAACCGCACCACCATGCCGCTGCTGCTCACCAGCCGCCCCGCGGAGTACAGCCGGGCCGTGGAGGACAACAGTGTGCTCAGCGAGGCCGCCGTCATCGAGCTGGCGGATCTCACCGTGGACGACTACGCCGAATACCTGCACCGGGGCAGCCGACCGGTCAGAGACGGCGGCGAGGAAAGTACCGCGTGGGAACCGGTCCTGGCCCGGCTGCGCGCAGAGCCGGACAGTCCGGGCGCGGCGAACGTCGCCAAGGTGCTCGCGACCCCGCTGATGGCCGCCCTGGCCCGCACCGTCTACAGAGGCACTCCCGGGCACCGGCCCTCAGAACTTCTGGACGTCAAGAAGTTCGCCTCCCCGGAGGCCCTCCAGGACCACCTCCTGGGCGCCTTCATCCCGGCCGTCTACGACCCCACGCCGACCGGCCGCGGCACCAGCCGTCGCCGTCGCCGGCACCCCGAACGCGTCCAGCGCTGGCTCGGCTACCTCGCCGCGCACCTGCACGAGCTCGACACCCGCGACCTCGCCTGGTGGGAACTGGGCACCACCATGCGCCTTTCCTCGCGCATGCTCGTGGTCGGGTTCCTGGCCGCACTGGCCTTCGGGGTGACGACCGGGATCGGGAACGTGCCCGTGGACCTGGTCGCGACCGAGCACGGGCTCGGGTTCGCGCTCGGTCGGGGGCTCATGGTCGGGCTCCTGCACGGGCTCCTCGCCGGGCTGGTCTTCGGGTTCGTGTACGGCTTCGTGTCCGGGGGCGCGCCACGTGAGCCCTCGCGCGTACGCATACAGCTCTTCGGCGGGACCCGGCAGACGCGTGCCAGGTTCGTCCGCAGGTCCCTGCTGGGACTCGGCTTCGGGGTCCTGGTCGCGCTTGCGCTGGTGCTCGTGGACAGGTGCGTGGTCGCGCCGCTGGGGTTCGACGACGGACTCGACGGCGGGCTCGTGGGCGCCATCCTGTTCCCGCTCGAACTCGGGCTCGGCGCCGGGCTCGTGCTCGGCATCATGGCCTGGCTGGAAGCTCCCATCGAGATCCGATCCGCGGTCAGCGCCTCGGACTTGTTGAGCACGAACCGCAAGAACGTGGTCTTCCACATGCTCGTGTGGATGCTCGTGATCGGGCTGCCGGCCGGGCTCGGCTTCGGGCTCCAGTCCGGCCCGGTCGGCGGGCTCATGCCCGGGCCGGTCCGCGGGCTCCTGGCCGGGCTCGTGTTCGGGATCGAGGCGGCGTTCGGGGGCGGGCTCGGATACGGGCTGAGTTTCACCGCTTGGGGCCAGTGGGTGGCCCTGGCGCGTATGTGGTTGCCGCTGACAGGCCGGCTGCCCTGGGCAGTGATCGCATTCCTGGACGACGCGCACCGGCGAGGTGTGTTGCGCCAGGCCGGTGCGGTCTACCAATTCCGCCACGCTCGTCTCCAAGACCATCTGACCCAGGTTTCCCAGCCGCACCACGTCTCTCGCCGATCCGGTTCGGCGGGCAGGGCGGGCAGGGCGGACCCGGAACACACCGGGAACTGTCCGGGACCGGAAGAGCGTCTTGATTCCGGTAACACCCGCCAGTCGTGTACCGATGGGGCACACGGCGGAACAACTCACGGGGGTGCCAAATGGCTGCCAGGCGCAGGACGGGAAGGCCAAGGGTGAGGATCGCCCTTGGGGTGGTGACGGCATTAGGGACTGCCGTCGGAATCGTGGGAGTTTCCGGAGCCGGAACCGCGGCCGCACAACCGGCTTCTCGCACACTGAAATACACCTGCAAAGTCCCGGTGATCAAAAACCAGCCTCTCACGGTGAAGATCGACACGGATATTCCGGAGTCGGTCGCGGTCCGCGAAGCCAGCCGGAAATTCGCCGTCGGTGCGCGGACGACAGTGGACGCGGGCCTCACAGCAAAGGTCCGCATGATCGGTGTGAAAACCGTCGAGGGCACGGTGGCCGCGGATATCGGCGTGTCCGCGCCACAAGGTGACAGGCGCATCAGGGTTCCCCTCGGCATCGCCAAGACCAGCATCCCGGCATCCGGTTCCTTCACCGTCGCGGCGACCGGCGCCGCGCCCGCTCTCACTTTCAGCCGGCCGGGCCATGCGCGGATCACCGCCGGCGACATCGTCCTGCACGTCGTCGGAAGGAAGGCGGGCGGCGGCGTTCTGGGCGCGGCCGACGTGCGGTGCAGGCTGAACGCCGGGCAGAAGAAGGTCGTGGGGTCGTTCGAGATCACGGGGCCGGGGAAGGCCGCCGGGTCGACCACGTCCGGCACCTCGGCCACGTCCGGCACTTCGGGTACGTCCGGCACCTCGGCCACGTCCGGATCCTCGGGCACGTCCGGCACTTCGGGCACGAACGCCAAGGGCACGACGGCCTCGGGCGTCACGCCCGAGCGGACCTCCTTCGCGACCCGGGGTGGGGGGACGGGCAACTCCGCGACCACCGGGCAGGACACCGGCCACCTGGTTCTGCCGATCGTCGGCACCCTTGTCGCGGGCGCCGTCGCCTTCTGCCTCGGCGCGTGGCGGAAGAGCCGGCGCCGCGCCGCCGACGGCAGCTGAGGAGACCCCCTTGCAGGATCCCGGCATCGGGACCCCGCCTGCTCCCCGCTTGCCCCCTTTTTTTGCCTGCCCCGCGCACGCACGCCGAGGCCCCTGGCCCGCCGTCACCCGCGCGGGAGGTCCCTGGCGGGCCATCACCCCCGCCGCTCCGGGCGAAGAGGGCGCGCCATCACCCGCGCCCTCTTCGCCCGGAGCGGCGGGGGTCGGCCCCTCACCCGTCAGGCGCATGCCGAGGAGCCGCCCGCGGGGAGAGCCGTCTGCCGGCGCCGGTCCAACCGTCCGGGCGCGTGGACCCGCAGGGCGGGCCTCCGGGCGGCCGGACCGGCTGCCAGGGAACGTAACACCCTTGCAATGTCTTGCGTAAGGTCTTGCAACAACCGATTCCGGCAGCTAGAACCGTCAGCAACACCGGCGTCGTCGCCCCCACCGGCGCCGTTCAACGGCCTTTCGGGCACGGCGCGTTGCCGAGCAAGGTCACTCCACCCCCTCAGGAGGAACCGTGCTCCACCGGATCAGAAGCTCCGCCCGCAGACCCATGGCTGCCGCACTTGCCCTCGTGGCGGGCGCGGCGGCCTTCGTGGCACCGCAGCCGGCGGCGGCCGCACCGCCCGGCACCAAGGACGTCACCGCCGTCCTCTTCGAGTGGCGCTACGACTCGGTGGCCGCGGAATGCCGCACCACCCTGGGGCCCGCCGGATACGGCTACGTCCAGGTGTCGCCGCCCCAGGAGCACATCCAGGGCGGGCAGTGGTGGACCTCGTACCAGCCGGTCAGCTACCGGATCGCCGGACGGCTCGGCGACCGTACGGCCTTTGCGGACATGGTCGCCGCCTGTCACGGCGCGGGGGTCGAGGTCGTCGCCGACGCCGTCATCAATCACATGTCATCCGGATCCGGCACGGGCACGGGCGGCTCCTCGTACACCAAGTACGACTACCCGGGCACCTACTCGGTCTTCGACTTCGACGACTGCACGGCCCAGGTCGGCAACTACGCCGACCGCTGGAACGTGCAGCACTGCGAACTCGTCGGCCTCGCCGATCTCGACACGGGCGAGCCGTACGTCCGCGGCCGGATCGCCGCCTACCTCAACGACCTGCTGTCCCTGGGCGTCGACGGCTTCCGCATCGACGCCGCCAAGCACATCCCGGCCGACGACCTCGCCGACATCAAGGGCCGGCTGAGCGATCCGCAGGCCTACTGGAAGCAGGAAGCCATCTACGGCGCGGGCGAGGCCGTCTCCCCGGCCGAGTACCAGGGCACCGGTGACGTGCAGGAATTCCGCTACGCCCGGGACCTCGAGCGGGTGTTCCACGACGAGAACCTCGCCTACCTGAAGAACTACGGCGAGGGCTGGGGCTACCTGCCGAGCGCCGAGGCCGCTGTCTTCGTCGACAATCACGACACCGAGCGCGGCGGCGACACCCTCACCTACAGGGACGGCGCCGGCTACACCCTCGCCCATGTCTTCATGCTGGCCTGGCCCTACGGCTCACCGGACGTCCACTCCGGCTACGAGTTCACCGACCGGGACGCCGGGCCGCCCAACGGGGGGAAGGTGAACGCCTGCTGGCTGGAGGGCTGGAAGTGCCAGCACAAGTGGCCCGAGATCGCGAGCATGGTCGCCTTCCGCAACGCCGTGCGCGGCGGCGCCGTCACCCACTGGTGGGACAACGGCGCCGACGCCATCGCCTTCGGCCGCGGCAGCAACGGCTTCGTGGTGATCAACCATGAGACCACCGCGCTCAGCCGCACCTTCCAGACCTCGCTGCCGGCCGGCGGCTACTGCGACGTGCAGAGCGGCCGGGCGGTGACGGTGGACGGCTCGGGCCGCTTCACCGCGACGCTGGGCCCGGACACCGCACTGGCCCTGCACACGGGGGCACGCACGGGCTGCTCCTGATCCGGTCCGAGCCGGACGCTACCCCGGCCGCCTTTCGACATCCGGGGCGTGCCCGTCCGCACGCCCCGTAAGCCCACCACCCGTACGCCCCTGAAGGAGCCTCTTCGTGAACGGCCCCCTCCGCAACGGCCCCCTCCGCCGTACCGTCGCCGCCGTGGCCATGGTCCTGTGCGCCGCCGCTCTTCCCGCCGCGTCCTCCGCGACCGCCGCCCCGACGGCCGGCCCGGCCGACGCCCGCGCCCAGTGGATCGACCGTGACACCGTCATCTGGAAGGGCGCGGAACGCACCGCCTCCCAGCTCGAATTCGGGACGCACGGCAAGCGCATCCGCCTCACGCCCGGCACCCTCAGCCCGTCCGAACGCCTCGCCTATCCGCATCTGACGGGCTACCCGGCCTTCACCGTCGACCCCCGCGACCGCGGCCTGGCCCGTACCGCGCTGCGCGACAAGCTCCTCGCCACCCAGCGCAGGGCCGACGGGCAGCGCGCCACCACCGGCGTCCAGATACCCGGCGTCCTGGACGACCTCTACGGCGCCCGCGCCCAGCACGCCGCACTCGGCCCGGTCTTCCACCACGGCCGCCCCACCCTCTCCGTCTGGGCGCCCACCGCCCGCACCGTCGCCCTCGAACTCGACGGCCGTACGGTCCCCATGCGACGCGAGGACGCCACTGGCATCTGGCGCGTCCAGGGCACCCGTGACTGGGCCGGAAAGCCGTACCGCTACCTGGTCACCGTCTGGGCCCCCACCGTCGGCAAGACGGTCACCAACAAGGTGACCGACCCCTACTCCACCGCCCTGACCGCGGACTCGACGCGCAGCCTGGTCACCGACCTCGACGACCCGAAGCTCGCCCCGCCCGGCTGGTCACAGCTGACGAAGCCCGCCGCGGTGCCGCTGCGCCGCGCGCGCATCCAGGAACTCCAGATCCGCGACTTCTCCGTCGAGGACCGCACCTCCCGTCACCCGGGGCAGTACCTCGCCCTCACCGACCGGCGCTCGGACGGAATGCGGCACCTGGCCTCCCTCGCCCGTTCCGGCACCTCGTACGTCCATCTGCTGCCCGCCTTCGACTTCGCCACCACGCCTGAACGGCGCGCCGACCAGGAACGTCCCGGCTGCGACCTGGCCTCGTACGCCCCCGACTCCGACAGCCAGCAGGACTGTGTCGGCAAGTCGGCCGCCCACGACGCCTACAACTGGGGCTACGACCCGCTCCACTACACCGTCCCGGAAGGGTCCTACGCCTCCGACCCCGAGGGCCCGGCCCGTACCGTCGAGTTCCGCCGCATGGTCCAGGGCCTCAGCGGCGCCGGACTGCGCACCGTCATGGACGTCGTCTACAACCACACCGCCGCGAGCGGCCAGGACCCGCACTCCGTACTGGACCGCATCGTCCCCGGCTACTACCAGCGCCTCCTCGACGACGGCGGCGTCGCCACCTCCACCTGCTGCTCGGGCACCGCACCCGAACACACGATGATGGGCAAGCTCGTCGTCGATTCCGTCGTCACCTGGGCCAAGGAGTACAAGGTCGACGGCTTCCGCTTCGACCTCATGGGCCACCACCCCAAGGCCAACATCCTCGCCGTCCGCAAGGCGCTGGACGCGCTGACACCGAGGAAGGACGGCGTGGACGGGAAATCCCTCGTCCTCTACGGCGAGGGCTGGAACTTCGGCGAGGCCGCGAACGATGCCCGCTTCGTCCAGGCCACCCAGCGGAACATGGCCAAGACCGGCATCGCGACCTTCAGCGACCGGGCCCGGGACGCGGTACGCGGCGGCAGCCCCTTCGACGGCGACCCCGGCATCCAGGGCTTCGCCTCGGGCCTGTACACCGACCCCAACTCCTCGAAGGAGAACGGGAGTCCGGCCGAGCAGCGCGACCGGCTCCTCCGCTACCAGGACCTCATCAAGGTGGGCCTCACCGGCAACCTCGCCGACTACACCTTCACCGACACCACCGGCCACCGGGTCAAGGGCTCCGGCGTCGACTACAACGGCACCCCGGCCGGCTATGCCGCCGCCCCCGGTGACGCCCTCGCCTACGCCGACGCCCACGACAACGAAACGCTCTACGACACGCTCGCCTACAAGCTCCCGCAGCGCACCGGCGCCGCCGACCGCTCCCGTATGCAGGTACTCGCCCTCGCCACCGCCGCCCTCTCGCAGGGGCCCGCGCTCTCCCAGGCCGGCTCCGACCTCCTCCGCTCCAAGTCCCTGGACCGCAACTCCTTCGACAGCGGCGACTGGTTCAACGCCCTCCACTGGAACTGCGCCGACGGCAACGGCTTCGGCCGCGGACTGCCCCCGGCCGCCGACAACAAGGACAAGTGGCCCTACGCCAAGCCCCTGCTGGCCGACCCCGCCCTCCGCCCCGGCTGCGCCGCGATCGGCGACACCTCCGCCGCCTACCGCGATCTGCTCCGCATCCACGCCACGGAACCGGCCTTCGGCCTGGCCACCACGGCCGCGGTACAAAAGGCGCTCTCGTTCCCCCTGTCGGGGAAGGCCGAGACACCGGGCGTGCTCACCATGCGCCTCGGCAACCTCGTGGTCGTCTTCAACGCCACTCCACACCAGCAACACCAGACCGTCCGCGACCTCGCGGGCGAGCGCTACGCCCTGCACCCCGTCCAGGCGCACGGCGCTGACCGGACCACCGCCACCGCGTCGTACGCACGCTCCTCGGGCACCTTCACCGTCCCGGCCCGGACCGTCGCGGTCTACCGTCGCGGTTGAGCAGGGACGTATCCCGTCGCCCTGCTGTCCGAAGAATCGGCAGGGCGGCCCTCGTCACTGTGCCGCCGGAATGCCAAGAAGCCCCGCCGGACGGCATCCGGGCGGGGCTTCTCGACTACCCTCTCAGAATCAACACGGATTCCCGATGCGGGACTCCCGGCCTTTCTTCATCGGGTTCCCTGGGATGCGACCAGATGCTGTAGCTGAGACACACCACAAGACCGTCACCGCTGTCCGACTTCAGCGCCAGGCAGTGAACCCGCGAGGACTGAGACTCCCGCACTTCGGAGAATTTCAACATCTCCTCGGTCTCTGCCGGTTCGGCGAGGGCGATGCTGAGCGGCCTGTATACGGTTTTGAGCCTCATTCCCACAACTCCATAGAATGTCACTTCGATAAAGTCACACTCTGCGTCGGAGTCGATACTCCGAAGCTTCAGCTCCGAATGCCCGATGCTGTATCGCCACGGCCGGAACTTACGGTCGAACGAGAGGGGCAGAGTCGCAGTGGACTGCTGCCCTCCCTCAGTGGGCGAATGGGTTGGCATCAGGAACTCCGTTTCTGTAGAACGTCACGCGAGGCCAGATGCTCGGGTTGTCCTGGATCAAGCTCAGCTCCCAAGCAGCCGCGTGCCCATCGATGATCGGATCCATACCTTTACCCTTGCGAGCGAATTCCACGGGATCGGTGATTCCGTCCAAGTTGAAGTGGATCGGTGTCTTTCCGTCATTGACGTAACTCTTGAGTTCGGAGACCCAGCTGTCGCCGGCAGACGGCCAATCGTGATAGGATCTCGCGCCAATGGAGTCCGCGAATTCATGCAGAGCCATCGGGTCTGCATCGACTCCACTGCGGTCGAGTGCAATTCCTCCGCAACCATTGGAATTGTGGACCAATACCGGGGTCTGGCCGGCCAGTACATAGTACGTGTGGAGATCTTCGACGGTGAGGTTGTAGGTGCGCGCGTGCTTGGCGAAAGGACGGTTGGCCTGGACGTGGCACCGCACCCACAGCCCCGCGCAGCGGGCGGTAAACGGCGAGCAACCACCACGGCGGGAAAGCCGAAAACGTGGGCCGGAGGCCAAGCGCAGCGGGACGGCGGGAAAGCCGAAAACGTGGGAAGGACTAAGCGAAGCGGCCTACGCGAGAAGCCAGATCCGCGAACATCCCGTCCGTAGGGTCGTCGGCCAGGATCCGGCGGACGACCTGGGCCATCCGCTCGTCGTACGCGGCGCTCACCGTCGCCAGCGCCGCGAAGTCGTGCACCAGCTGCCGCTCCAGCTCCTTACGCGGGATCGGCCGCCCGTCCAGCCACAGCAGCGCGGTGGTCTCGGCCAGCGAGATCCAGGAGCGGACGACCAACTCCAGCCGGGGGGCGGGGTCGGGGATGCCGAGATGGGCGAGGATCTGCACGTAGGCGGCGTGCCGGACCCCGTCGATCATCGCGCTGGTGCGGGTCGAACCGATCGCCGGGCCGCCGCGCATCAGCGCCGAGAAGCCGGGGCCGTGCTCCTCGACGAAGTCGAAGAACCGTTCCATGACCCGCAACAGCCGGGCTCCGAGCGGGCCTTCGTGCGGCTCCACGAACCGTGCCGTGAGTTCCTCGGCGGCCCGTCGCAGCGCGGCCTCGTACAGCTGCTGCTTGCCCGGGAAGTAGTGGTAGACCAGCGGCCGGGAAATACCGGCCGCCTCGGCGACCTCGTCGATCGACACATCCTCGGGGGAACGGTGGCTGAAGAGGTCGAGTGCGACGGCGATCAGCTGCTCACGCCGCTCCTCGACGCCCATCCTGCGGCGCGTCCCGGTCGTCATGCGAAACAGCCTAACGATCCGGGGCGCTCCATGGAATCGCAGGTGGAATCACAGATCGAGCACGAGTTGGGCGGGGCCTGTACGGACGGACGAGGACGCGTCCGGCGGGGTGACGACGTCCGTCCGCGAGGTGATCCGCGGCAGACGGCCTACGGGACAGCCCCCAGCCCAGCCCAGCCCTTGGCCCCCGGCCCTCAGCCCAGCCCCATGATCCCCTTGCCGTTCGCCAGTTGTCCCTTCAGCTCCGCGCGGTCGCCCGCCTTCGCCGGGAGGGACAGCAGGCGGCCGGGGGTCCGGCCGTGCACGCTGCCGGTTGCGGTGATCGAGGTGACCTGCCCGCTGCCCGCCGCCAGCAGCCACCACTGACCGGTGGTGGCCTTCCACAACACCCCGGCCAGGGCGCGCGGCGCCCGGGGGCCGCAGGCCGTACCGCCCTCGGTGCGCGCCGCCACCGTCCCGGCCGCATAGGGCTGCCCGCCCGGCGTCGGTGTCTGGATCTGTGCCATCGTCCGGCTGCCCGCACCGCGCCAGGTCTCGGCGCGGGTGCACAGCCAGGCCGCGTCGCCCGCGCCCCCGGGCAGTGGCTGGTGGGCGAACTCCCAGGCGTTCACGGCGCGGACGCCCATCCCGCGCACCGCGGGCAGCTGGCAGGCCGTGCGCGCCCAGGCGGTCCTGGCCCGTGGTGCGGTCACCTCGCCCGGCTTGCGTGGTGTGCCGTATGTCAGCCGCGCCGGGGTCAGTTCACCGAGATCGGTGAGCAGCCGGCCGCCCATCCGCAGGGCCGGCCAGGTCGTGCACTTCTCCGCGGGCTGCGGAGTGGGCACCGCGCTGGTCATCCCGCTCGCCCCGATCGTCACCGGCCGGGCCGCCGCGTCCGGCTTGACCAGGTCGGTCAGCCGCGCCGACGTCACCCAGGGGGCGGTCAGATACCGGATGTTGCCCTGTGTACGGCTCACGACCAGCGCGCTCGCCGAAGCGGCCGCCGCGCCGTCCGTGCGCGCGAAGTCCAGCGCCGCGCCCGTGCCGTCGCTCTGCCCCTCGCCGTCCGCCGCCTCCGCGTAGCGGATCACCCGCAGCCCGTCGTGGAGGAGCACCACCACCACGTGGTCCACCACGCCGGCGAACAGCAGCTGGGCCGGGCCGGACGCCGGGCCGGCCGGGGTGCCGGGCGTCGCCGAGACCTGCACTCCGGCCCCGGGCCTGGCCCACACGGCCAGCGCCCGCCGCAGCAGCGCCTTGTCGTGGATCCGGTCGCCGCGGGCGGGCCAGGCCGAGAAGTCCTGCCGTGCGGCGCCCTTCCAGGCGGTCGCGGAGGTCACCGCGAGCTTTCCGGGATCCAGGGCCGCTTCGGCCGCCGCGTTCTGTGCGTACGGCGGGGCGGCGGCGCCGTCCGGGCCCCAGCCGTCGCCCGGCAGCCCCAGCAGCGCCCCGCACACCAGCACCGCCACACCGGCCGTCAGTACCGCCCGGCCGTGCTGCCGCCGCCGGATCAGATCCGTCGGACGGGCCTGTAGGGCGCACGGGTCGAACTCCGCCGACTCCAGCAGCGACCGGTCCCGGCTGCCGGCCGGCGTCGTGGCCCGCTCCGCCTCCTCCAGCGCCTCACGGGGATGCGTCACCCCGGCGGCCTCCAGCACCCGGCGGGTCTCGGGCGCGCTGAGCCGCTCCAGATCGCGCAGCACGAACGCCGCCCGGCCCGGCCCGGACAGCGCCGACAACGCCTGGTCCAGTGCGAGTTCATCGGCCCCGCCGGAACGCGGGAAGAGCCGCAGACCCCATACCTGGGGGAGCGGGGGCGGCGGCACCGGCAGCCACCGGCGCGAGCGTCCCGCGGCCAGGGCGGCGCGCAGGACCCGCAGCCGCACGAAGGCATAGCCGGGGTCGATCGCCGCGTCCGTGCCGGCGCGCTGGGCGGGCAGTCCGAGTCCGCGGGTGGAGCTGCGCTGCCGCGGCAGGGTCCGCTGCACCACTCCGTGGGCGGCCAGCACCCGCCGGCTGCGCCCCTGGCCCGCCGGCAGGACGAGATAGGCCAGCCGGACCAGCCGGGGGTAGTGCTCGACCAGCGCCGCCTCGGCCTGCTCGACGTCGATGACGTCACCGATGTCCTCGAGGCTGCCGGGTGAGGTGCGGTCCGGACGCTGGGGTGTCGCTTGCTGCTGCTTCACGTTCGGTGAAACGAGTGATTCCTGTGATGGTCACCGGCCCTCCCGGGCGCCCTGACGGGTGACCGTACACGGCTGCGGCCACCGCGGTGCGCCGACCGCGGTGGCCGCTGGGGGTGTCTCCCACGGAGACCGGGGGACACCCCCTGGATCTGCCGGTCCGGCCGGCTTCAGCGCTGTAGGTCGAACTCCCCGTCCCGCGCGCCGAGTACGAACGCCCGCCACTCCGCCTCGGTGTAGCGCAGTACCACATCGGGGTCCGTGGAGTTGCGCATGGCCACCGCGCCCCGCTCCAGGTAGGCGATCTCCACGGCCTCCTCGGCGTCGCCGGGGGCGCGCTGCCAGGTGGCGTCGGAGATGTCGAGGGCGTAGAGCCACTCCTTCTCAGCTGCGGCACTCATACCGTGATCCCCTCGCTCGTGGTCCGTTGCCGGTCAGCGTACGCGGCGCTCAGGCCGGGTTCCACCGGCGGAATTCCGCCGTCCCGCGGTCGCCGGTCGCGGAGTTGGCCGCGGACTGGTGCAGACCGGTGTCCTGCCGGGCGGCGGCTCCGGGAACGGTCACGGTGGCGATTTCGCGCCAGGTCTCGCCGTCGTCGGTGGAGCAGGAGCCGGTGTACGTACCGCCGTCCGCGCCGTTTTTCCCGCGGGTCAGACGGAGCAGGACGGGCGCGGTGATGCCGGTGATCCGCCGGTAGGTGTCCAGGGCGCCGTCGCCGTTGGCGTCATAGGACAGCACGACGCCGTTGGCGGGGGTGACGGACAGGTTGAGGAAGCCGAGGGCGTCCGGTGTGCCCGGGGCGGACGGCGTGCTGAGGCGGTTGCGGACGATGAGGCCGGCGCGGGCCCAGGGGCCGGTCGGGTCCTGGGAGGTGACCTCGACGGTGACCGAGCCGCCGGCGGTGAGCGCGCCCGGCCGGTAGACCGCGCCGAACTCGGCGGTGGCCTTCCACAGGTCCGCGCCGCCGCCGTTGACGGCCAGCCGGTCGTCCAACTGGCCGAAAACCGCCGCATTGGTGGTGACGGTTCTGAGTTCGTTGTCCAGCGGCCCCGCCACGAACAGGGTGCCGTGCTGCGCCGCGCGGACCCGTGGCTCGCCCTTCGGGCCGTAGTCGGCGGTGAGGTCGTAGGGGAGCGGGTGCAGGGGGGCGTTGAGGGGGCCGGCGGGGGCGGTGACCTGCCAGCGGGCCCGGCCGGTGCCGCCGGGCGGGAGCGACGGCAGCGACTCCGGGCCCGACGCGGTGGCCTCGACGCCGGTCAGCGCGAAGTCCACCCGGCCGGTCGCCCGCAGGCCGTTGACGTTGCGCAGCGCCGCGGTGACGGTGGCCCGGCCGCCCGGCGGCAGGGCGGACGGATCGGCGGTGACCGTGACGGTGCCCTGGTACGGGGCCTTGGCGAGGGTGTCGTGGACGCGCTGCGCGGTGCGGTAGGCGTCGGTCGTCGGGCGCAGCGGATGGCCGGTGCGGGCGCGGGTCCAGGGCTCTTCCAGGGCGTACCAGTCGAAGGTCTTCGGCGGCCGGTCCGCGGCCAGCGCATCCGACAGTTCGTCCAAGTACGCCTGCCACTGCGGGAGATGGACCTCGCCGATCAGGCCGTGCCAGTCGCGGTTGGCGTAGTTGGCGAGCGAGCCGCCGTCGGCGGTGGCCCGGTCCGCCCAGGTGGTGATCAGCGCACGGGCGCTGTGTTCCAGCCGCGCCTCCTCCTCGGGGCCGGTCGCCATGGCCCTGGCGTCCGCCAGCCACGGCCCGAGCAGGAACAGCCGGTGCCCGCCGGTGACCTCGTCGCTGAGCCGCATCAGCCGCAGCCACAGCCCGGACAGCGCACGGAAGGCCGCCCGGTCCTTGCGCCGGTAGGCCTCCTGGAGCTGCCCGATCAGCTGCCAGGACCGGTTGGCGAGGGCCTGCCGGGCGGCATCCGTCAGGTCGTGGCGGTAGGCGTCGCTGCCGCGCAGCGCGGGGCGGACCCGCAGCAGCGCGGCGAACGCGGTGTCGAACCCCGCCGGGTCGAAGGCCGGGGTATGGGTGGCCCAGACCGTGCCGGAGCGGGCGGCGAGGCTGGGGCGGGCGGCGAAGACCGAGTCGTGCGGACGGCCGTCCTTGCTGGAGATCTCGTACGCGCTGGTGCGCAGCGCGGCGTACGCGGCGCGGGCTCCCTCGTCGCGGGCGCCGTAGCGGAGGTCGGCATAGCCGTCGAACCAGGCCGTGCGGTCCACCGGGCGCTCCCGCCAGGCCAGTTCGCTGAACAGCTCGAAGGCGGCCGGGTCGCGTTCGGCGGCCTCCGGCATGTACGCGGTCCCGGCGAGCTTGCTGCCCGGCTTGTCGCGCCAGGCGGTGAAGCGCTCGGCCCAGATGTGGGTCTTGGCGCCGATGGTGGTGCGGCCGCCGAAGTTGGGGATGGAACCGAAGGCGTACGGCACCCCGCCCCAGTCCCGCTCCCGGTCGGTGACCGTGTCCAGATCGCTGAGGCCGTCCACGATCAGCATCCGGTCGTGGTCGACGGCGTCCAGCAGATCGCGCCGGGGGTTCTCCTGCCAGCCCAGGATCACCCAGGTGGCATCGGGGCGGGCGGTGCGCAGCGCCTTCTCGACGGCGCGGGCGGCGTCCGGCACGGGGACGTCCCCGGGGTCGCCGCCCTCGTGCAGCAGATCCATCTTGAAGTGGTCCGCGGGGCCCAGGAGTTGCTGCTGATGACGGTAGAAGGAGGCGGCGGCCGCGGCGAAGACGTCGGTGCGCGGATCGAGCCAGTCGGGGCGCTTGAGGCCGGACCAGGTGCCCTGCGGCACGGTGCGCGCCCCGGGGTTGCGGGCGGCGAACCCGTCCGGGACGGTGCCGAAGTAGCCGGGCAGGACGGGACACATACCGAGCGCACGCAGCCGGTCGGTGATCCTGCGGCCCAACTCGGCGCGCTTGTCGATCAGTTGGCTGCTGAGCGGGCCGTCGTAGCCGCTCATGTTCTGCAACAGCCACCACGGCTGGTGCGAGGGCGCCGGGAGCCAGCCGCGGGCCTCGGTGCCGGAGTAGCCGAAGTCGGTCAGCAGCCGGTGGTAGACGGCCTCGGAGCCCGGGGTGACCAGAACCTCGTTCACCCCGTGCAGCGCCAGCACATCGATCATCCGCTCCCAGTGCGGCCAGTCCGCGTACGGGGCGGTGTAGCCGTCGTGGGTGTCGTTGAGGGCGAAGCGGTGCCGCAGAGAGGTGGCCCGCTCCATCGGGGAGGCCGGGGCGGGCAGCCGGTCCGGCAGCGCCGTCTGGTCGCCGGCCCACGACAGATGGGCCCGGCAGGTGTACTTGAGGTACCAGTTCACGCCGGTCAGCAGCACCGCGGGGGTGGTCCCGGAGACCGTGATCCGGCCCGTCCGGCCCGCCACCCGGAAGCGGTCGGCGCCGCCGTCCGGGGCGAGCGGCACCAGCTGGAACTGATCGGCGTGCCGGGGCAGCAGCCGGGCCAGCGCCGCCTGCGCCGGTGCGGTGTCATACGCCCGTGCGGTGTCATACGCCGGTGCCCGCTCCCGGCTCCGGGCGGAAGCCCCGGCGGGGGCGGCCCCGCCGAGCGCCGCTCCGGCGCCGATCGCTCCGGCGGTTCCCAACAGTGCGCGTCGTGACGGTCGGCTCACGTGTGCCCCCACGGCTCGGTGGTAACAACAGTCCCGTGCGGGGGCACGCTAACGGTCGGTCAGCCGCGGTCCAAGGGGGCGAAGGCCGTCGGCAGCCGCCGGCGCCCGCCAGGGTGTCGGAATCCGACGGCGGCAGCGGGTGGACCCCCACCCCGCTGACCCCCGGCCCCGGACGGCGGCGACCAGTGTTCCGCGGACCCTCACCCGTTCGCTCCCTGGGCTTCACGCCCCCGGCCGTCGGGCACGGGAACAGTCTCCCGCGTAGAGAAGGGCCAGGTCATCGGGTGAACACCCCCTCCCCAGGGGTGTCACCGGCACCACTGCGGAGCAGTGCAACGGCTGCCCCGCGCGGCCCGCAGGCCCCGCTGTCTCACCGCCCCGTCGACTCGCACAGCCTCCCCACTCCCCAAGGAGGGCTCTCATGAGCATGGCATCGACCGCGTCCGCCGCCGTCCCCCGCACCACTCCCGTCCCCGCCCCGGCAACTGCTCCCGCCCCCGCACCGGCATCCGCCCCCGCCGACCCCGGCTACACCGCCGAGATCGCCGGCACCCGCGAGCAGATCCGCGCCGCACAGCGACTGCGCCACCAGGTCTTCGCCGAGGAGATGGGCGCGACCCTGCACTCCCCGCTGGCCGGCCACGACATCGACGCCGTCGACGAGCTCGCCGACCACCTCGTCGTCACCCACACCGCCACCGGCGAAGTCGTCGGCACCTACCGGCTGCTGCCGCCCGGCCGCAGCCCGCGGCTGTACTCCGACGGCGAATTCGACCTCGGCGCCCTGGCGGAGCTGCGCCCCTCCCTCATCGAGGCAGGCCGCTCCTGTGTGCACCCCGACCACCGCAGCGGCGCCGTCATGACCCAGATGTGGGCCGCGCTCGCCCGCTACACCCTGCTCTCCGGCCACCGCTACCTCGCCGGCTGCGCCTCCGTCCCGCTCGCCGACGGCGGCACCGCCGCCGCCCACGCCTGGGGACTGGGCCGGGCCCGCTACGCCGCACCGCCCGAGCTCCAGGTCACCCCGCACCACCCCTGGCACTCCACGCTCCCCGTCCCCGACCGCCCCAGCCTCGCCCAGCTGCCGCCGCTGCTCCGCGGCTATCTGCGCATCGGCGCGTTCATCTGCGGCGCGCCCGCCCACGACCCCGAGTTCGATGTCGCCGACTTCTTCGTCGTCCTGGACATGGAACGGCTGGGCGACCGCTACCGGCGCTACTTCCTGGGGGAGCGGTGAACGGTCCCTGGGACGTCTGGTCCGACTGCACCCCGGACTGCGCCGCACACGCCCTGCCGCGTGTACCGGCGACCCGTATCGCCCGCCGCGGCGCCGCGTTCGCCCACACCGTGCGGCGGGCGCTGACGGACGGCGAGCGGATGGCCGACCCGGTACGGCTGCGCGCCCACGCCGGGGCGCTGCTCAAGGCCCTCGGCGTCCGCGTCGAGGGCGCGGCCTCCCTTACCGCGGGGGACGGCACCGGCACCCTCATCGTCCTCAACCACATCTCCTGGCTCGACATCCTCGCCCTGCTCGCCGTCGAACCGGTCACCCTGCTCGCCAAGCGCGAGGTCGGCGGCTGGCCGGTCGTCGGCGGCCTGGCCCGCAGGGCCGGTACGCACTTCATCGACCGTACGAGCCCCCGCCGGCTGCGGCACACCGTCCAGGAGGTGGCCGAACTGCTCGGCTCCGGACGGTCGGTGGCGGTCTTCCCGCAGGCCACCACCTGGTGCACGGCCGACCAGGGCACCTTCCGCCGGGCCACCTTCCAGGCCGCCCTCGACGCGGGTGCGCCGGTCCGCCCGGTGACCCTCGGCTACACCCAGCAGGGGCTGCCCAGCACGGTGGCCGCGTTCTGCGGCGAGGACACCTTTGCCGCCTCGCTGCGCCGGGTGCTCGCCGCCCGTGCGCTGACCGTCCGGGTCACCGCGCATCCGGTGCTGACGACGGCGGACGGACGCCCGGACCGGCGGGAGTTGGCGGAGCTGGCGGCGCGCGCGGTGCTGGGCGGCCGGCCGGGAGCGGGGGCGGTGGTACGGCAGGCGCCCGCGCGCTCGGCACTCCTGCCCGCCGTGCCGCGGCCGGGTTCCTCCGTGCCGGATGCTCCTGCGCGGGACACCCCGGCCCATGTTTGAGCAGCTGGACCAGCTCACCGAGCCGCTCCAGGGCATGCTGGGCTCGCCCTGGCTGTGGCTGATCGTCCTGCTGGTGTCCGGCCTCGACGCGCTGCTGCCGTTCATGCCGAGCGAGACCACCGTGGTCCTGGTCGCCGTGCTCATCGGCCCCGACCTTCCGCTGCTCGCCCTGCTGGCGGGCGTCGCGGCGGCCGGGGCACTGGCCGGTGACTGCCTCGGCTATGCGGTGGGACGGTACGCGGGCCCGCGCGCGATCGCCCGGCTGCTGCGGGGCGAGCGCGGCCGGGCCCGGCACACCAGGGCCCGCGCGCGCATCGAACGGCATGCCGCGCTGCTCGTCATCGCCGGCCGCTTCCTGCCCGGCGGCCGGGTGGTGGCGGCGCTGTCCACCGGGAGCGTCCGTTTCCCGCTGCGCCGCTTCGTCCTGCTGGACGCGCTGGGCGCGGGCATCTGGGCGGTGTGCAGCGCAGCGCTCGGAGCTCTGGGCGGCGCGGCGCTCACCGATTCCCCGGCGAAGGCGATGCTGCTGGCCTCCGGGGCCGGGGTGGTGGTGGCGTGCGGTGTGGGATGTCTGCACCGGCGGGCGCCCCGGAGGGCGGGGAACGGACCCGCCCCGGGGCGCGAGCGCTGTCCGGCCGGGCGGGGGAGCGGCTCCCCGCCCGGCCGCGGCCCCGCCAGGAGGGCCGCTGAGCCCCGGCCTCAGAGGCTCGGCACGTACTTGTAGCCGACCCGCCGCACCGTCACGATCGACGACCGGTGCGCGGCGCCCAACTTGCGGCGCAGCCGGGCGACATGGACATCGACCGTACGGCCGTCGCCGACGTGCCCGTAGCCCCACACCGTGGTCACCAGCTGGTCGCGGGTGTGCACCCGGTGCGGATGCGCCACCAGATGGGCCAGCAGCTCGAATTCGAGGTAGGTCAGATCCAGCGGCCGGCCCTGGACCTGTGCGGTGCGCTGTTCGGGGTCGATCCGCACGATCTCGTCGCCGGTCGGCGCGCTCACCACGGGCTCGGCGGCCGGCGGCGCGGCCGCGACCTGCTCGGCAGGTACGAGGACGAGATAGCCGACCATCGGCGGCTGGCCCGGCAGCGCGGGCAGGCTGTGCTGCGGTGCCGGAAGCCAGGTGGCGCCGGAGTTCAGCAGCTCGGACACCGACTGGAGGCTGTGGTCCGGAGCGGCTCCGCCCGGAGCGGTGGCGGGCGGCGGATGGGCCTCGCCGGGTGCTACGGCGCGCAGGCGGTGACGGTGCGGGTGCGGGGCGGGCTGGGCGGGGAGGGGGGCCGTCGCGGAACCGGCAGTCAGGGTACGGACGTTCGTCATCAGGAGTCAGCTCTTTCGCGCAGAGGGGCGTCGGGGACGTCGTGCGCGCGGGCAGGGCGTGGAACGCCGGTCAGCGGCGTCGGTGAGGCGTGTGCGGGCCCGCGCTCAGTGCGCGCGGCAACACAGACGGTCGAATGCGTGCGCCTGCCGGGACGGCCAGAAAGGCTCGAGGTCGCTGCGACCCGTCGCGGTGTCTGTAAGGCTGGCCATGGCACCCATTGAACCAGACAGTCGGTGATCTGTCCCTCGGGTGGACGGCCCTTTGACGGGATTCCGCCGCGGCGGAGCCGCGCAGGTACCGGGACCGGGGGCGGCACGGTCCGACTCCGCGTTTCCGTAGGGGAGTTGGTGAACCTCCGGGGGCGGGAGGGTGGCTGGAATCCGCTTCGCGGGGCGTGTTCCCCTATGGGTGGCAGCATGCGGATATCTGCGGGATGTGCCGTTAGCGCCTGGATGCGCGCCCCGGGTTCCCGCCCCGCTCTCACGGTCTGGGCTCCCGCCCCGCTTCCCCGCCCCGGGTTCCTGCCCCGCTTTCACGCCGTGGGTTCACGCCCGGATCTGTGAGTTCGCCCCCGTTCGTCTTTCTGCCCCCGCCCGCATCCCCGTGCCGACCCGCATCCCCGTCCCCAGCGCCACCCCGATCACGAGCGCTGCCAGATGCCCGACGTCGGTGAATGTCCGCCCGCGGCGCAGTACGGGGCGTACGCCCAGTGCCAGCAGACCGGCCGTCGCCGCGGCCCGCGCGCCGTGGTGCGGGACGGTCGCGGCGAGGGCGCCCACGGTGGCGTTGAAGCCGTAGCTCGCTCCGACGTCGATGGCCCGTGCGGTGGTGTCCGGCGGCTCCGCACCCGTTTCCTCGGTGCCGTGGGGGGCGTGGGTGGCGGAGGCCTCGGGGGAGGCCCTGGTGGTGTTAGCGGAGGGGGAGCCTTCCCGCGTCCGCCGGCGCAGGGCCCCGTAGACCAGCAGACTGGCCCCCGCATGGCCGGCCGCGAACACCCCCGCCGCACGCCGTACTCCCCATCGCGCCTCGGCCGTGCCGAGGGCGGCGAGCAGCGCGGCGCTGTACGCCACCGGCAGCGGCTCCTCGACGAACACCGCGCTGGTGGCCAGCGTCTGCCACCTCCCGGCCCGCAGATTGTCGACGTTGGTGGAGTGCGTGCGCAGCAGCTCCGTACGCCGCCGGCCGGGTAGCCGCGCGGTGGCGTACGCGCCGAGCTGCACGGCGCCGACATACAGCGACGCGGCCCAGGGAACGGCGGCCGGCAGGCCACGCGACAGACGACCGGAAGCTTTCCTCCGCGATGCGGTGCCCGGCATCTCAGGCCCCCGTCCGCGGCAGTCTCTTGCGCCAGTCCAGCGGGGCGACCTCGATGACCCGGTCCGGATCGCCGTCCCACTGCGCCGGCAGGCCCGCCTCGGCGAACGCCGCCACCACCGCCCGTCCGACGCCGGCCCGGTCCTGCGCGGAGGCCTCCCCGGCGTCCGCGTAGGCGCCGTAGCGGACCGACAGGCCATGGCCCTGCACGGCCGACTCGGTGTCCTGGAAGTGGAAGAAGACGAAGCCCCGGTCTCCTTCGCCGCGTTCGGCCGCTATCTCGCCCAGTCCGCAGTTGCTGCAACAGCTGAAGTTCATCCGGGCGGTCAGGCCCCGGGCGTCCAGCGCCTCGAAGGCCTGCTCCACCCGGTCGGCGTCGGTCACCGCGGGCCACTCGGCCTGCTCGGCGAGCCGCTCCTCCCACAGGCCCCCGACGATCCGTCGCGCCTCGTCCAGCGAGACCTGGGGATCCTCGGGGCCGAAGGCGTCACAGACACCCTGGGCGACCTCATGGAAGTCCCAGAAACCGGAACATATGTCCTTACGAGCCTGCTCCTCGGCGGCCGCGCGGGTCTTCGCGTCCAGGCCGGGCGTCGAGTAGAGATCCGCCGGCTGCCAGTCGAGCGCCGTACGCCAGGCCGCGCCGCCGCGCGCCCAGTCCAGGAAGAGACCGACGACCCGCTCGGTATCGTCGCTCTCCGCGCGGAAGTGCCGCTCCGGAGCGCCGTCGCGGTACTCGACCGAGAACGGCCCGTCGCCGTCCCGCCAGGTCTGCACGAACACCTGGGCCTGTTCGGGGAGCCGCTCGACGACCACGAAATGGTCGTCGTCGGCGCCGATCCGCCGCACCAGCCCGGCGAGTTCGGCTTCGGCCGGGCGCGCGCGGTCCGGCCCGGTCTCGGTCTTGACGCTGATCGCTAGCATGCCCCCAGCGTGCCAGCCGCCACTGACAAACGGCCCCTGAACTGCGTCCGCTTGCGCCTTCCTGTGCCCCGCGAGGGCCGAGCGGCACAGGCGAAGGGGCCGGACCACACCGGTCCGGCCCCTTCGCCCGTCGTCCTGAAGACGTCAGATCTGCTCGCGCCGCGCCAGCTCCGTGCAGCAGGTGTCCACCATCAGCCGGGTGACCACATACGGGTCGACGTTGGCGTTCGGACGCCGGTCCTCGATGTAGCCCTTCTTCTCGACCTCGACCTGCCAGGGGATCCGGACCGAGGCGCCGCGGTCGGAGGCACCGTAGGAGTACGCGTCCCAGGGGGCGGTCTCGTGCGCGCCGGTCAGCCGGTCCTCGATGCCGGTGCCGTACTGGCGGACGTGCTCCAGCGGCTTGTCGTCCAGGCCCAGCGCCTCACAGGCGGTGATGATCGCGTCGTAGCCCTCCCGCATCGCACGGGTGGAGAAGTTGGTGTGCGCGCCCGCGCCGTTCCAGTCGCCCTTGGCCGGCTTGGCGTCCAGCGACGCGGTGACGCCGAACTCCTCCGCCACCCGGTGCAGCAGCCAGCGGGCCACCCACATGTGGTCCGAGACCTCCAGCGCGGGCAGCGCGCCCACCTGGAACTCCCACTGGCCGGGCATGACCTCGGCGTTGATGCCGGACAGACCGAGACCGGCCGCCAGGCACAGGTCGAGGTGCTTCTCGACGATCTCCCGGCCGAAGATCGCGTCGGCGCCCACACCGCAGTAGTAGTCGGCCTGGGGAGCCGGGTAGCCGCCGCCCTCGGGGAAGCCGAGCGGGCGGTCGCCCTTGAGGAAGGTGTACTCCTGCTCGATGCCGAAGATGGCTTCCTGGTCGGCGAACCGCTCCGCGACCGGACGCAGCAGCGCACGGGTGTTGGAGGGGTGCGGGGTGAGGTCGGTGTGCAGCACCTCGCACAGCACCAGCAGGTGGTCGCCGCCGCGGATCGGGTCCGGGCAGCTGAAGACCGGCTCGAGCACCAGGTCCGAGGCGTGGCCTTCGGCCTGGTTCGTGCTGGACCCGTCGAAGCCCCACCGCGGCAGCTTGCTGCCGTCGGTCAGAATCCTGGTCTTGGAGCGGAGCTTGGCGGTCGGCTGGGTGCCGTCGATCCAGATGTACTCGGCCTTGATGCTCACGGGGTCCTCTTCACGGTGGGTGCGGGTACGGTGCGGGCGTACCGCCGCACTCTCGCAACGCGCCATTTCTCGTCCGTTGCCCGTTTGTGAACCACAGGTTACCGAGCCGGACATCCCGGCGTTCCTAAGGTTTTCTCCCCAAGATGCCTGGGATTTCCGGCGTAAATGTGCCCGTCTTCACATCATTCCGATGTGACGGAGGCCTCAGGGGGACGCTTCGGCGCCACCGTACGGCGTGCGTGCGCGGGGTGCCCCGGCCGGCCCCCTCCGGCCCATGGCGCGGCCGGGGCGAAATCGGTGCCCAGGCCCGCACCCCGCGAGACACTGGCCCCATGACGACCCCGCGCATCGGACTTCTCGGCACCGGACCCTGGGCGCGGAGCGTCCACGCCCCCGCCCTCGCCGCGCACCCCGGCGTCCAGTTCGCCGGCATCTGGGGGCGCAGACCGGAGGCGGCCGCCGCGCTGGCCCAGGCCCACCGCACCCGCCCGTACGAGACCCCCGACGAGCTGTTCGAGGCCTGCGACGCCGTCGCGATCGCCCTGCCGCCGTCCGTCCAGGCCCCGTTGGCGGTCCGCGCCGCCGAGGCCGGCTGCCATCTCCTCCTGGACAAGCCGGTGGCCACCTCCGTGTCCGAGGCGCGCGCCGTCGCCACGGCCGCCGACCGGGCGGGCATCGCCTCGGTGGTCTTCTTCACGGCGCGCTTCGGGGAGCAGGAGGGGGAGTGGATCGCCGCCCAGGCCGCGGTCGGCGGCTGGTTCACCGCGCATGCCGACTGGCTCGGCTCGGTCTTCGCCGACGACAGCACCAGCCCGTACGCCGACTCGCCCTGGCGCCGCGAGAAGGGCGGCCTGTGGGACGTCGGCCCGCATGCGCTGTCGGTGCTGCTGCCGGTCCTCGGCGATGCGGAAGCGGTCACCGCGACCCGGGGCCCGGCCGATGTCGTGCTGCTGACGATGCGTCATGGCAGTGGCGCGGCCAGTTCGGCGACGGTCGGCCTGACCGCGCCCGCCGCGGCGGCGGGCGTCGAGGTCACCCTCCGCGGCAGCGCGGGCACCACTTCCCTGCCCCGCCGCCAGGACGGCCCCGACGTGGCCTACCGCCACGCCGTCGACGCCCTGCTCACCGCCGCCGGGACCGGACTGCCCAACGCCTGCGACATCCACTTCGGCCTCCGGGTCACCGAAATCCTGGCGGCGGCGGAGGAATCGCTCCCCTCTCTCATGCCTCACGAGTCATGACTACATGGCGAAATTGGTCGTGGAGGGCATGAGCGAACGTCCGTAGCGTCATGGGCGTGACCCCTTTTGTCACGCATCCGCCACCGGCCCGAAGGAACCCGCCGCCATGACGCCTGCCACCGGCTTCACCAGCTATGCCGACGCCCTCCTCGCCGCCCTCGCCCGTGACCCGTCCCGTACCGCGGTGACCGTGGACGGCGGCGAGGAGGTCACCGCAGGCGCCTTGCATGCCACCGTCCACCGCATGGCGGCGGTGCTCGCCGGCCGTGGCATCGGCCGCGGCCGGACCGTCTGTCTCCTCAGCGGCAACCGCCCCGAGGTCCTCGCCGCCCGCTACGCCGCGGGCCTCCTCGGCGCCCGCGTGGTCTTCCTCTACGACGGCATGGCTGCCGAGACCCTGGCCCGGATCGCCACGAGCGCGGAGGCCGCCCTGCTCCTGGTCGACCCGGCACTCCACGCCACCGCACGGGCGCTGCTCCGCCACACCCGGGGCCCGCTCCCCGAGGTCATGACCCTGGGGGAGGGGGCCGCCGGTCCGGGCGCCGACCTGCTCGCCGCCTGTGCCGCGCTCCCCGCCACCCCCGAGGTGCCGAGCGCCGCGCGGCCCGAGGACGACTGGTGCATCCGGCACACCGGCGGCACGACCGGCATCCCCAAGGGGGTCCGGATGGCGCACGCCCCGTATGCCGGGATGCTGATCCACCACCGCATGGAAGCCGCCGGCGAGCCGCCCCGCTTCCTGGCCTGCACACCGCTCGCCCACCTCGCGGGCATCCTGGCCGATGCCACGCTCGTGGCCGGCGGCACCGTCGTCCTGCACCGCGCCTTCGACCCCACCGCCGTACTCGCCGCCGTCGCCCGCCACCGCATCACCCACCTGTGGCTGCTGCCCCCGCTCCTCTACCGCCTCCTCGACGACCCCACCCTCCCCACCACCGACCTCAGCTCCCTCACCCGCATCTCCTACGGCGGCTGCGCGGCCTCACCGACACGGCTGGCGCAGGCCGCCGAGGTCTTCGGCCCGGTCCTGTTCGGGCTGTACGGCCAGGCCGAGGCGATGTCGATCACCGAGGCCCGTCCGGAGGACCATGTCCCGACCGGCCCCGGCGGACGGATCACCGTGGGCCGCCCGCTGCCCGGCGTGACGCTCGCCGTCCGGGACGCGGACGGGCGGGAGCTGCCGACGGGGGAGCAGGGCGAGGTCCACGTACGCTCCGCGGGCGTGATGACCGGCTACTGGAAGCAGCCCGAGCTGACCGCGCAGGTGCGGCACGACGACGGCTGGCTGCGCACCGGCGATGTCGGCGTGCTGGACGGCGAGGGCCGGCTCTACCTCGTCGACCGGGTCAAGGACCTGATCATCGTCGTGGGCGGCCATGTCCACCCCGCGGAGGTCGAGGACCTGCTGCACACCCATCCGGCGGTCGCCCAGTGCGCCGTCTACGGGGTGCTCGGGGCGGACGACACCGAGGAGGTGCATGCCGCGGTCGTCGCCGCCCCGGGCCGCCGGGTGGACACCGCCGGCCTCCGCGCCTTCGTCACCGAGCACAAGGGGGCCCTGTACACCCCGGCCGCCGTCCACGTCCTCGACGCCATCCCTCTCACCCCTGTCGGCAAACCGGACAAAACCCTGCTCCGTGCGACGACCGTGCCGGCCTGACGGCGGCCGCCCGGGAGGCCGCCCCGGAGGCCGTCCCGACGGGCGCGCGCCGGCCCCTCCTGGAAGCCCCAAATCCCTCCTGGCCAGGGGCTTTTGTCAGTGGTGGCCAGTAGAATGGGAACCAGTCAGTGAGGGTTCATCCACGCTCCAGGAGGTCGCCGATGGCCGCTGCCACGCTCATGACGAAGCCGCTCCCGGCCCACCCGCTGCCCAAGAGGCCGCTGCCCGCCGGATGGCCGCGCGAACGGTACGAATCGCACAACCGCCGCCTGAAGGCCATGCGGCTGGCCATAGCCCTGCTCGACACCGGCGTCTACCGCCCCGAGCAGGCCCACAATCGCAAGATCCGCAGCACCGCGGCCGACATCGGGGTCCACACCCCCTCCGACACGACCTGCCGTCTGGTGCGCGCCCTCATCTACGACAACTGCTGACGACCGGCCGCCCCATGCCGTGCCCGCACCCTGCCGGAGCGGGCTCACCCACCCGAGCCGCCCCCGGCCCCCTCGGCGGCATCCATGTCCGTCACCTCCGCCAGCGCCTCCTCCAGCCACTGGACCCAGAACGTCTCCAGACCGATCCCGGCCCGCAGCACGAGCCGCCGCAACCGGTCCTGAGGGTCGGCCGCGGCCCCGAAGTCGCGGTCCTCGATCTCCTGGTATTCCGCCAACTGCCCCCGGTGCTGCGTCAGATGCCGCCGCAGCTCCTCGTCGAGCCCGGCCCGTCCCACGACGGCCGAGGCCCGCATCCGCAGCAGCAGCGCGTCCCGGATGGGCTTGGATTCCTGCTCACCGGACGCCCAGCGGGTCAGCTCGGTCCGTCCCGCGGGCAGCACCTCGAACTCCTTCTTCTGCCCGCGGGAGGGCTGGTCGCTGGGCAGTGCCCGGATGAACCCGGCCTGCTCCAGCTTTCCCAGCTCGCGATAGATCTGCTGATGGGTGGCCGACCAGAAGTAGCCGATCGACCGGTCGAACCTGCGGGTCAGCGAGAGCCCCGACGACGGCTTCTCCAGCAGGGCGGTGAGGATGGCGTGCGGGAGTGACATGCGGCAATCCTAGGCAGGCGGCCGCAGGTCACAGGGTCGCCGCCAGCTCCGTCCCCTGCTTGATGGCGCGCTTGGCGTCCAGCTCCGCGGCGACATCCGCGCCGCCGATGAGGTGCACGGCGCGCCCCTCGGCCCGCAGCTCCTCGTACAGGTCCCGGCGCGGCTCCTGCCCGGTGCACAGCACGACCGTGTCCACGGGGAGCGTGCCGGCCGCGCCGTCGACGGTGACATGCAGGCCCTCGTCGTCGATCCGGTCGTACGTCGCCCCGGCGACCGTCGTCACGCCCCGGTGCCGGAGCTCCGCACGGTGGATCCAGCCGGTCGTCTTGCCGAGCCCGGCGCCGACCTTCGAGGTCTTGCGCTGGAGCAGATGCACCTGGCGCGGGGCCTTGGGGCGCTCGGGCGCCCGCAGCCCGCCGCGCTCGGCGTACGTCGTGTCGACGCCCCAGGAGCGGAAGTAGGTCTCCGGGTCCTGGCTCGCCGCGTCCCCGGCGTCGGTCAGGAACTCCGCGACATCGAAGCCGATGCCCCCGGCCCCCAGGATCGCCACCCGCTCGCCGACCGGCGCGCCGTCGCGCAGCACATCGAGGTAGCTGACGACGCTCGGGTGGTCGATGCCCTCGATCTCCGGGGTGCGCGGACTGACCCCGGTGGCGACCACGATCTCGTCGTACGCGCCGAGGTCCCCGGCCGTCACGGGCGTGTTCAGCCGGACCTCCACGCCCTGCCGCGCGAGCTGCGTACGGAAGTAGCGCAGGGTCTCCTCGAACTCCTCCTTGCCCGGCACCCGCTTGGCGATGTTCAGCTGCCCGCCGACCTCGTCCGCGGCGTCGAACAGCGTGACTTCATGGCCGCGCTCGGCGGCGGACACGGCGCAGGCGAGCCCGGCGGGCCCGGCGCCGACCACCGCGAGGCGCTTGCGCCGGCGGGTCGGGGAGAGGACCAGCTCGGTCTCGTGGCACGCCCGCGGATTGACCAGACAGGACGTGATCTTCCCGCTGAAGGTGTGGTCGAGGCAGGCCTGGTTGCAGCCGATGCAGGTGTTGATCTCATCGGCCCGGCCGTCCTCCGCCTTGCTGACGAAGTCCGGGTCGGCGAGGAAGGGCCGGGCCAGCGACACCATGTCGGCGCGCCCGTCGGCGAGCAGCTCCTCGGCCACCTCGGGGGTGTTGATGCGGTTGCTGGTCACCAGGGGGATGGTGACCGAGCCCATCAGCCGCTTCGTCACCCAGGTGTAGGCGCCGCGCGGCACCGAGGTCACGATGGTGGGGATACGGGCCTCGTGCCACCCGATACCGGTGTTGATGATGGTGGCGCCGGCCGCCTCGATCTCCTTGGCGAGCGCGACCACTTCCTCCAGGGTGGAACCGCCCGGAACGAGGTCCAGCATCGAGAGCCGGTAGATCAGGATGAAGTCGGTGCCGACGCGTTCCCGGGTGCGGCGGACGATCTCCAGCGGGAAGCGCACCCGGTTCTCGTACGAGCCGCCCCACCGGTCCGTGCGCCGGTTGGTCGCGCCGACGATGAACTCGTTGATCAAGTAGCCCTCGGAGCCCATGATCTCGACACCGTCGTACCCGGCGGACTTGGCCAGCTCCGCCGCCCGCACATAGTCCTCGATGGTCTGCTCGACCTCGTCGTCGGTGAGCGCATGCGGCACAAAGGGGCTGATGGGGGCCTGGATGGCGCTGGGCGCGACCAGATCGGCGTGGTACGCGTAGCGCCCGAAGTGCAGGATCTGCATCGCGATCCGGCCGCCCGCCGCATGCACCGCGTCGGTCACGGTCCGGTGCTGCGCCGCCTCCTCCTCGGTGGTGAGCTTGGCGCCGCCGTCGTATGGCCGTCCCGCCTCGTTCGGCGCGATACCGCCGGTCACCATCAGGCCGACGCCGCCCCGCGCACGGGCGGCGTAGAAGGCGGCCATCCGCTCGAAGCCGTTCTCGGCCTCTTCCAGGCCGATGTGCATCGACCCCATGAGCACCCGGTTGGGAAGGGTCGTGAACCCGAGGTCGAGCGGGCTCATCAGGTGCGGGTACTGACTCATGGGGGCCTCCTGGCGCGGTGGTCGTGACAGCAGTTGTAGACCAGCCGAGGAGCCTTATGCAACAAGTTGCATAAAACAGTGACGCAGGCGACGCCGACCCGCCCCGGCGCCCTTTGCCTCCTCGCCCCGGGCGCCTTCCCCCTTGCCCCTTCACGGCGCGCAGCCTTCGCGTCGGCGCAGTGTGACGTATCACAGACAACACGGGGGCGCTGTGGGAACTTCAACTGTGCTACTCCTCAATGGAGTTGCCGACGAGCCGACGGTGCGGGCCGGACGGCGCGCGGACCGCACGGACCGCCTGGAGGGGGCGGCCGGGGCGGCGCCGCGGGCCGGCGGCGGGCATCCGGCTCGGGACGGTCTGCCCGCACGTGGAGAGGATCGAATGTCCACTTTGCAAGCCATCACGCTCGACCAGGTGGTAGACACCGCCCGGTACCCCCTGGCACAACTCGACAGTGCCGAGGGGCGGGCCGTGATGTCCCGTGCCCGGCGCGAACTCTCGGCTCTCGGCTGCACCGTGCTGCCGGATTTCATCCGGCCGTCGCTCCGCGAGGTGCTGGAGCAGGAGTGCGCTGCCCTCGCCCCCCAGGCGCACTTCGACGTCGAGACCGTCAACGTCTACAACATCGCGGTGGACCGGGCACTGCCCGAGGACCACCCCGGCCGCCGGACCTTCCAGCGGGGCAATGCGTTCGTCGCCCGCGACCGCATCCCCACGGACTCCCTCATCAGCCGGCTCTACGCCCACACGGCGTTCCAGGACTTCATCGCCCGCTGCTTCGGGCTGCCGCAGCTGCACGAGCTGGCGGACCCGCTGTCCGGGCTGGTCCTCAATGTCGTCGCGCCGGGCCTGGAGCACCCCTGGCACTTCGACACCAACGAGTTCACGGTGAGCCTGCTCACCCGCCAGGCGCAGGACGGCGGCGTCTTCGAGTACTGCCCGAACATCCGGTCCGCCGAGGACGAGCACTTCGACGACGTCCGCGACGTCCTGGACGGCCGGGGCGAGCGGCTGACCCGCCGCCTCCCCCTGCAACCCGGTGATCTACAGCTTTTCAAGGGCCGCTACTCGCTGCACCGGGTGAGCCCGGTGCGCGGCGAGCTGGCGCGCCACTCCGCGATCTTCGCCTACAGCGAGCGCCCCGGCGTCATCGGGAGCGTGGCACGGACCCGGCAGCTCTTCGGCCGGGTGCTGCCCGAGCATCTGGCGGCCGAGGGCCGGGCCGTCCGGGGCGACCGGCTGCTGGACTAGCGAGGGCGAGGGCGAGGCCGTGCCGTCGCCCTTGACCGTTGCCCGCTCCGCGCTCCAGGAGGAGCGGGCACGGTGGGTGACGGCGCGAGTATGGACGAGTGACATCACAGGTCCCCACGACGCGAATCGAGAGAGCAGAATTGAATACCCGTCAGGAAAGGCCAGCAGCCATGACGACCTTCGCCCAAGAGGACAGCCTGCCGCGGGTGCCGCTGCCCACGCTGGAGGCCAGCTGTGAGCGGTTCCTCGCCTGGTGCGCGCCGCTGCTGACCGCCGACGAGCTGGCGGCGACCGAGGCGGAGGTGGCCGCCTTCCTCCGGCCCGGCGCCCCCGGCCGGGCGCTGCACGCGGCGCTGGAGCAGTACGACGCCGCCCAGGGCGTCCACAGCTGGCTCGACACCTTCTGGCCGTACCGCTACCTGGGCCGCCGGGACCGGATCGCGCTCAACGCCAACTTCTTCTTCCTCTTCCAGGACACCGGCCCGGCGCAACCGCAGTCGCAGGTCGAGCGGGCGGCCGGCCTCATCGCCGGGGCCGTCGACTACAAGCGGCAGCTCGATCAGGAGCTCATCCCGCCGGTCGTGCAGCGCGGCGCGCCCCAGTCGATGATCCAGAACAAGTTCCTCTTCTCCGCCACCCGGATCCCCGGGGCGGAACAGGACACCGTCCGCAGCCCCTACACCGACGCCTGGCCGGGCCCGTCCCGCGCACGGCACATCGTGGTGTTCGTCCGCGGCAGCATGTTCCGGATGGACGTGCTCGGCGCCGACGGTGTCCCGCACAGCCTGGACGACCTCGAAGCGGGGCTGCGCGCCGTACAGAAGGCCGGCGCCGAACCGGCCCCCGCGGACACCTCGGTGGGTCACCTCACCACCAAGGCCCGCGCCGAGTGGGCCGCGGCCCGCGAGTCCCTGCTCGCCTGCCACCCCCGCAACGCGGACGCCCTGGAGGACATCGAGAGCGCCCTGTTCTGCGTCTGCCTGGAGGACTTCGCCCCCGCGGACATCCAGCAGGCCTGCGACGAGCTGCTCCACGGCGACCGCGGCAACCGCTGGTTCGACAAGGCCGTCTCCCTGATCGTCTTCGCGGACGGCCGGGCGGGCATCAACGTCGAGCACTGCGAGCTGGACGGCACCACCATCCTCAGCTTCACCGACGCCCTGCTCAGCACCTCCGCGGAGGAACACTCCCGCCGTTCGGGAGCCCGCTCCCAGGGGCTCCCGTCCGTGGAGCCGGTCGTCTTCGAGCTGGACGACGCCCTCCGGTCCGAGGTGCGCTCCGCCGCCGAGGCGTTCGCGGCGTACGGGGAGAGCACCGCGACCCGGACCGTCTCCTTCGACGACTTCGGCAGCACCACCGCCAAGGCGCTGGGCTCCTCGCCGGACGCCTTCGTCCAGCTCGCCTACCAGCTGGCCCACCAGCGCGCCAAGGGCCGCCTGGGTGCGACGTACGAGTCGATCGCCACCCGCCAGTGGCGGCACGGCCGGACCGAGGCCATGCGTGTGGTCACCCCGGAGATCCAGGAGTTCGTCGCCGCGATGGAGAACCCGGCGGCCGACGCGGACACCCGCCGGGCCGCCTTCCGGGCAGCCGCCGCGAAGCACGTCGCCCGCGCCAAGGAGTGCCAGGCCGGTGCCGCGCCCGAGCAGCACCTGTGGGAGCTGGAGCTGATCCAGCGCCGCCGCGGGGCGGAACTCGGCGTGACCGAGCAGCCCGCCCTCTACCGGACACCGGGCTGGCTGACGATGCGCGACGACTATCTGAGCACCAGCTCGGCGCCGTCCGCGAACATCCAGTACTTCGGCTTCGGCTCCACCAGCAGCCGCTGTATCGGCGTCGCCTACGTCCTGCTGCCCGACCGCTTTCACCTCTACCTGAGCACACCGCTGGCGGTGGCCGACCAGATGCACACCTTCGCCGACCGGCTCCGGGAGGCGGTGGCCGAACTGCGGGAGCTGCTGGCACCGGGACAGCCCGCGGCCTGACCGCCACGCTCTTCCCGCCGGCGCCGAGCCGAAGTGCCGCCACCCGCACCGGGTGGCGGCACTTCCGCGCCGGCTACTTCAGCAGCCTGGACATCCGCCGGTCGGCGAGGACCTTGCCGCCGGTCTGGCAGGTGGGGCAGTACTGCATCGACGAATCGCTGAAGGACACCTCCCGGACCGTGTCCCCGCACACCGGACAGCCCTCCCCCTTCCGCCCGTGCACCCGCAGCCCGCTCTTCTTCTCCGCCTTGAGGTTCCGGAGGTTGATCCCACGGGCCCGTTCGACCGCCTCGCCCAGCGTCGTACCGATCGCCTCGTAGATCCGGGTCACCTCGTCCTCCGACAGCCTGGCGGCGAGCTTGAACGGCGACATCCGGGCCGCGTGCAGAATCTCGTCCGAGTAGGCGTTCCCGATCCCGGCGATCACGCTCTGGTCCCGCAGCACCCCCTTGATCTGCCGGCTTTCCCCCGCCAGCAGTCCCGCGAACGCCTCGCGGGTGAACCCCTCGGACAACGGGTCGGGCCCGAGCCGCGCGATCCCCGGCACCTCCCGCACCTCCCGTACGACATACACCGCGAGGTGCTTCTGACTCCCGGCCTCGGTCACATCGAACCCCGCACCGTCGTCGGGCTCCCCGAGCCGGACCCGGAGTGCCAGCGGTCCCTTGCCGGGCCGCGGCGGCGCCACCGCCAGCTTCTCGCTCCACCGCACCCACCCCGCCCTGGCCAGGTGCAGGACCAGATGCAGCTCCCCGGCCCGGAGATCGAGAAACTTGCCGTGCCGGGTCACCTCGTCGAACGTCCGGCCCTCCAGCGCGGTGACGGGCGGGTCGTACGTCTTGAGCGCGTGGACCGCGACCGGGTACACGCGCTCGACGGTCCGGCCGACGACATGCTCGTGCACAAACCTGGTGAGGGACTCGACCTCCGGCATTTCAGGCATACCGCCAGTTTGCCCCAGTCCTCGGCCACCGGCGGGCCGGCGGGCGTCGGCCCTACCGTGCGGTGCGGGCGGCGCGGCCGGCGGAAATCGCTCCAGGATTGAGCACCTTTTCCGACTCCGGGGCCGGAATCGCCGGGCGGGGTGCAAGCTGGGCTCGATATGGAAGCCGGACGCGTTCTCAGGGGCTTGCGGGCTGTGGTGTTCGCCACGGTCTGTGTGCTGCTCACGGCTCTTGGGCACGTACTGTCGTCCGGTTCGCCACTGCCCTGGTACGTCGTGATCGCCTCTGTCGTGGGGTCCTCCGCCGGCGTGTGGTGCTTCGCCCGGCGTGAGCGCGGACCGGTGGTGGTGGGCCTGCTGACCGCCGGTACCCAGGCGGTGCTCCACACGGCGTTCGCCCTGAGCCAGACGGCCCCGGAGCGGATGGACGGCCCGTGGTCCCTGGGCCGGCTGTGGTGGAAGGCCATGGCGTGCGAGGGAGCGGCACCGCTCCCGTCCGCCCCGTTCGGCGACGGACCGGTGCCTGACGCGATGCCCGGCATGCCGCGGTCGCTGCACGAGGGAATGCAGACCGGTGGCCACTCGATGCTCGTGGCGCACCTGGTGGTGGCGGCGCTGAGCGCCTGGTGGATGTGGGGCGGAGAGCAGGCCGCCTTCCGCATGGCGCGGACCGTGCCCCTGTTCCGCTTCCTGTCCCTGCTCCTGTTCCTGGTCCGGTGGATCTTCTTCGCGCTGCGGCCCGTGCCGTTGGCAGTTCCGGAGGACCCCCGGGTACCGCGGCAGAGGCCACGACGGGCCCTGCGTGAACTGCTGCTGGCGCATGTGGTGTCGCTGCGTGGTCCCCCGGAGGAGCCGGCTGTCTGCTGACAGCAGCTGACCTCGGGTTGCGGACGTCGTGCGGCGGGAGTTGCGGCGGCCGTGCCCGCATCCGGCCCTCCGGTCCGCCCGTACGCAACGGCGACCGGATCACGCGAAGGACTCCAGATGATGACGCCTGTCCGGACGTTGGCATCCCAGGTGCCCACGGCCGATCTCGTTCCGGCCACCGGTTCCGCCACGCGCAGGAGCCATGACCCCCTCTCCGGGCTCCGTGATGAGCGGCGAGGGGAGGAATCACATGTGTGAGATCGACGATGCTCTGGTGACCCAGTGGGCCTTGGCGGCCCGCACGGGAGACGAAGAGGCGGTGGAGCTGTTCGTGCGGGGCACCCGGCGTCATGTGCTCCGCTACGTCACGCATTTGAGCCGCGATGCCCAGGCCGCAGACGACCTGGTGCAGGACACCTATCTGCGGGCCCTGCGCAGCCTGCCCGGGTTCGAAGGCCGGTCCTCGGCCCGCACCTGGCTGCTGACCATCGCCCGGCGCACCGTCGCCGACCGCATCCGCGCCCACCGGACCAGGCCCCGCGTCGCCGGGCTCACCGACTGGGAGACCGTGGCCGAGCAGACCCGGTACGGGACCGGCCCGGGGTTCGACGAGGGGGTTGCCCTCACCGACCTCCTCTCCGCCCTCCCGCCGGCACGGCGCGAGGCGTTCGTCCTCACCCAGCTGACCGGCCTTCCGTATACGGAGGCGGCCGCTGTCGTCGGCTGCCCGGTGGGGACGGTCCGTTCCAGGGTGGCCCGCGCCCGGGAGACGCTGATCGCCCTGCTCGACGCCGCCGAAGAAGACCCGGCGCGCCGGGAGGCCGCGGCGCGGGAGCTCGTACCCGGTCCCGTGGTGTCCGGTTCCATGGCATGACCCGTCACCGCCAGGGAGCGAGGCCACGGGGCACAGCAACGCACGCCGTGCCGCGTGCTGTGCCCCGCCGGCCTTTCAGCTCCCGGGCCCCGTCCGCAGCGACGACGGTGAACTACGGCGATTCACGTGGATCACGACTACACCCGCCCTGCACGCTCGGTGCCGTCTGGAGTGGCGGTTTCGGGCACAGAGCGAACGCGACTCAGATCAAGGGGAGTTCAGGTGATTGACGTGCGGCCCAGCCAGCAGATGCGAGACCTCGGCGTCGTCCAACACGGTGCCGGCATCCTCGCCGAACCGGCCCGCGCCTTCGATCTGCCCGCCGAACGCGACGAGGCAGAGCGCATCACAGACGAGCTCTTCGCCGCCATGGAACGGATCAGCCAGGTCCACCCCTTCGCCAAGGGCATGGGCATCGCGGCCCCGCAGATCGGCATCGGGCGCGAGGTGGCGGTCGTCCAGCCGCCCGGTGATGCGTCCGCCATCGTCCTACTCAACCCGAGGATCACAGACCGCTCCGACGAGACGGACGAGCAGTACGAGGGCTGCCTGAGCTTCTTCGACGTTCGCGGTCTCGTCCCCCGCCCCTTGAAGACCACCGTCGAGACCGCGGCCCTGACTGGCGACATGATCCCGTGGAGGAGCCGGGACCCTCGGGGCTGCGACGGTCGCCTCGGACGTTAGCGGGACGTTAGCCGGACGGCGATAGATCATCAGCGGCGGACGACAGTCTTGTTTCCGAAGCCGAAACGCTACTTGGAGAGAACGGGAAGACCATGTCGCACACCACCCTCCGCCTCGCCCGCAAGGCCGCCGCCGCCACGGTGATCACTGTCGCCGCATTCGGGCTCACCGCCTGCCAGGGCGGAGGCACCGACGCCTCCTCATCCACCGCTTCCACTCAGGCCACCCAGTCCCCCTCCCCCGAGGCCAAGACCGCCCGGAACTCGGCCGACGACGCGCCAAAGGGCACCCCCGCGAAGTCCGGGACGAAGTGCACCGACCAGATCAACTACGCGGGCGACACCCGGTCCAACGCCGAGATCAACTCCATCGGCGAGAACACCGGGCACTGCCCGACGCCGGAGAAGAGCGACAAGCCGAAGGGCACCCCCCAAAAGCCCGGGACGAAGTGCACCGACCAGATCAACTACGCGGGCGACACCCGGTCCAACGCCGAGATCAACACCATCGGCGAGAACACCGGATATTGCCCGCCGGTCCAGTGATTCGGATGGCCTAAGGGTAAGGGCCGTCCCGTAAGCGGGGTTCGTTCAGGCGAAGCCCAGCGGTACGTGCTTCTCGATGCAGAGCCGCAGGACGGTCGCCAGCTTGCGACCGTCCTCGATGTGTTGGTGAAGCATGGCGTCGCCATCCTGTGCCCACTGATCGGTGATGGTCTCCAGGCGGGGCAAAATCGCCGCGCAGTCGGCGGGCGAGAGGTCGTCACCGCCGTCGTCCGGATGATCGAGGAGTGGCTCCAGCGCAGTGGACACCTCGCTCCACGGCCGTTCGCCGCCGAAGCCCCACATCTCGGAGAGAGTGAAACCCTCGGCCTGAGCCAGGCACCGCCGGAACGCAGCAAAGCCGCTGTAGGACCAGGAGACATCAGGGCTGCTCGTGTCTCCATCGCCCGGGAAAAGAACCAGCCCCATGCGCCCTCCCTGCCCTGCGTGCTGAGCTCGGCATCGCCCGCCTGCACCACCTCACCCTCGCCGGTGACGGAAACAGGCTGGTCAAGCAGCATGTCTTAAGATCATTTACGGGACAGCCCTTTAGGCCACGCTGGATTCGCCTTCGGGGCCGACCACTACCGCACTATCCCGGGCTGCGCGGCGGTAGCCGCTGTGTGATCAGGTTGAACAAGTCCGTCAGCGGCTCGCCGACCTCCTGACCGAACTCAGTCAGCCCGTAGGTGACTTGGGGCGGCGTCGTCGGCTCGACCTCCCGCCAGACCAGGCCGTCCTTGACCAGCGCGCGCAGGGTCTGAGCGAGCATCTTCTCGCTGATGCCCTGGATGCTGTCGCGCAGCTCGTAGAACCGAAAGTCGTTGCTCCGCAAGGAGATCAGCACCCAGATGCCCCACCTGCTGGTCACGTGGTCGACCACGTCCCGCGCGGGGCAGTCGGTGTGAAACACCTCATACCGATGGCCCGCCTCGACCTGCGTCAGCTGCGCGCCTTCCTTCATGTCCGGAGCTTACCTCTGAGTATGTTCTTACGAAAAGTAAGCCCTCCTCCTAACGTCAACTGCTGTAGTGCACAACGGACTAGGAGCTGAACATGATCGTGGTAACCGGGGCTACCGGCAACGTGGGCCGGCCTTTGACGCGGGCCCTGACCGAGGCGGGCGAGCAGGTGACAGCGGTGTCGCGGCACGCGGCGGCGGTGCCGGACGGCGTCCGGCACGTGGCGGCCGACTTGGCCGAGCCGGCGGGCCTCACGCCCGCGTTGGACGGGGCGAAGGCGTTGTTCCTCCTGCTGTCCGGCGACCTGCACGCCCCAGGAGCCAGGCCGGCCGACATCATCGGCCTGGCCCAGGCCAGTGGGGTCCGCCGGATCGTCCTGCTGTCTTCGCAGGGCGTGGCGACCAGGCCGCTCGGCCCGTCGCGGGTCGCGATGCGCGCGCTGGAGGACGCGTTGCGGGAGTCCGGCCTGGACTGGGCCGTCCTGCGGCCGGGCGGCTTTGCCTCCAACGCCTTGGCCTGGGCGGAGTCCGTCCGCACGCAAGGGGCGGTCGCGGCACCCTTCGGCGACGTCGGGGTGCCGGTCGTCGACCCTGCGGACATCGCCGAGGTCGCGGCGGCCTGCCTGCTGGACGACCGGCACACCGGCGGGGTGTACGAGCTGACCGGGCCAGCGGTGATCACGCCGCGTCAGCAGGCAGAGGCCATCGCCGCCGCACTCGGCTCGCCGGTGCGGTTCCACGAACTCACCCGCGACGAGGCCAAGGCCGCGATGACCCAGTTCGTGCCGGCGGAACTCGCCGACGACACCCTGGACATCATCGCCGCCCCGAACCCGGCCGAACTGCGGATCAGCCCGGACGTGGAACGAGTCCTCGGCCGTGCCCCGCGCCCCTTCAACGGCTGGGTCGCCCGCAACATCGCCGCTTTCCGCTGAGGCACAACTCAACTGAAGCGCCCGGGCAGCCTCGTGCGGCTGCGGTCGCACGAGGTGCCGGGCGGCGCAG
The DNA here is from genome assembly GCF_000719605.1 of Streptomyces sp. NRRL S-1813. Classification (NCBI taxonomy): domain Bacteria; kingdom Bacillati; phylum Actinomycetota; class Actinomycetes; order Kitasatosporales; family Streptomycetaceae; genus Streptomyces; species Streptomyces sp. NRRL S-1813. Next base: position 65,279 of record NZ_JOHB01000027.1, read on the forward strand.
GCCCTCAGGCCAGGCTCTACAGTGCCGCGGGGCCAGCCACGCAGTGCCTTACACCGTCGACCGAACCGAGACCACGTCTGAAGCTCGCACGGCTGCGCCTGCCAACCACTTCGGTCCACCGGTATGAGGCATCGTGGCCGAGCCGTTCCTGCTGAACGCAGCCGTGACCGCGATCCATCACCTGCGGTGGGCTCACGAACCGCATCCGGACTCGACTGACTGTGCCCTGAGCTGACCTGAGTCGTTGATGCCTTGCCGGCGACTGCCGAGGCATCAACGACTCAGGTCACTAGGAGACCAAGAAGATTACGGTCGCACACAGAGTTTGGATCAACCAGTGAGGGCCGCTACCCCGGCTCTGGGGTAGCGGCCCTCACTATCGCTTCTGACGCCAAGTCAGAGAATTGGCCGGGCGGTGCACACTCGGTGCACAAGGGGGTGGGAAGCCAGAACAGCGAGAACTACTGAGGAGAGTTTTCGCAGGTCACAGCCTGTTTCCAGGGCCTCTGTCCAGTCGCCGGACCCCGCCCTCTAGATGTCGAAGTACAGCACGAGAAGTGATCTGACCTGCACAGATAGCGTCTGAAGGCTGGATGGGTGCACGTCCGGTGCACATCGTGGGCGCGGCGGAGTGCCGGGTGCGCGTCCGATGCGGTGTTTCGACCGATATCCCGGTGCTGACACTGGGCAGTGGCTGAGGAACAGGTCGACGATTACACCCGCAAAATGGAGTTCCACTGCAAGCCAGAGGTGTTGGCTGGGCTGAAACAATGCGAGATCAAGCCGACCAATGAGCCAGGTCGCTATGCGGTGCCGGCGGACAAGATCGATGAGCTCAACAAGTACGTGGAGAAGACGAACGTTCAGCCGCTCGACTCAGGCGGCGGCCGTAGGAGGAGACGATGAATCCGTCATCGCCGCGCGGACGCCTCCGCGATGCCCTGCTGTGTGTCGGCGGAAGGAGTGACGTAAACGAGGTCGACCTCGGTGCGGCAGTCACCATCGCGCTGCACGAACTGGCTTCGGAGGCGCTGGGCGATCGCTCGCGCGTCGAACTGGTCACCGTTGGTGCTGAGCACCACCCCTGGGGACGAAGCCTCGGTCTTCGGCTTGCGGACTATGACGTAGAGCTGCCGGACGTGCTCTTGTACGCAGACCAGAGCGGCCTTCCGCCCCAGGTGCAGGAGAGTTGCCCGACCCTGAGCCAGGAGGAGTGGGAGGCCGTACTGCTGGTCTCCAAGCTCATCTTCATGGGTCTTCAGTCGGAGCCCGAGCCTGTGCGCGGCGATGCCGGCCAACAGCCGCAGGTCACCCCGAGACCGCCCCGGTCTGTAGCGAGAGAGCGGTTCTGCCAGGCGCTGGCTGCCATCTCGGAACGCGCTGACCTGCACCAGGACGAACTCACTGCGCAGTTGCGGACCGCGCTCCTGAACTTCGCGTCGGAGACACCCGACAACAAGGACGCCGCTCAGCGCATCGCGGTGCTGCACACCGGGGAGCCCCAGCAAGGGCCGCGCTTGTGCCTCAGCCGCTCGGGGGTGGCCTTCGCGAAGGTAGTGCTGAGCGCTGGTGGCTGTCCTGTCCCCAGCTGTGTTCTGGAGGAATTCCCGGACTTGACCCAGGACGAGTGGGACGCCGTCATCCACGTCACAGCACTGACGCTCATGGCGTTCGAGGCCGAGCCGGCTCGCGACGTGGGATAGCGTCCGTGTCGCGTGATGGTCCAGAGCACTGCGGCGTGCGGCTTGCGGAAGATTGCCCGGGAACGCCCCGGGGGCAGAGGGGCCGCGACAGACGACGAGCGGTTGCTTCCACCCGGGGTGGAAGCAACCGCTCTGAGCCTCTTTTACGTTTGCTGCCGAGTTCGAGCTTTACTTTCTAGATGCCGAAGTAGAGGTGGGAAACGCTTCTGACCTGCGCAGACGGGCTTCGGTTGGGCAGGTGGGTGCACATCCGGTGCACATGCCGGTGGTGACACCGGGCAAGCGGTGGGCCGAGTACGGCAACGGCGGGCTGAGCGCACGAGGCTTGCAACTCCTGCTGGCCGACTACCAGATAAGGTCCGCCAACCACCGCTTCGGAGACGTTGGTCAGCGCAAGGGCTTCTCGCGCAGTCAGTTCACTGACGCTTGGGTGCGCTACTGCCCGCCTCCCGCGCGCACTGCCCCGTAACCCTGCCTCACTCGTCCCACCCGTCCCCGCGCAGGTCAGCGCGGGGACGACTCTCTGCGTGGGACGAGTCCACCCGTCCCGGGTATCAGACCGACCGTGCGCCGATACGAGTCGACCCGTATCACCGGGTGCGACCCTCCGCGCCCTGACCAGGCGTGCAACGGGTGGGACGAGTGCAAGGCCGCCCGGCCCGGAACCGACCTGACCGCTACGCCCATACCTGCGCAGCAAGCTGTAGCTTCCGAAACTCCTCCGCAGCCCTTGGCCGCGGAGGAGTTTCGGAAGCGCATGCCCCGCCAGGGAGGGCTGGGGAAGCCCGGCACCAGGGGGCGCCGCACGTGGGATGCAGCGACCGGGGCGGATCGCAGCGGGGGGAGAGAACAGGCACTTCTCAGGCGGTCCGGAGCCGTTCCAGGAACTCGGGTACGCCGTCCACCTGCTGGTAGGGCCTGAAAGCGGGGGCTAGTTCGCGGACCAGGGTGACGCAGCGGTCGGCGCCGATGCGGGTGGCGAGGTCGAGTGACTCGGTGCTTACGGCGAGGGCTTGTTCGACCTCGCGGGCCTGGAGGAGGCTTCGGGCCTCGTAGGTGCGGAAGACCCCGCGCGTCTTGTCCCGGGCCCGTGGCAGCAGGGTCAGGCCCTCGTCGATGCGGGCGCGGGCCTCGTCGGTGCGGCCGAGGTCGAGGAGACACTGGCCGGAGTCCACGGCCAGATCCGCTGTGCTCATCCATCGGCACCAGCCGGGGGCGGGGTCGGCCGCGTCGGTCAGCAGGGCGGTCTCAGCGGCGGCGAGGTCACGGTGGCAGTCGGCAGTGGCCCCCAGGGCGGCTTGGGCTCGGGCCCTGCGCAGGTACAGCAGCGAGCGGGCGGTGGGGTGGGACGTGTGGACCAGGGCCTGGCTCAAGGGTTCCACGGCGGATCCGGGATGACCGAGCCAGATCGACTGGTAGGCGAAGTCGGACAGGACACCGGCCCCGAGATCCCGGTCGCGGGCAGTGTGTGCGTTGGTGAGAGCGGCGTTCCACAGCTTGCCGGCCGCGTAGTGCTGACCCTGGTCGAAGCGGTACCAGCCGCAGGTGCTGGAGAGGGAGGCAGCCAGGTGGTGCAGGCGGCGGCCGGTGGCCTCGGTGTACCGGGCTCCTTCGAGAAGGTCGGTCACAGTCGTGAGGTGGGCGTCCATCAGCTTGATGGTGTGCTGGCGTTGCTCGGTCGGCAGGGCCGTCAGTTTGGTGCTGGTGTCCTCCAGCCAGTCCACCAGTTCGTCATCGACGCGGCGCCCGCCGAGCACGGTTGTCAGGCGGTCGGGTTCCAGCGCGGCCCGCTGGGAGGCCAGCCCGGCCAGGGCAAGTGCGCTGTAGGTCAGGAAGGTACGGCGTTCGCGGTTCATCGCGGCTCTCTGTGCATCTCGAAGTGCTTGGACGGTGTACGCCGCCCCGAGCGGGGCCGGGTCGTCCCGGCCCGGGAGCCAGTGGGGTCAGGGGTACCGCTCCAGGTCGGAGATCGGCACGTCGAAGGCATCCGCGATCAGGAGCTGGGATTCGATGTTCGGCGTTTTGCGGCCGTTCTCCCACCTACTGACGGCCGCCTTGTCGGTGCCGGAGCGGAGCCCCTCGGGCCGCATCGCGGCAGCGCGGTGCAGGCGCGCGACGAGGTCGCTCTGGGACCAGCCGCGTAAGAGGCGGGCGTAGGCGAGGGGATGCCTGATCGGGTCGTCCACGGGAGCAATCCCATCATCGACGGTGACGGCCAGGCTACCGCGCGTACAGGCGGGACAACCCCGGGACTACAGCCAACGCCTAGGGCCAGAGCTGGAGTTGGCGCTGTACTCGTCATCCCCGACACGTTCCCCCGTGAAGTGGAAGGAGAACGCGCATGAAACGACGTGCTGCGATCATCGGCCTTGGCCACCAGGCCGCCGAGGATCACCTGCCCGGCCTGCTCGGCTCCAGCCGGGCCGAACTCGTCGCGGTGTGCGACAACAACCCGGACATCTTGCACCAGCGAGCGGACACCCTCGGAGTGCCCGGGTTCACCCAGGCCGGTGACCTACTGGACGAGACCGTCCCGGACTTCGTGATCGTCGCCGTCCCGCACCACGCCGGGCGCGCGGTGACCGAGGAGTGCGCCGCCAGGGGCGTCCACGTCCTCAAGGAGAAGCCGTTCGCCACCTCTGTCGAGGAGGCCCGCGAGCTGGCCGGGATCTGCCACAAGGGCCGTGTGGAACTGATGGTGACGCTCCAGCGCCGGTTCAACCCGATCTACAGCAGCGTGGCCGGGATGCTGGACCAGATCGGCACCCCGTTTCTCGTCGGTGGACACTGCTCGTTCCACACGCCCGACCCCGGCGCCGGCTGGCGCGGGGACCTCAAGCAGGCCGGTGGCGGCTGCATCCTCGACATGGGCTACCACCTGATCGACCTGCTCCTGTGGTACTTCGGCCTGCCCAGCAGGGTCATCGCGGAGTTCTCCACCACGGCCCTGCCCGAAGGCGGCTATGACGCGGAGGACACCGCCGTCGTCCAGCTCGGCTACGACTCCGGCTTGTACGGATCGCTGGTCCTGTCGCGGTGGATGGCGCCGAAGACGGAGTTCATGCGGGTCGGCCGTCTCCCTCCCCGGCCGGTCCGGGATCGTCGCTGACCTGGAAGACGCCCTCCAGGACTACTTCGACGTGCGGCACGCGATCACCACCAGCTCCGGCACCGCCGCCCTGCACGCCGCCTACTGGGCCGCCCGCATCCGGCCCGGCAACGAGGTGATCGTCCCCGCCTGGACCTTCCAAGCCACCGCCTCACCCCTGTTCCAGCTCGGCGCGGTCCCGGTCCTCTGCGAGACGTGCCCGGACGGCAATATCGACCCCGGCCGGGTGGCCGAGCTGATCACCCCTCGCACCCGCGCGATCATGGTTACGCACCTGTGGGGCAAGCCCGCAGAGATGACCGACCTCACCACGCTGGCCAGGGACCGCGACCTGGACCTGCTGGAGGACGGCTCACACGCTCACGGGGCCAGTCACAGTGGCCAGAAGGTCGGCACGTTCGGCCTGGCCGGTGCCTTCTCCCTCAACGGTCCCAAGCCCCTGTCCGGGGGTGAGGGCGGCTTTGTCCTCACCGATGACGACGACACCTACTACCGCGTTCTCACGTTCGCGCACTACACCAAGCGGGCCAGGAACGAGATCCCGGAAGGCCATCCGCTCGCGCGGTACGCGGTCACCGGGGCCGGACTCAAGCTCCGCATCCACCCCCTGGCCGCCGCCCTCGCCCACGACCAGCTCTCCCGCCTGGATGCCTACCTCGCCGGCCGCGAGGAGGTCGCCGCCTACCTGATCCGAGAGCTCGGGCAGATACCCGGGCTGGAGGTGAGCCCGGTGCCCGAGGGGGTGAAGTCGTCCTGGTACGCGTTGACGGCCACCTACCGGCCCGACCAGCTCGGCGGCCTGCCCGTCGACCGCTTCCACGCGGCCCTCGTCGCGGAGAGCGCGACCGAGTTCGACCGGCCCGGCTCCACCCGCCCCCTGAACCAACTCCCGCTCTACCAGCACCCGTCACATCTCTTCCCTGGCTACCCGAACACCCGCAGCCGATACCGGGAGGGTGACTTCCCCGTCGCTGAGAAGGCGCACGCGTACACGATCAAGCTGCCGGTCTGGCACCGTGAACAGGATCTGAAACTGGCCGAGCAGTACGTCAGCGCGGCCAGGAAGGCCAGCGAACACCACGAGGAGCTCCTGTGACCGTGACCTCCGACCTCGCCCGAACCCTGGCAGAGGAGGCCGAAGCCGAAGGCATCACCACCTTCGTGGCTGCGGCCGTCGTCACCGACGCCAACCTCATCCTCCTGGTCCGCCGCAAGCCGGACGACTTCATGGGCGGCCTGTGGGAGATCCCCTCGGGTCATGTGGACGCCGGGGAGAGCATCCTGGACGCGGCCCGCCGCGAGACGCTGGAGGAGACCGGTCTGACCGTCGCCTCCGTGGACCGCTACCTCGGGCACTTCGACTACGAGAACAGCCGCGGCACCACCACCCGCCAGTTCAACTTCGCCGTCACCGTCTCCGAGACCGGGCCGGTCGTCCTGACCGAACACGACCTGTACCAGTGGGCCGCCCCCGGCGACCTGCCGGGCGTCACCGACGGCGTACGGGAGGTTCTGGCCTGCGCGTAGGACCACCGATGGGTGTCGCCCGAACCAGGGCCAGGCGGTGGGTAGTCCGGCGATATCGCGTCGGCATCGGCGACTTCTTCCGTGAGCTCTGCGGCGGCACCCACGTCGCCCACAGCTGGCCACAGAAGGCCGGCCAAGCCAGCGAGGGCCGCTATCCCGGATATGGGGTAGCGGCCCTCGTGTCACTTCTGACATCAAGTCAGAGAGCTGGCCGGGCGGTGCACACGCGGTGCACAAGAGGGCGGAAAACGGCTGTGACCTACGAGAACTCACGAGAAGAGTTTCCGCAGGTCACAGCTGGTTTTCCAGGCTTACGCCCAGGTCGCCGGGCGCCAGCTTTTAGATGTCGAAGTACAGCTCGAACTCGTGCGGGTGCGGGCGCAGCTGGATCGGGGCGATCTCGTTGGTGCGCTTGTAGTCGATCCAGGTCTCGATCAGGTCGGAGGTGAAGACACCGCCCTGCTGGAGGTACTCGTTGTCGGCCTCGAGGGCGTCGAGGACGGCCGGGAGGGAGGTCGGGACCTGGGGGACGCCCGCGTGCTCCTCGGGGGCGAGCTCGTAGAGGTCCTTGTCGATCGGCTCGGCCGGCTCGATCTTGTTCTTCACGCCGTCCAGGCCCGCGAGGAGGAGGGCGGAGAAGGCGAGGTACGGGTTCGAGGACGGGTCCGGGGCGCGGAACTCGACGCGCTTGGCCTTGGGGTTCGAGCCCGTGATCGGGATACGCATGGCCGCGGAGCGGTTGCGCTGCGAGTAGACCAGGTTGACCGGGGCCTCGAAGCCGGGTACCAGGCGGTGGTAGGAGTTCACCGTCGGGTTGGTGAAGGCCAGCAGCGACGGGGCGTGCTTGAGGATGCCGCCGATGTAGTAGCGGGCGGTGTCCGAGAGGCCCGCGTAGCCCTGCTCGTCGTAGAAGAGGGGGCTGCCGCCCTGCCACAGCGACTGGTGGACGTGCATGCCGGAGCCGTTGTCACCGAAGATCGGCTTGGGCATGAAGGTCGCGGTCTTGCCGTTGCGCCAGGCGACGTTCTTCACGATGTACTTGAAGAGCATCAGGTCGTCGGCGGCGGCGAGCAGCGTGTTGAACTTGTAGTTGATCTCCGCCTGGCCGGCCGTGCCGACCTCGTGGTGCTGGCGCTCGACCTGGAGGCCGGCCGCGTCCAGCTCCAGGGAGATCTCGGCGCGCAGGTCGGCGAAGTGGTCGACCGGCGGGGCCGGGAAGTAGCCGCCCTTGTAGCGGACCTTGTAGCCGCGGTTGTTCTCCTCCGACCCGGTGTTCCAGGCGCCGGCCTCGGAGTCGATGTGGTAGAAGGACTGGTTCGCACCGGTCTCGAAGCGCACGCTGTCGAAGACGTAGAACTCGGCCTCGGGGCCGAAGAACGCGGTGTCCGCGATGCCGGTGGAGGCGAGGTAGGCCTCGGCCTTCTTGGCGATGTTGCGCGGGTCACGGCTGTACTGCTCGCCGGTGATCGGGTCGTGGATGAAGAAGTTGATGTTGACGGTCTTGTCGCGGCGGAACGGGTCCACACGAGCCGTCGACAGGTCCGCGCGCAGCGCCATGTCGGACTCGTGGATGGCCTGGAAGCCGCGGATCGAGGAGCCGTCGAAAGCGAGCTCCTCGGTCGGGTCGAACGCCTTCGCCGGGATCGTGAAGTGCTGCATCACGCCGGGCAGGTCACAGAACCTGACGTCGACGAACTTCACGTCCTCGTCCGCGATGAACTTCTTGGCCTCGTCAGCGTTCTGGAACATCCAACTCCTCCTAGCCCGGTCACCGGTCGGCGGACGCGGGATTGCTACTCGGAACGCGACCATGTGCGGTGGCGCGTTGCCCGACCATAGGCAGGCGGGATTTCCCAAGCATGACCCATTTGTTTCGCCGAGGTTAACCGGCGCGCGGCCGCCTTTATCTCCCAGTGTGAACCACCAAAGACCATTTTGACCCGGGTGGCGACCGCCCGCTCCGACGTCGCGCCGAGTCGTTCCGCCCCCTTTCCGACCACCCCCGGGCACGGCCGGGAATGGGGGCCGGCGCCGTCCCGCACCGGACCTCGGCGCAGCGAATGTATGCGGTCGCAGTACCGTGGTCGGGTGGACAACAGGCAAGCAATCGGATCGTGGATCTCCGGGCCCCGCGCGGCAGCCGAGGACATGGGTATCGAGTTCGGGTACCGCGGGCAGCAGCTCGGGCTGCCGGAGACGGGGCCGGGCTCGATCGCACGCCCCGGGCGGCGCTTCGCCGCGCTCTTCCTCGACTGGGCGCTGTGCATGCTCATTGCCTTCGGGCTGCTCAGCGGCGGTAAGGCACAGTCGGCGAGCAACTGGGCGCTGGTGGTTTTCGCGGTGCTCAGCGTGCTGACGGTGGGCACGGTCGGTTTCACGCCGGGCAAGCGGCTGCTGGGCCTGCGGGTGGTCGCCGAGGGCGGTGGCCGGATTTCGCTGCCGCGGGTCGCGCTCCGCACGGTGCTGCTTGTCGTGGTCATTCCGGCCGTGGTGTGGGACCGGGACGGGCGGGGGCTGCACGATCGCCTCTCGCGCGCCGTACAGGTCCGCATCTGAGGCCATACCCGAGCATGCGGCCTCGTGCCTAGGCCGCTCACGAAACGCCCCCTCGTGGGCCGCATACGAAACGCCCCGGAGCCATCGGCACCGGGGCGTCGTCGTCATTCGGTCAGGTGTCGGGTCCGCCGGCCGGTGCAGGCGCGGCCGGCCCGCACACTCAGCGGGTCTTGCCGCCGCCCTTGGGCATCCGCATGCCCTTGGGCATGGGGCCCTTCGGGACCGGCATGTTGCTCATCAGGTCGCCCAGCGCCTTGAGCCGGTCGTTGACGGCCGTCACCTGCGTGCCGGGCAGCACCCGCGGCAGCTTCAGCAGCGTCGTACGGAGCTTCTTCAGCGGCACCTGGCCCTCGCCGTCGCCCACGATGATGTCGTGGACGGGGGCGTCGGCGACGGTGCGCGCCATCCGCTTCTTCTCGGCGGCCAGCAGGCCGCGGAGACGGTTCGGGTTGCCCTCGCCGACCAGCACGATGCCGGCCTTGCCGACGGCGCGGTGGACCACGTCCTGGCTGCGGTTCATGGCCACCGCGGGGGTGACCGTCCAGCCGCGGCCGACGTTGTCCAGCACGGCGGCCGCCGCTCCGGGCTGGCCTTCCATCTGCCCGAAGGCAGCTCGCTCGGCGCGCCGTCCGAAGACGATCGCCATCGCGAGGAAGGCCAGGACGAAGCCCAGGATTCCCGCGTAGATGGGGTGGCCGATCACGAAGCCGATGGCAAGGAGAACGCCGAATACGACGATGCCTACACCAGCGACGACTAGACCGACCTTGGAGTCGACCCGACGGGTCATCTTGTAGGTCTGGGCGATCTGCTTCAGCCGCCCGGAGTTCTCAGCGCCGGCAGCGCCGTCTGAGTTTGCCTTCCTCGCCATACGGCGAAGTTTACGTGGCGTGCGGGCGATGGGTCGCCGCGGCCTCCAGTACGTACTCGGCCTCGTGGCGGTCCTTGGCGCGGCGGCGGTCCTCCAGGACCGATGTCCAGGCGTTACGGCGGGCGGTGCGCTGCCCGCCGCGCATCAGAACGGCCTCGACGGCACGCAGTGCACCGGTGACCGACGGGATGGGGAGGGCGGGATTGGCGCGGAGCGGCGCGGCCTGCATGGTGGGTGACTCCCTCTGATCTGTTCGGAGAAGCAGGGGTAGGTGCGGGAGCGGTGCGTGCATCCATCGTCACTGATAGGTGTTACCAACGGATGACCTGCCGGTCAAACACCGATGAAACGTTGACGCGGCCCCCACGCCCCCCGTCAGGGGGAGTGCGGGCCGCGTCCTCAGCATGTGCCACGTTTCACAAGATGGCGCGCCGGGGAAATCAAACCGCCTGACTGGACGCCTCGACCTCGCGCCGCTCGACGGCCTGCTGGTAAAGGCGGCCGGCGCGGTAGGAGGAGCGGACCAGCGGACCGGACATGACACCGGCGTAGCCGATCTCCTCGGCTTCTTCCTTCAGCTCCACGAACTCGTCGGGCTTGACCCACCGCTCGATGGGGTGGTGGCGCACGGAGGGGCGCAGGTACTGCGTGATCGTGATGAGCTCGCAGCCCGCGTCGTGCAGGTCCTGGAGCGCCTGACTGATCTCCTCGCGCTCCTCGCCCATGCCCAGGATGAGGTTGGACTTGGTGACCAGACCGGCCTCGCGGGACTGGGAGATGACCTCCAGCGAGCGCTCGTAGCGGAAGCCGGGGCGGATGCGCTTGAAGATCCGCGGGACGGTCTCGACGTTGTGGGCCAGCACCTCGGGGCGGGAGGAGAAGACCTCGGCGAGCTGCTCGGGGACCGCGTTGAAGTCGGGGATCAGCAGCTCGACGCCGGTGTCGGGCATCGAGGCGTGGATCTGCCGGACGGTCTCGGCGTAGAGCCAGGCGCCGCCGTCCTCCAGGTCGTCGCGTGCGACACCGGTGATCGTGGCGTACTTCAAGCCCATGGTCTGCACGGACTCGGCGACCCGGCGCGGCTCGTCGCGGTCCAGCTCCTGCGGCTTGCCGGTGTCGATCTGGCAGAAGTCGCAGCGGCGGGTGCACTGGTCACCGCCGATGAGGAAGGTCGCCTCGCGGTCCTCCCAGCATTCGAAGATGTTGGGACAGCCCGCCTCCTGGCAGACCGTGTGCAGACCCTCGCTCTTGACCAGGCCCTGGAGGTGGTTGTACTCGGGACCCATTTTCGCCCGGGTCTTGATCCACTCGGGCTTGCGCTCGATGGGGGTCTGGCTGTTCCGGACCTCCAGGCGCAACATCTTGCGTCCGTCGGGTGCGACTGCGGACACGACCGGCTCCCTACGACTTCGTTTCTTCGGCGTACACCAGGGTACGCCCGTTGATTCGCACGTCTTTACGTGCGGGGCAACCCCGTATGGCGGGGTTGCATTCCCGGCGGTCTCCGGGAGGACCGGGCCGGCGGCCGGCCGGCCCGGGATGCCGGGGCCGGCCGACCGTCCGGTCAGACCGCGCGGGGGAGCAGTTCGGCGCCCTCCAGGACGTCCCGCAGATGTTTCTCGGCGACGGGCAGCACCTCGGCGATGGTGATCTCGCGGCCCAGCTCGCCCGCCAGCGAGGCGACGCCGGCGTCCCGGATGCCGCACGGCACGATCTTGTCGAACGAGGTGTTGTCCGGGTTCACGTTCAGCGCGAAGCCGTGCATCGTGACGCCCTTGGCGACGCGGATGCCGATCGCGGCGAGCTTGCGGTCCTCGCGGCGCTGGCCGGCGTTGGACGGCGCGTACTCGGGGCCGTTCAGACGGGGGTCGAACAGCTCGTCCGTCGTCCGCGGGTCGAAGTCGAGGTTCAGCCCTCCCAGGGCCGCCCGCTGCTCGGCTGTGCTGACGGTGTCTCCCAGGATCCACACACCGCTGCGGCCCTCGACCCGGGTGCCCTCCACGCCGAACTCGGCGCAGACCCGGATCAGGGCTTCTTCGAGACGGCGGACATGGGCCACGACGTCAACCGGGCGCGGCAGCTTCTGGATGGGGTAGCCCACCAGCTGGCCGGGCCCGTGCCAGGTGATCTTCCCGCCGCGGTCCACGTCGACGACCGGGGTCCCGTCCAGCGGGCGCTCGTCCTCGGACGTACGTCGGCCCGCGGTGTAGACGGCCTGGTGCTCCAGCAGCAGGCAGGTGTCGGGCAGCTCGTCGGCGAACCGGGCGGCGTGCACCCGGCGCTGCTCCTGCCATGCCGATTCGTAGTCCACGGCGTCGGCGCCGAATCCAAGATGCACAAAGCGCAGCCCCTCGGGTGCGGGGGTCTCCCCCCGAGAGATCGCAGTCACGGCAGCTCCTCTTCGAACCTCTGTTGCACTTTGCTGCAACGTTGATGCCACTTCGCGCCCATGCCACTGTACGGCCGCCTCGCCCGGGCCCCGCAGGCGGCCGGTGTCCCGGCCTCCCGTCCCTGCTCACACGATCGGATGAACGCGAGGGACAGGCGGCGAATGGAGGGCCGAAGGCCGTTACATTCACGCCGTTCCACAAGGGCGATGAGCATGCCGGACAGGGTCCGCCGAACCCGGCAGCGGCCCGGAAGGCAGGAGACCGGTAAAGCTGATGACGGAACGACCCCCGCACCACACGCCCAACCGCCAGCTCGCCGCGCTCATCGCCGAGGCGGGATTCTCCAATGCCGGCCTGGCCAGACGAGTTGATCAGCTCGGCATCGAGCACGGCCTCGACCTCCGATACGACAAGACATCGGTGACCCGCTGGCTGCGCGGCCAGCAGCCCAGGGGCACCACCCCCGCCCTGATCGCGGAGGTGTTCACCCGCCGGCTGGGACGCCGGCTGTCCGCCCAGGACCTCGGCCTGGACGCCTGTGCGCCGGTGTACGCCGGGCTGGAGTTCGCCGCGAGCCCCAGCGAGGCGGTGGACATCGTCAGCGGGCTGTGGCGCAAGGACTCCGGCAGCCACGCCGAACTGCGCAAGATCGCCTTCACCCCGGCCGGACTCGTCGTGCCCAGCCGGGACTGGCTGATCGGGCGCGCGGACGAACGTGTCGCCCGCGGCGAGACCCACGACGACGGGGCCGGCCGGGTGCCCGCACAGGGCCGGGTCACGGTGCCCCGGCAGCGCCGCAACGACCGGGTCGACCGCACCCAGGGCTCCCGGGTCACCTCCGGCGACATCGCGGCGCTGCGCTCGGTCGGCGAGCTGTTCCGGGCGCTGGACCATGCCTACGGGGGCGGCCATGCCCGCCAGGCCCTGGTGCGCTATCTGGAGCACGAGGCCGAGCCGATGCTGCGCGGCAGCTACGGGGAGGCCACCGGCCGCCGGCTGTTCGCGGCCGCCGCCGATCTGACCCGGCTGGCGGGCTGGACCTCGTACGACATCGCGGCCCACGGCCTGGCCCAGCGGTACTTCGTCCAGGCCCTGCGGCTGGCCCAGGCCGCCGGGGACCGGGCGTACGGGTCCTACGTCCTGGTGACGATGAGCCGGCAGGCCGTCTACCTGGGGCACGGCAGGGAGGCCGTGCAGCTGGCGCGGGTCGCCCAGCAGGGCATCGGCAGCAGCGCGCCGCCCGCCGTGCAGGCGTTGCTGCACTCCGCGGAGGCGCGCGGCCACGGCGTCCTGGGCGAGGTCCGGGCCTGCACGGCGGCGCTGGCCCGCGCCGAACGGGCGCTGGAGAGCGTCCGCCCCGGCGACGACACCCCGTACTGGGCACGCTTCTTCGACGAGGCGCAGCTCGCCGACGAACTGGCGCACTGCCACCGCGATCTCCAGCAGTACCGCGCGGCCTCCCAGCACGCCGAACGCTCCCTCCAGCTGCGCGCGGCCGGGTTCGCCCGCAGCCGGCTCTTCTGCCGGGTGGTGCTGGCGACCGCACGGCTGGGCCTGGGCGAGCTGGAGCAGGCCTGCACACTGGGCGCCGAGGCGGCGCTCCAGGCCTCCGAGATGCGCTCCGTACGGGCCCATGAGTACGTCAGGGAGTTCGAGCGCCGCCTGGAGCCGTACCGGGACGCGGCGGCGGTGCGGGGGTACCGGGAACGGGTGGCGGCGCTGGGGTGAGGCCGGGCCGGGCCGCCGGGCTCAGGCCGCCGTGGGCAGGGTGTCCGGTTCCGTCGTGAAGGCCGGCAGCCCGAAGTCCTGGAGGAGCGCGCGGGCGGCGCGGCGGCCCGAGTTCAGCGCGCCCTGGAGGGTGCTGGTGTCGCGGTGATCCCCGCACACATAGAGACCGGACAGCACCCGCACCGTCCGCTCCGGATCGTGCGGGGCCGGCATCGCGGGTACCGCGTACGGGTCGTGATGGGCGGTCAGCAGCTGCCAGTCGTCGGTGTGCGCACCGTAGATCCGGTCGAGCTGCGGACGGACGGTCTTGTCGAGCACGGACAGCGGCAGCATCGCCGCGGTGCCGAGCACGGTCGTGGTGAACAGGGACCGGCCCGGCGGCGTACGGGACGGGTCGATGGCACCGGCGGCGTAGGTGCAGGCGACGGGGCCGTCCGCCGGCAGGATCAGGGTCGTGTCGCGCGACGGTGCGCCGCGGCCCGCGGAGGCCGTCGCCGCGGTGTGGTGCAGGACGGCGACCGGGTGGAAGGCGGGCACCCGCAGGCCCGGCAGCAGCTCGGCCGCATCGCGCGCCCCGGTGGCCACCAGCACCGCCCGACAGGGGATCTGGCCGTGCTCCGCGGTGCTGACGCCGGTGGTGGAGACAGCGGTGACCTGCACGGACGTCCGGACCGTGCCGGGCGGGAGGGAGGCGGCGAGCAGCTCGGGCACGGCCGCGGAGCCGCCGGCCGGGAGCCACAACCGCCCCTGGGCGTAGGCGCGGAGGGCCGCCGTCGCGCCCCGGCTGGAGCCGCGCAGCTGCGGATCGCACAGCAGCGCGGCCAGCAGGGGCCGCAGGAACGCGTCATGGCCGCGCGGCGGGAAGGCGGGGCGGCTCGCCAGGGCGTCGCGGATCGGCCGGTCGGCGGGCGGGGCGTGGGTGGCGGCGGACGGGGGAGCGGCGGGTTCGGCGCGACGGTCCGTACGGCGGTCGATACGGCGGACCGTGCGGCGGTCCGCGGGCTGGTCGGTCCGCCGGTCGGTGAGGCGGACGGTCTGACGGTCCGTGCGACGGTCGGTGCGCGAGAGGGCTCGTGCGGCGGCGAGCGCGCCCTTCGTGCTCCGGGGCGCGCTGACGCGCTGTGTCCGTTGGCCGTTGTGGACGCTCAGACCGGGGGCGAACGGACGGAGCGTCAGGTCGCCGAGACCCGGGGTGCGGTGCAGTTCGGCGGCGGAAACGGCCAGCGGCCGGCCGCAGCGGTCCAGCCGGAAGCCGTCGAGACGGTCGGTGACGGACCGGCCGCCGATCCGTGGGGCGGCCTCCAGGACGGTGACCGACACTCCGGCGCCGGTCAGATGGCGCGCGGCGGCGAGCCCGGCCGGACCGGCCCCCACGATGACGACGTCCACGGCCGATGCGGTGCGCAGCACATGACCCTCCCGAGGTCGGTCCCAACGGCGGCGCACCCGAGTCGTGCCGGTGCCGCCGTGAGGGCTACCGAGAGGGTGTGCGGGGAAGACGGTGAGAAGACGGCGGACCGTTCGACAGGGGGCGTCCAGGGGGCGCATCCAAACGCCCCTTGGCCAAAGCTTCCCGTGTGGCCCCGCGGCTATGCCGTCCGGAGCGCGGTGTGACGCGGACGACTCCGCGGCCCGGACGACCCAGCGGCCCGGCCGGCTACGCGGCCCGGACCGCCTCGATGATGCGGGGACGGTGGAACGTGAACCCGGAGTCCAGCAGCCGCCGCGGAACGACCCGCTGGCTGCCCAGCACATCACCGGCGAACTCGCCCAGGGCGATCCGCAGGACCGGCGCCGGAACGGTGAACAGTGTCGGGCGGTTGAGGACCCGGCCCATCACGGCGGTGACCTCGCGGTTGGTGACCGGTTCGGGAGCCGTGAGGTTGACCGGCCCGGTCAGGGCCTCGGTGTCGATGAGGTGGCGGAGCGCCCTGATGTGGTCCTCCAGGGAGATGAAGCTCCAGTACTGGCTGCCGTCGCCGAGCCGGCCGCCCAGGCCGAGCCGGAAGAGGGGGAAGAGCCGGCCCCAGGCGCCGCCCGAGCGCGCCACCACCAGGCCGGTGCGGGCGAAGACGGTACGGATGCCCGCGTCCCGGGCCGGCTGCGCGGCGTCCTCCCAGGCCACACAGAGCTCCGGCAGGAACCCGCGGCCGGCCGGCGCGTTCTCGTCCGTGCGCCGGTCGCCGGTGTCGCCGTAGTAGCCGATCGCGCTGCCGCACACGAAGACTTTCGGCGGGGCGTCCATGGCGGCGAGGGTCGAGGCGAGCGTCCGGGTGCCCAGGACCCGGCTGTCGTAGAGCTCCTGCTTGTAGGCGGCCGTCCAGCGGTGGTCGCCGACCCCGGCGCCGGCCAGATGGACGACCGCCTCGCAGCCGGCCAGCCCGGCCGTGTCGACCTCCTGGCGCTTGGGGTCCCAGCGCACCTCGTCGGCGGCCGTGGGCTCGCGCCGGACGAGCCGGACGACGTCGTGGCCGTCCGCGCGCAGGGACCGTACGAGCGCTGTGCCGATGAGTCCGGTCGAGCCGGTGATCGCGATCCGCATGGGGCCATACTGCCCGCAGTGACGGGCCGACGGAGGCATCCGGGCCCCGCGAGCCCGCCGTGATCCGTACGACATGCCTTACGGCTTGAAGCGGTCCCAGAGGGTGGGGAAGCGCTCCGTCAGGGCCTGGGAGTCGTCGAAGTCGAGGTACGTGCCGAGCGGTTCGCGCGGCGCCGGGGGCAGTCCCAGGTCCGGCATCACCCCGCCGGTCAGCTGCTCGTACGCCTCGTCGGCCGCGTAGCCCAGCTCCTCGGCGTCGCCGTCCACCGCCTCGTCGAAGTCGTCCAGCAGCTCCGCGAGCTGGTCAGGGTCGTGCAGTGCGCCCTCGAAGACCTCCCGGCCCTGGCCGATCAGCCAGCAGCGGAAGTAGTCGAAGGCGTCGTCGCTGGCGCCGCCCAGCATCACGGAGGCCGCGGCCCACAGCTCCCAGGAGTACGCCCGGTTGTAGCGGGCCTCGAAGTGGCGGGCGAAATCCACGACGGCATCCGGGTCGAGCCCGAGGAGCCGCTCGACCAGCGCGTCGGCCTGCTCCTCGGGGTCGCCCTCGGCCGCCTCGCGGGAACCGTCGATCAGTTCCCAGAACTCCGTCTCGTCCATCACCGCTCCAGCATCTGCCCTGCCGGCGTCCGTCGCATGCGGACTCCCCCGGATGCGACGGGTCGTTATCCGGATCGGTGACGTGCGGTGCAACACGGTGACGCGATGTTCGGGTCGGGCTCGCTCACCCCGGACGGTGCTTCTGTGACCGTCCCAAGAATCACTCGTTGGAAGCCGTGCAACGACCGAACGACGGCATATCCACCACTTCGCGAAGGGCTGTTCCAGGCCATGCCCATGGACGAACGCACCCGGGCCGAGGTCGAACGGGCCGAGGCGGCCATCGTCGAGCACTATCCACGGCTCGTCCGCCTCACCTACCTCGTCCTGCCCCCGTCGATGGGCCGCCACCGCCGGGTCCTGACCGCGCACCGCCTGGTCCAGCGGGCGCTGCCGCGGACCCGGCTGCGCCGGCCGGACGGCGGACTGCCGGCGCAGCGCGGCCCGGCGGCCGAATCGGGCTACGACGAGGTGCGGCTGCGGGCCCTGCGGCCCGCGCTGGCGCATGAGGGAGGGCCGGGCCGGGGAGTGGCGGTCATGCCGCTGGTCTGGGGGCTGCGGCTCTTCCCGCGGGCCGGTGGCGCCGATGAACTCGCCCTGGACCAGGCGCTGTCCGTCGTGCCGGCGCCGGTAAGGGCCGCCCTGGGGCTGTGGCACCTGGAAGGCCTGGACGAGGACGCCGGGCGCAGCGTGCTGTCGCGGGCCGGGGTCGAGGACCCGGACGCGGCGCAGCGGGCGGCGGCGCAGCTGGACCGGGAGACCGGGGCCGGGGCCGCGACGCTGCTGAACTCGGTGGAGTTCGACCCGTGCACGGTGCAGACCCGGCCGACGGACCTGCTGCGCCGCCGGCAGCGGGTGCGCGCGGTGGCCGCGCTGGCGGCCGTACTGGTGGCCGGCGCGGTGGCGGCCGGGGTGTTGCGCGGCGACGGGGAGCGGGTGCGGCCTCCGGAGACCACCGCGGAGCAGGCCCTGGACCCGGGCCGGCTGCTGCGCACCCCCAACGAGCAGTGGACCGACACCTCCCGGGTGGACTTCACCGCCTGGCCCGCCCGTGGCCGGCAGGCCGGCGACCGGGAGCTGCTGGCGCGGGCGCTGCGGGTCTGGGCGGCGCCGCCCGCCGATGCCCGGATCACGGCGGCCGCCGGCGCCTCCACCCGGCCGCCGGACCACCCGCCGCAGCTGCTGTACGCGGGCCTGATCGACAATGTGCTGGTCGTGGTCCTCCACGACGGTGAGCGGTTGGTGCGCTACGCCGAGCCCGAAGACGCCACGCCCACACTGCACTTCGCACGGGTCGACGGTGCGGACCTGACGACCGCCGCCGCGCTGGTGATCGGGCGCGGCAACGGCTGGATGCGTTATCTGCTCGCGCCGTGGATCTCCGACATCGCCACCCGCGACCTGCTGGCACCGGCCGCCCCGGTACACGGGCTGCATGTCGCCCCGGACGGGGTCACCGACCGGATCCCGACACCGCCCGAGGGGGGTGCCGGCTGCGGGCGCTGGCCGGTGGCCCAGTTCCGGACCTCGACGCGCATCGGGGCGAGCGGCCAGATCCCTCCCTTCCTGGTGGCCGACCTCGACGACCTCGTCCCCGTCCACCTCACCTATCTGCCCTCGCCGTCCGGCGGCGCACCGGCCGCCGGGCCGGGCGAGGCGACCGGCGCTCCGGCGCTGGCGAGCTGGGCCCGTACGGCCTGCTCGCTCGGGCCGCTGCGGGGCGCGGGCGTACGGTCCGTCAACAACTGGGCCTTCGCCGGGCAGCGCCTCCCGGAGGACGGCGGCAGCGCGGCCTGGGTGTGCACCCGTGCCGACACCTGGCGCGGGCCCGGCAGCGTGACGCTGCGGTTCCTGCCGCCCGCCGCGCGCCCGGCCGACCCCGGGCAGCTCGCCGGACGGGCCGCGAACACCGCCGCCTGTAGCCGCTTCGGATCGCCTGTGGTGGGCGGCGTCCACTGGCAGGCGAAGTCCGGCAAGTGGTACCTGCTCGCGGCGGGCAGCCAGGGGGTCGGCGGCCTCGACGTCACCGGCGCCGTACGGGCCACCGGCGACGGGAACACGCTTGCCGCACCGGCCGGGCGGGATGCCCCGGCGGAGGTCGCCGGACGACTGGCCGACGGGGGGAGCGTGCACGCACTCCGTCCGTAGGCGGGTACGCCCTCCGTCCGTGAGCATGCAGGCCCTCCGTCCGTGGAGGCGGGCGGATCGCTGTACGGCGCCCGATGAATCCGGACAGGAGATGTCGGGTTTCGCTGCCAGGGTCGCTGTGCAGGGATGCGGGACACCGGACAGCGAGGAGTGGCGTACGTGACGGAACAGCAGGAGCTGACGGGACAGGTGGCGCTGGTCGCCGGGGCGACCCGGGGCGCCGGCCGGGCGATGGCGGTGGAGCTGGGGCGGGCCGGGGCCCTGGTGTATGTGACGGGGCGGACGACACGGGAGCGGGTCAGCGAGGTCGGCCGGCCCACGGAGACGATCGAGCAGACCGCGGAGCTGGTGACCGCCGCGGGCGGCATCGGCATCGCCGTACCGACCGACCACCTGGACCCGGCACAGGTCAAGGCGCTGACCGAGCGCATCGACCGGGAGCAGGGACGGCTGGATGTGCTGGTCAACAGCGTCTGGGGCGGTGACCGGCTGCTGGAGTTCCACACCAAGCTGTGGGACCTCGATCTGGAGAACGGGCTGCGGATGTTCCGTCTCGGCATCGACACCCACGTCATCACCAGCCATTACGCACTGCCGCTGCTGATCAGGCGGCCCGGCGGCCTGCTCGTCGAAGTCACCGACGGCACCGACACCTTCAACCGCACCTACCGCGAGAACCTCTGCTTCGACCTCACCAAGAACGCCCCGCACCGCATGGCCTTCGGCCTCGCCGCCGAGCTGAAGGAGTACGGCGGCACGGCGGTCTCGCTCACCCCCGGCTTTCTGCGGTCCGAGGAGATGCTCGACCACTTCGGGGTGACGGAGGAGACCTGGCGCGACGCGGTCGCCGAGGAACCGCACTTCGCCATCGCCGAATCGCCGGCCCTGATCGGCCGCGGCGTCCGCGCGCTGGCCGCCGACCCGGACAAGGAGCGCTGGAGCGGGCAGTCGCTCTCCAGCGGGCAGCTGGCGAAGGAGTACGACGTCACCGACACGGACGGCTCGCGGCCCGACGCCTTCGGCTACTTCGAGGAGGTCGTCTTCGGCGGGAAGGACGCGGGCGCGGACGACTACCGCTGAGGGGCGGCCGGTATCGCTGAGCGGTACCGGCACCGGCACCGGTGCCGGTAGGGGGCGCCGGGCGGGGCAGGCCGGATCGGACCTGCTCCCGCCCGCGCCTCACCCGCCCGCGCCTCACCCGCCCGCGCCTCACCCGCCCGCGCCTCACCCGCCCGTGCCTCACCCGCCCATGCCCCACCGGCCCGCGCCCCGCCGCGGGCCGTTCAAGGCCCCCGCCTACGCGTACAACTCGGCCATCCGTTGGGCGGCCGACGCCAAGCGCTCCCGCAGCTCGGCGGGCGCGAGTACCTCGCCCTCCGGGCCGAGCGCCAGCAGCTGCGCACAGGCGACCTCCACGGACTCCACGGCGAGCGTCACCGTCAGCCGGCCGTGTTCGTCGGGGCCGCCCTCGGCCTGCGCCCGGGTGATCGCCTCGCGGGCCGCGGCGCGTTCGGTGGCGTACGGCAGCTGGAGGACGCCGCGTGGGGAGAGCCGCAGTACCACCTCCTCGCGCAGGACCGACCGGGCGAACTGGGCCGCCCGCTCCGCCCAGAACGCCGGGAGGTCGAAGGAGTCGTCACGGGTGAACCGCTCCCCGGCGGTGTCGGTGCCGGAGGGGCTGCCGCTCCCGGCGCGCGCCACGGCGGTGAACCGGTCGACCCGGTAGACGCGGTGGTCCCCCTGCGCGCGTGCCGCGAGATACCAGACCCCGGCCTTCAGCACGAGGCCGTACGGCTCCAATTCCCGCTCCACCTCGGTGTCCTTGCGGAGGTAGCGGGCGGTGATCCGGCGGTCGTCCCACACCGCGTCGGCGATCTCGGGCAGCAGGGCGGGGGTCTCGGGCTCCTGATACCAGGCGGGTGCGTCGAGATGAAAGCGCTGGGCGGCGCCCGTCGCGGCATCGCGCAGCTCGGGCAGCAGGGCGGCGGAGACCTTCAGCCGGGCGGCGGACGCGGCGTCCGCCAGGCCCATCTCGCGCAGGGCCGAGGGCACTCCGGACAGGAAGAGCGCTTCCGCCTCGCTGCGGCCCAGGCCCGTGAGCCGGGTGCGGTAGCCGCCTATGAGGCGGTAGCCGCCGGCCCGGCCCCGGTCCGCGTACACGGGCACCCCGGCCTCGGAGAGGGAGAGGACATCCCGGGCGACCGTACGCTCGGAGACCTCCAGCTCCCGCGCCAGCTCGGAGCCCGTCATCGACGGCCGCGCCTGGAGCAGCAACACCATCCTGATCAGCCGGGCAGCACGCATGGGTCCATCATGCCGGGGGCCACTGACATCGCCCGGGGCAGTGGGCGTTGCCGTCGTCGGGCCGGCGGCGGAAGAGACAGCCCGGCCCGGCCGTAGCCAGGGCGTGGTCGGCCGGACCGGTGGTGGGTTCCCGTGCGGAGGCCCCGGGCGCGGGAAGGTGGCCTCCGCACGGGAGTCGGGGTGCCCCGGAGGGCGGGCGGACCCGGTGACGGGTCCGCCCAGGGGTCACAGCCCGTAGCGCTCCCGGGCTTCCTTGACGGTCTCCGGCTTGACCTGGCCGCGGCGGGCGAGGGCCGCCAGCGCCTGGACGACCACCGACTGCGGGTCGACGCCGAAGTGCCGGCGGGCCGCCTCGCGGGTGTCGGACAGGCCGAAGCCGTCGGTGCCGATGGAGGTCCAGTCCTGCTCGACCCACGGCGCGATCTGGTCGGGAACCGCCCGCATCCAGTCGCTGACCGCGACGACCGGGCCGGGGGCACCGGCCAGCGCACGGGTGACGTACGGGATCCGGTCCTCGCCCTCCAGCCGGGCGGCGTCGCACTCCAGGGCGTCCCGGCGCAGCTCCGTCCAGGACGGTGCGGACCACACGTCCGCCGCCACACCCCAGTCGGCGGCCAGCAGCTGCTGCGCCTCCAGGGCCCAGTGGATGGCGGTGCCGGAGGCCAGCAGCTGGAGCTGCGGGCTGTCGGCCTGGGGCTTGGTGCCCTCGTTGAAGCGGTACAGGCCCTTGAGGATGCCCTCTTCGACGCCCTCCGGCATGGCCGGCTGGACCTTGGTCTCGTTGTAGACCGTGAGGTAGTAGAAGACGTCCTCGGCGTCCGGGCCGTACATGCGGCGCAGACCCTCCTTGACGATGACCGCGACCTCGTAGGCGAAGGCGGGGTCGTAGGAGAGCGCCGCCGGGTTGGTGGAGGCGATCAGGTGCGAGTGGCCGTCCGCGTGCTGGAGGCCCTCACCGGTCATCGTCGTCCGGCCGGCCGTCGCGCCGATGACGAAACCGCGGCCCAGCTGGTCGGCCAGCGCCCAGAACTGGTCGGCGGTGCGCTGCCAGCCGAACATCGAGTAGAAGATGTAGAAGGGGATCATCGGCTCGCCGTGCGTCGCGTAGGACGTCGCGGCGGCGGTGAAGTCGGCGAGCGAACCGGCCTCGGTGATGCCCTCGTTGAGGATCTGGCCGTCCTTGGCCTCCTTGTACCAAAGGAGCTGGTCACGGTCGACCGGGTCGTACGTCGCGCCCTTGGGGGAGTAGAGGCCGGCCGTCGGGAAGAGCGACTCCATGCCGAAGGTACGGGCCTCGTCGGGGACGATCGGGACCCAGCGTTTGCCGGTCTCCTTGTCCCGCATCAGGTCCTTGATCAGCCGGACGAACGCCATGGTGGTGGCGATCTCCTGGCTGCCGGAGCCCTTCTTCAGGGAGTCGAAGGCCTTGTCGGCGGGCATCGGCAGCGGCTTGGCGACGACCTTGCGGGCCGGGGCCGGGCCGTCGAGGGCGGCGCGCCGCTCGCGCAGGTAGACCATCTCGGGGGAGTCCTCGGCGGGGCGCCAGTACGGCACCGTGTCGCCCTCCAGGGCGCTGTCCGGGATGGGGAGTTCGAGGACGTCACGCATGGCGCGGAACTCGTCCATGGTGAGCTTCTTCATCTGGTGGTTGGCGTTACGGGACTCGAAGCCCGCGCCGAGGGTGTAGCCCTTGACGGTCTGCGCCAGGATGACGGTCGGCGCGCCCTTGTGGGTGACGGCGGCCTGGTAGGCGGCGTACACCTTGCGCGGCTCGTGGCCGGCCCGGGAGGTCTGGAACAGCTCCAGCAGCTTGGCGTCGGTCAGGGTACGGGCGAGGGCCCGGAGCGACTCGTTCGCGCCGAAGAAGTGCTCGCGCAGATAAGCGGCGTCGCGGGTGGCGTAGGTCTGGAACTGCGCGTCGGGGGTCTCGCCGAGGCGGCGGATCAGCGCGCCGTCGGTGTCCAGGGCGAAGATCTCGTCCCAGGCCTGGCCCCACAGCGACTTGACGACGTTCCAGCCGGCCGCGCGGAACTGGGCCTCCAGCTCCTGCACGATCTTGAAGTTGGGGCGGACCGGCCCGTCCAGGCGCTGGAGGTTGCAGTTGACGACGAAGGTGAGGTTGTCCAGGCCCTCACGGCCGGCCAGCGCCAGTGCGGCGGTCGACTCGGGCTCGTCCATCTCGCCGTCGCCCAGGAAGGCCCAGACGTGGGAGTTGGCGGTGTCCTTGATGCTGCGGTGCTCCAGGTAGCGGTTGAAGCGCGCCTGGTAGATCGCGGAGAGCGGGCCCAGGCCCATGGAGACGGTGGGGAACTCCCACAGCCAGGGCAGCCGCCGCGGGTGCGGGTAGGAGGGCAGGCCCTCGCCGCCGGCCTCCTGGCGGAAGTGGTCGAGGTGGTCCTCGGTGAGGCGGCCTTCGAGGAAGGCGCGGGCGTAGACGCCGGGGGAGGCGTGGCCCTGGATGTAGAGCTGGTCGCCGCTGCCGTCGCCCTCCTTGCCGCGGAAGAAGTGCTGGAAGCCGGTCTCGTAGAGCCAGGCGGCCGAGGCGAAGGTGGCGATGTGGCCCCCGAGGCCCAGCTTGGAGCCGCGGGTGACCATCGCGGCGGCGTTCCAGCGGTTCCAGGCGGTGATCCTGGCCTCCAGCGCCTCGTCGCCCGGGAACGCGGGCTCGGCGGAGGTCGGGATGGTGTTGACGTACTCCGTCTCCAGGAGGGACGGCAGGGCGGTGCCTTCGGTGCGCGCGGTGTGCTCCAGGGCACGGCGCATCAGGTAGGCGGCGCGCTGGGGGCCCGCCGCCTCGGTGACGGCGTCGAGCGACTCGCGCCACTCGGCGGTCTCCTCGGGGTCGCGGTCCGGGAGCTGGTCGAGCTGGCTGTACGGCAGGCGCACGGGATCGGGCATGGGTGGCCCCTTTCCGGACGGGAGGTAGCTCGGGGGTGCCGTCGTGAACGGGCCGCGTCCACAGGGTTGGACGGCGGCCTCGACGACACCCCCTACGAGTTCGGCAGGCAGGGTTGTCGCGCCCCGACGCAAGACGATACGCCTCTGATCGATGATCGATCAACGCTTCGCGGGCGAATAACCGCAGGTCGGCACGGGGTGCCGCATTTTTGGGCACCGCGTGCCAGCCGAAAAGGGGGCCGTCGGCCCCGTCCGGGAGGGGCCGTCGGCCCCCTTTTCGGACGCCTCTCAGACCCGGGGTGCGCAGCTCAGCACATGTGACTTGAGCAGGGCACCGATCTTGGGGTCGCGCCGCCGGAAGGCGTCCACGATCTCCTGGTGGTCCTGGGCGTGCGAGCGCGGCTCCGGGCTGAACCAGCGGATCGACAGCGTCGTCCACACCTCGATGCCCAGCGACTCCCAGGTGTGCAGCAGTACGGCGTTCCCGGCGGCCCGCACGATCTCCCGGTGGAAGGCCACCGTGTGCCGTACCTGCGCCTCCCCGTCACCGGCCAGATCCGCCTCGCGCAGCGCCGCCACCTCGCGCTCCAGCGCCACGGTGTCCTCGGACAGCCGCCCGGCGGCCAGTTCGGCGGCCACCTGCTCCAGCCCGGCCCGCACCGGATAGCTCTCCTTGAGGTCGTCCGCGGTCAGATTCCGTACCCGTACGCCCTTGTTCGGTGCCGACTCGATCAGCTGAAGCGACTCCAGCTCGCGCAGCGCCTCCCGTACGGGCGTCTGGCTGACCTCCAGCTCCACCGCGATCCGCCGCTCCACGATCCGCTCGCCCGGCTGCCAGCGGCCGCTGACGATCCCCTCGAGGATGTGCTCGCGGATCTGCTCGCGCAGCGAATGGACGACGGGCGGGGTCATGAGGTGCTCCTTCAGAGCGGGTGGTGACGAGGGGGCCATTATCCGGGACGGACGGAAGCCCCCGGGCGGCAACGGGGATCAGGGACGCGCAAAGGGGCCGGCCCCGGCTCGTACGACGAACCGGGGCCGACCCCTGCTGCACACCTACGGCGTGACTGCCGGACTCAGAGACCGATCTCGGTCTCGAACTCGGCGGCCTCCAGGATCTGCTTGACCGTGGTCAGGTAGCGGGCGGCGTCCGCGCCGTCCACCAGACGGTGGTCGTAGGAGAGCGCGAGGTAGGTCATGTCGCGCACCGCGATGGTCTCGCCGAGCTCCGGGTGGTTGATGACCACCGGGCGCTTGACGGTCGCACCGATACCCAGGATGCCGACCTGGTTCGGGGGCACGATGACGGTGTCGAACAGG
The DNA here is from genome assembly GCF_000719605.1 of Streptomyces sp. NRRL S-1813. Classification (NCBI taxonomy): domain Bacteria; kingdom Bacillati; phylum Actinomycetota; class Actinomycetes; order Kitasatosporales; family Streptomycetaceae; genus Streptomyces; species Streptomyces sp. NRRL S-1813. The sequence continues at coordinate 90,972 of NZ_JOHB01000027.1, forward strand.
GCACCGCGCGAACCGGTGTTGCTGATGGTGAAGGTCGCACCGGACAGCTCGTCCGGCGTGATCTTGTTCGCGCGGACCTTGCCCGCCAGGTCCGCCGTCTTGCGGGCGATACCGGCGATGTTGAGGTCACCGGCGTCCTTGATGACCGGGGTCATCAGGCCCTTCTCCGCGTCCACCGCGATACCGACGTTCTCGGTGTCGAAGTAGGTGATGGTGCCCTCGTCCTCGTTGATCCGGGCGTTGACGACCGGGTGGGCCTTCAGCGCCTGGACAGCGGCCTTGACGAAGAACGGCATCGGCGAGAGCTTGACGCCCTCACGCTGCGCGAAGCCGTCCTTGGCCTTGTTGCGCATCCGCATGATCTTGGTGATGTCCACCTCGACCACGGAGGTCAGCTGCGCCTGGCCGTGCAGGGCCTTCATCATGTTGTCGCCGATGACCTTGCGCATCCGCGGCATCTTCACGGTCTGGCCGCGCAGTGGCGACACCGCGATGACCGGGGCCTTGGAGGCGGCGGCCGGGGCGGCGGCCGGAGCCGGCGCAGCGGCCTTGGCGGCCTCGGCGGCGGCGATGACGTCCTGCTTGCGGATACGGCCACCGACACCGGTGCCCTTGACCGCGGACAGGTCGACGCCGTTCTCCGCGGCGAGCTTGCGCACCAGCGGGGTGACGTAGGCGCCGTCGCCGTCACCGACGGCCGGAGCGGGGGCGGCCGGGGCGGGGGCGGCCGGGGCCGGCTTGGGGGCCGGAGCCGGAGCGGGCGTCGGAGCCGGAGCGGCCGGAGCCGGAGCGGCGGGCGCCGGGGCGGCAGCGGCCGGGGCCGGAGCCGGGGCCGGAGCCGGGGCCGGGGCCGGGGCCGGGGCGGGCTCCGGAGCGGCCGGGGCGGGCGCGGCGGCCGGAGCGGCACCGGCCGCACCGATGACGGCGAGCTTGGCGCCGACCTCGGCGGTCTCGTCCTCACCGACGACGATCTCCAGCAGGGTGCCGGAAGCCGGCGCCGGGATCTCGGTGTCGACCTTGTCGGTGGAGACCTCCAGCAGCGGCTCGTCGGCCTGGACCTCCTCGCCGACCTCCTTCAGCCAGCGGGTGACGGTGCCCTCGGTGACGCTCTCGCCGAGCGCGGGGAGGACGACGTCCGTGCCCTCGGCGCCGCCTGTGGGGGCGGCGGCGGGGGCGGGGGCCTCGGCGGGCGGAGCCGGGGTGGGCTCGGGCTGCGGCTCGGCCGCGGGTGCCTCGGCGGCGGCCGGGGCCGCCTCGGCCGCGGGCGCACCGCTGCCGTCGTCGATGAGGGCCAGCTCGGCGCCGACCTCCACGGTCTCGTCCTCGGCCACCTTGATGGCGGACAGGATGCCCGCGGCCGGGGCCGGGATCTCGGTGTCGACCTTGTCGGTCGACACCTCGAGCAGCGGCTCGTCGGCCTCGACGCGCTCACCCTCGGCCTTGAGCCAGCGAGTGACGGTGCCCTCGGTGACGCTCTCGCCGAGCGCCGGCAGGGTTACGGAAACCGCCATGGTTTCAGTTGCTCCTTACGGTGGGTCTCCCAGCTCGAGCGAGGTCGAGATCCTGGGGAAGTGCGGATGTGGTCGCGCCCGGGACTGGGGTCAGTCGTGGGAGTGGAGAGGCTTGCCGGCCAGGGCCAGGTGGGCCTCGCCGAGGGCCTCGTTCTGCGTCGGGTGCGCGTGTACGAGCTGCGCAACCTCGGCCGGCAGGGCCTCCCAGTTGTAGACCAGCTGGGCCTCACCGACCTGCTCGCCCATACGGTCACCGACCATGTGGACGCCGACCACGGCACCGTCCTTGACCTGGACGAGCTTGATCTCGCCCGTGGTCTTGAGGATCTTGCTCTTGCCGTTGCCCGCGAGGTTGTACTTGAGAGCGACGACCTTGTCGGCGCCGTACAGCTCCTTGGCCTTGGCCTCGGTGATACCCACCGAAGCGACCTCGGGGTGGCAGTACGTGACGCGCGGCACGCCGTCGTAGTCGATCGGCACGGTCTTCTCACCGGCCAGCCGCTCCGCCACCAGCATGCCCTCGGCGAAGCCGACGTGGGCGAGCTGGAGGGTGGGAACGAGGTCACCGACGGCCGAGATGGTCGGCACGTTGGTCTGCATGTACTCGTCGACCAGGACGTAGCCGCGGTCCATCGCGACGCCCTGCTCCTCGTAGCCCAGGCCCGCCGAGACCGGCCCGCGGCCGATCGCGACCAGCAGCACCTCGGCCTCGAAGGTCTTGCCGTCGGCGAGGGTGACCTTCACGCCGTCGGCGGTGTACTCGGCCTTGTCGAAGAAGGTGCCGAGGTTGAACTTGATGCCACGCTTGCGGAAGGCCCGCTCCAGCAGCTTGGAGCTGTTCTCGTCCTCGACCGGGACGAGGTGCTTGAGGCCCTCGATGATGGTCACGTCGGTGCCGAAGGACTTCCACGCGGAGGCGAACTCGACGCCGATGACGCCGCCGCCCAGCACGATCGCGGACTTCGGCACGCGGTCCAGCGTCAGCGCGTGGTCCGAGGAGATGATGCGGTTGCCGTCGATCTCCAGGCCCGGCAGCGACTTCGGCACGGAGCCGGTCGCCAGCAGGACGTGGCGGCCCTGGACACGCTGGCCGTTCACATCGACGGAGGTCGGGGAGGAGAGCCGGCCCTCGCCCTCGATGTAGGTCACCTTGCGGGAGGCGATCAGGCCCTGGAGGCCCTTGTACAGGCCCGAGATGACCTCGTCCTTGTACTTGTGGACCGCCTCGATGTCGATGCCCTCGAAGGTGGCCTTGACGCCGAACTGCTCGCTCTCGCGAGCCTGGTCGGCGATCTCACCGGCGTGCAGCAGAGCCTTGGTGGGGATGCAGCCGTTGTGCAGGCAGGTGCCGCCGACCTTGCCCTTCTCGATCAGGGCGACGTCCAGGCCCAGCTGCGCCCCGCGCAGGGCAGCGGCGTAACCACCGCTACCGCCTCCGAGGATCACTAGGTCGAAAACGGTGCTGGCGTCGTTCGCCACGTCACGTCCTCCATGCATGGGTACGCCGGAGCCGGTCTCCAATGACCGGACGGCGGCTGTGGTTCGGCCGCTTTTACTTCGGCCCTGGGTAAGGGGGGCCCTGTCCTGCCGAGAACCCATCTTCGCACTTGTTCCACGAAGCCGGGACGGCGGGCCGGGCCCGGGGCGGACGATCAACCGCCCCGTAGGGGTTACTGGCGCGTACTGGCGTACGGATTTCGTTGAGGGCGAACACCGGCACAGACGCACCTACGGCCCCGGGCGGTATGCCCGGGGCCGTAGGGATATAACGGGCAAGGGGGAGGAATCTCCCCAGGTTGACCGTCAGCCCAGGTCGCCCGCGGCGGTGCGCTCGGCCAGGCGCACCAGGGTGCGCACCGCGGATCCCGTGCCGCCCTTGGGGGTGTAGCCCCAGGGAGCGCCCTCGTGGAAGGCCGGGCCGGCGATGTCGAGGTGGGCCCAGGTGATGCCCTCGCCGACGAACTCCTTGAGGAAGAGTCCGGCGACCAGACCGCCGCCCATCCGCTCACCCATGTTGGCGATGTCGGCAACCGGGGAGTCCATGCCCTTGCGCAGCTCGGACGGCATCGGCATCGGCCAGGACTGCTCGCCGACCTCCTCCGCGATCTCGTGGACCGAGGTACGGAACGCGTCGTCGTTGGCCATGATCCCGAAGGTGCGGTTGCCCAGCGCCAGCACCATCGCACCGGTGAGGGTGGCGACGTCCACGATCGCGTCCGGGGTCTCCTCCGAGGCGCGGGTCAGCGCGTCGGCCAGCACCAGACGGCCCTCGGCGTCGGTGTTGAGCACCTCGACGGTCTTGCCGCTGTACATGGTCAGCACGTCGCCGGGGCGGGTGGCGGAGCCGGACGGCATGTTCTCGGCGAGCGCCAGCCAGCCGGTGACGTTCACCTCCAGGCCCAGCCTGGCGGCGGCCACGACGGCGGCGAAGACCGCGGCCGCGCCGCTCATGTCGCACTTCATGGTCTCGTTGTGGCCGGCCGGCTTGAGCGAGATGCCGCCCGAGTCGTAGGTGATGCCCTTGCCGACCAGCGCCAGGGTCTTGGTGGCCTTGGCGTGGGTGTGCGCGATCCGCACCAGCCGCGGCGGGGTCTCCGCGCCCTGGCCGACGCCCAGCAGGCCGCCGTAGCCGCCCTTCTTGAGCGCCTTCTCGTCCAGCACCTCGACCTTGAGGCCGAACTCCTTGGCCGCCGCCTGCGCCTCGGCCGCGAAGGCCTTCGGGTCGAGGTCGTTGGGGGGCATGTTGATCAGGTCGCGGGCGCGGTTGATCTCCGCGGCCAGCGCCTGGGAGCGCTCAGCGGCGGCCTTGAAGTCCTTGTCGCGCGGCTTGGTGCCGAGGAGCGCGACCTCCGCGAGCGGCGCCGACTTGGCGTCGTTCTTCTTGGTGCCCTTGGCGTTCTGCCCGTTGCCGTTGCTGCGGTAGGCGGTGAAGGAGTACGCGCCGAGCAGCGCGCCCTCGCTCACCGCGGCGGCCGCCTCGGCGTCCTCGACGGGCAGCGCGAAGCCGGCCTTCTTGCTGCCGGTCAGTGCGCGGGCGGCGCTGCCCGCGGCGCGCCGCAGCGCCTCGTTGTCGTAGCCGTCGTCCTTGCCCGGCGCCTCGCCGAGGCCGACCGCCAGCACGACCGGCGCCTTGAGGCCGTCCGCGGCGGGCAGCTTGGTCACCTCGCCCTCGGCACCACTCGCGCCGAGGGTCTCCAGCACGGCAGCCAGCTTGCCGCCGAAGGCCTTGTCCACGGCCTCCGCGCCGGGGGCGACAACGACGCCCTTGGCGCCCTTGGCCACGCCGACGACGACGGCATCCGCACGCACCGTTGCGGCGGAAGAAGTACTGAGGGTCAGTGCAGTCACGGTGATAAAGGTCCTGTTCCGTCCGGGGAATCCGTCTGCGCCCAGGGCGCTGCTGCGGCCGAGCCTACGCTCGGCGGCGCCGCAAGGCCCGTCCAATACCACACCGGCACATAACGGGGCCTCGGCAGTTGTCGGCGTTCCAGGTCAACTCGCTTTCCTTCCAGGTGAGTTGGGCGGACGCAGGGGCGCGCTCGGGCGTTATCCGAGAGTCATCGCGACCAGCGCCGTGAGCCCGGCGCTCTCCGCGAGCGCGCCGAACACATCACCGGTCACCCCGCCGAGCCGCCGCCGGCAGTGCCGCAGCAGCAGTTCGCCCAGCCCGAGGCCGAGCAGCGCCGCGAGCCCGGCGTGCAGCGCGCCGTACGGGCCGAAGGCGGCGCCGGCGGCCGCGCATCCGGCGGCCACCAGCGCCGTGCACAGCAGCGCCGCCCGCACCGGGACGGTGCCCGCGACCGCCGCGCCAAGTCCCTCCGGGCGGGCGGCCGGCACCCCCGCGCGGGAGGCGAGGGTCAGGGCGCAGCGGGCGGTGACCGCCGCAACGACCGCCGCGACGGCGCCGGGTGCCCAGCCGTCCGCGTACAGCTGGTCCAGCGCGGCCACCTGCGCCAGCAGGACGAAGAGCAGCGTGATGACCCCGAACGGGCCGATGTCGGACTGCTTCATGATGCGCAGCGCCTCCTCGGCGGGCTTGGCGCTGCCCAGACCGTCGGCGGTGTCGGCGAGCCCGTCCAGATGCAGTCCGCGGGTGAGTACGGCGGGCACCACGGCGGTGGCGACCGCGGCGAGCAGCGGACCGCCGCCGAGCAGCAGCAGCGCCGCGCCGAGCGCGGCCGCACACAGCCCGACGACCAGACCGGCCAGCGGCGCGCAGAGCATTCCGCCGCGCGCCGCCTCCCGGTCCCAGCGGGTGACGCGTACCGGCAGCACGGTCAGCGTCCCGAAGGCGAAGCGCAGGGCGTCGGAGGGGGCCGGGGGAGCGGGGGAGTCGGTCACCGCGGCAGGCTATCCGGGCGTCCGACGCGTTTGGCTGCCGGTCCTGGCCGCCGAAACAGGGCCTAATGGTGGTGAGGTGTCCATACGCGACACATGGGAGCGTGCGGGATGGGCCACTGGTGGTACCGCAATATCGTCGAGCCGGGGAAGCTGCCGCTGCTGCTGGCCCTCGTCTCGTTCGTGCTGACGTTCCTCGTGACCCGGGCCATCACCCGGCTCATCCGCGCGGGCAAGGGTCCCTTCCGCAACATCACTCCCGGCGGCGTCCACGTCCACCACGTCGTGCCCGGAGTGATCCTGATGGTCGTCGGGGGCTTCATCGCCCTTGCGGGCGGCCGGCGCGGCTTCGGCGCGGGTGTCGCGGCGGTGCTCTTCGGCATGGGCGTCGGCCTCGTCCTGGACGAGTTCGCGCTGATCCTCCACCTCGACGACGTGTACTGGACCGAGGAGGGGACCAAGAGCGTCGAGATCGTCATCCTCACCTTCGCCCTGGTCGCCCTGATCCTGTGCGGCTTCCTGCCCTTCGGCGTCAATGAGATCGGCCCGGGGGAGGCGACCGACCGCTTCACGGTCGTGCGGACCGTGGCCGTCAACTTCCTCTTCGCGCTCGTCGCGCTCACCAAGGGCAAGGGCCGGATCGCGGTCATCGGGGTCTTCGTGCCGTTCGTCGCGCTCTTCGGCGCGATCCGGCTGGCCCGGCCGAACTCGCCCTGGGCCAGGCGCTTCTACCGCACACGCGCGAAGGCGCGGGCCCGTGCCCGGGTCCGCGCCTACCGTCACGACCGCCGCTGGTCGGCGCTGCGCCGCAAGGTCGAGCATGTCATCGGGGGTGCCCCCAGCCGCTGACGTGCCGGCCGTCGCGCGGCCGCCACACCTCCCCCAGCGCACACACCGCCAGCACCGCCAGCACCGCCGCGACATGCTCCTTGCCCGCCAGGTTGTTCTTGATGGACACCACCTCGACGACCATCGCCACGACGACGAGGGCACAGGTGAACCGCGCGCGATAACGCCAGCACACGAACACCGCCAGCCCCACGACGGCCGCCGACGGCCCGGTGTCGATGACGTACTTGTCCGAGTCGGGCAGCCCGACGGGGCTCACCGGGCCGATCCAGATGCCGATCCGGGCGTACATCGTCCCGGCGAGCGTGGCGACGTAGGCGACCACCAGCGTCTGCCGCCAGCCCACACAGATCTCCGCGATCCCGAAGACCACCAGGATCTGCGCCAGCGCCCCCCACACCGGAAGGTCCAGCGCCGGTACGAACAGCGACAGCGGGGTGCGCAGCAGCGCCACCCACAGATGCTCATAGGCCTGTACGGAGCCGATGTTCTGGACCGTCCGATAGCCCCAGGCCTGGTTCTGCACGAACTGGAACGCCAGGGTCAGACACACCGCGGTGAGCGTCAGCGGAATCGCCCGCAGCTTGTCCGTGACCAGCGAGGAGCGCACCGTCCGCAGGAGCGGGCCCCACTCGGCACGCGCGAAGCGACGCAGGGCGGGTGCCTCCCGCCGCCCCGGCGCGGATACCTCCCGCCGCCCCGGCGCAGGGCCCTCCCGCCGCCCCGCCCCAGCAGAGCTCATCTCACGTTCTCCAGGTGCTTGCGGTTCAGCCACTTGGGCAGACCCGGCGCTTCCAGAAAGCCTTCCGCACGGCCGGCGGCGATTCCGATCCGCAGCAAATCGGTGCTCTTTTCGAAGAGCATGTACCGCGGTTCCCAGATCGGCCGGTATTTCGCATTGGCGCGATAGAGCGATTCGATCTGCCACCACCTGGAGAAGAAGCTGAGCAGCGAGCGCCACAGGCGCAGCACCGGGCCCGCGCCGAGCCGCGATCCACGTTCGAAGACGGAACGGAACATCGCGAAGTTGAGCGAGAGCTGAGTGATCTCCACCTCTTTCGCCCGCTGGATCAGCTCCAGCACCATGAACTCCATCAGGCCGTTCTCGGAGTTCCGGTCCCGCCGCATCAGATCCAGCGAAAGGCCCTTCTCGCCCCAGGGAACGAAGCTGAGCAGCGCCCGCAGCTCGCCCTCCGCCCCGTCCGTGCCGCCGTCCCGGCATTCGAGCATCACGCAGCGCCCGTCACCCGGGTCGCCGAGCCGGCCCAGCGCCATCGAGAAGCCGCGCTCGGTCTCCCCGTCGCGCCAGTCATCGGCCAGCCGCAACAGGTGCGCCATCTCCGGTGCGGGGATGTCCTCGTGGCGCCGGATGGTGACCGTGTAGCCGGCCCGCTTGATGCGGTTGTAGGCCTGCCGCACGGTGCGCATCGCCCGGCCGTCGAGGGTGAACTCCGCGGTGTCCACGATCGCTTCGTCGCCGAGCTCCAGGGCGTCCAGGCCGTGCCGGGCGTAGATCGTGCCGCCCTCCTCGCCGGCGCCCATCACCGCAGGGGCCCAGCCGTGCTCCTGTGCCTCGGCCAGCCACACCTCGATCGCCCCGGGCCAGGCCTCGGGGTCGCCCAGCGGATCGCCGGAGGCCAGCGACACCCCGCCCACCACGCGATAGGTGACCGCCGCCTTGCCGCTGGGGGAGAAGAGCACGCTCTTGTCGCGGCGCAGCGCGAAGTAGCCCAGCGAATCGCGGTCGCCGTGCCGCGCGAGCAGGGCACGCAGCCGCTCCTCGTCGTCCTCGGTGATCGGGTCGGTGCTGCGCACGGACCGGAACGCCGCCCACAGGACCGCGACCAGCAGCAGCGTGCTGAGCACGTTGATCGCCACATTGACCCAGTTCGGGGTGGCGATCTCCGGGAACGCGCGGTCGTCGGCGGCCAGCGACACCAGCCGCATCAGGCCGTAGCGCCAGCGCTGCACGAACGTCGAGGCGCCGTCCCCGGCGGTGTTGGTGACGGTCACCAGCAGCGCCGCCAGCAGCGAGGCGATCAGCAGACCGCCCGCCGCGACCGTCGCCGCCAGCTTCGGGTTCGCGCGGTCGCCCTTCGCCGAGAACTCGCGGCGCCCGGCCACCAGCGCGGCGGCGAACAGCACGGTCAATACCAGCGACACCCAGTTCTGCACATGCCCGCGGAACTCCGGGGCCGCCACCATCCCGAATCCGAAGAGCAGCGCCAGCAGCCCGGACAGCACCAGATTCAAAATCCAGGATGCCCGCTTGCGCCGCCGCAGGGTCACCGACAGGAAGAGCGAGAAAGCGCCGGAGGCGAACCCCGCCGTCAGCAGATACGGAGTGAAGAATTCCGCGATGTTGTGCCTGCGGATGTCATTGCCGAACGACACCCATACCGCGCTCAGCAAATTGATGAAGGTGACCGTGCGCAGATACCAGATGCCGAAAGCGGCACCACGCTCCGACCACGTGCCGCGAGGGCGGTCTTCGTCCGGACTCAAGCGATGTCTCCCATAAAACGTGTAAAGCGTGATCTTATGGGGCGCCGCCGGTGGTCCGGTGCGGGCGTGAAGTGATGAGCGCCCGGGCCGGGCGCTCGTCCGGTAGCTGCGTACGACGGCCGGCCGGGCCGGCGCCGGGTCAGTCGCGTACGGGCAGTTCTGCCGCCAGGGCCGCGGCCGCCTGCACCAATGGCAGGGCCAGCAGCGCCCCCGTCCCCTCTCCAGCAGTGACGCCGTGGTCGAGCAGAGGGTTGAGTGCGATCCGGTCCAGCGCCTTGGCCTGCGCCGGCTCCCCGCTCGCCTGCCCGGCCACCCACCAGTCCGGCGCGCGGAACGCCACCCGCTGCGCCACCAGCGCACAGGCCGCCGAGACCACCCCGTCCAGGATCACCGGCGTACGGCGCACCGCACTCTGGAGCAGAAAGCCGGTCATGGCGGTCAGATCCGCGCCACCGATCGTGGCCAGCAGCTCCAGCTGGTCGCCGAGCACCGGACGGGCCCGCCGCAGCGCGTCGCGGATCGCCGCGCACTTGCGCATCCAGGCCAGATCGTCGATGGGGGCCCCGCCCCGCCCGGTGACCACCGAGGCATCCGTCCCGCACAGCGCGGCGATCAACGTGCTCGCCGCCGTCGTCCCGCCGACGCTCAGATCGCCCAGCACCACCAGGTCGGTCCCGGCGTCCGCCTCCTCGTCCGCGACGGCCATCCCGGCCCGGAACGCCGCCTCGGCCTCCTCGGCCGTCAGCGCGTCCTCGATGTCGATCCGTCCCGAACCGCGCCGCACCCGGTGCCGGGTGACGTCCTCCGGCAGCTCCTCCGGGTCGCAGTCCACGGACAGATCCACCACCCGCAGCTGCGCCCCGGCGCCACGGGCCAGCACCGCGGCCGGGCTCGCCCCGTCCAGCACGGCCCGTACGAGGTCCTTGGTGCCGCCGACCGGCCGGGCCGACACCCCCAGCTCCGCCACCCCGTGATCGCCCGCGAACAGCAGCACCCGCGGGCGCCCGACGGGCCGTACCGGCACCTGCTGCTGCGCGGCGGCCAGCCACTCGCCCAGCTCGTCGAGGCGGCCGAGCGCACCCGGCGGCACGGCCAGCCGTGCCCGCCGCTCCTCGGCGTCACGGCGCACACCGCCGTCGGGGCGCTCGATCAGGTGGGCGAAGTCATCGAGGTTCAGGGCGCTCATTGGGCGCAGATTACCGTCAACTCACGGCTGACGAGGCGCGCCGGGGGGAACCGGCCGGTGCGAAGCGCACCTCGCACACCAGCGGCGTCAGCGCGCCCAGCACCGGGATGCGGCGCACCGGCCACACGAGCCGGGCCGGCAGACCGCCCGGCGCCGTCCGCCGCGGCGAAGCCGGCGCCGGGCCGACTTCGCGGACCGCGACGATGCCCGGGTGCGCACCGGCCACCCGCGGCAGTTGGGCACGGTCCAGCCCCCAGCGCACCGGCGCCGGCCACCGGCCACCGGCCCACCGGGCCCGCACGGCCGCCCGCCGTGGTGGTGCGTCAAAGACCAGCGCACCACCGGGAAACCGCTCGGCACAGGCCGCCAGCAGCGCGCGCACCGCGGGCGGCGGCAGCCGCATCAGCACCCCCGGCGCCGTCACGATGACCCCGCGCTCCGGCTCCCGTACCGCGTCCAGCCAGCCGTGATCGGTCACCGCGCGGGCGACGGTACGCCGCCGGGCGCTGTCCGGCAGCAGTATCCGGCGCACCGCGGCGGTCTCCGGCGGCACCACCGTCAGCCAGTTCAGCAGCCCGTTGTCCAGCCGCCAGAAGGCGGTCCCGAGCCCCTCGCCGAGCGCGACCACCGTCGCCTCCGGACGCCGCTCCAGATAGGCGCGTACGGCCGCGTCGAAACGCCGCCCGCGCGCCCCCGGCTCCCGGGCGGGCCCGGCTTCCCACCCGGCCGGCGCTTCGGATTCGGTCCGCTCGGATTCGGTCACGGGTCAAGAGCACCCGGTGCCGCGCCGCCGGGCAAGCGGACACGGGCCCTGCAGGGCCTCCGTCATCCACGCAGCGCAGCGGACACGGGCCCCGCAGGGCCTCCGTCATCCACGCAGCACAAGCGCCTGGCCCGCGACGACCAGGAGCAGCTGCTCGCACTCCGCGCCGAACGCCGCGTTCAGCCGCCCCAGTTCGTCCCGGAACCGGCGGCCCGCTGCAGTCGCGGGGACGACGCCGGATCCGACCTCGTTGCTCACCGCCACCACGGTCCGGTGCGTCTGCCGCACCGCCGCCACCAGCGCATCGGTCCGCTCCCGCAGCGCCTGCCGGCCACCGGCCTCCCAGGTCGCGTCGTCCCAGGCCCCGACCTCGTCCATGACATGCGTCAGCCACAGCGCCAGACAGTCGATGAGCAGCGGCGATGTCTCGCCCGCCCGGTCGGCGCCGGGCCCCTCGGCCTCCGTGCCCGGCGCCTCGGCGTCCGCACCCGGCCTCCCGGCCTCCAGGAGCGGCACCAGACCGCAGGTCTCGACCGTGCGCCAGCTGCCGGGGCGCCGCTCACGGTGCAGCGAGACCCGCTGCGCCCAGTCCTGGTCGCCGTCCCGGGTCCCCCCGGTGGCCACGTACACCACGTCGGGAAAGGCCGCGAGCCGCCGCTCCGCCTCCACCGACTTCCCGCTGCGCGCCCCGCCCAGCACCAGGGTCCGCCGCGGCAGATCCGGTACGGCGTGGAACTCGCCGACCACCAGCGTGCTGCCGTCGGGCACCGCACGGGCCCCCGCCGCCGCCAGCCGGCGGTGCAGCTCGGGCCCCGGCGGCACGTCGTGGCCGATGTGCACCGCGACCACATCCGTCGCCGCGTCGACCGCCCCGCTCGCCCGCAGCTTGGCCAGCGCATCGGGCCGTTCCAGCACGTCGAGCAGCACCAGGTCGTAGGGGCCGGTGCCGCCCGTGCCCCCGCCGCCCGCCGTCCGCCCGTTCCCGTTGACCGGTCCGGCCGGGGCGGCGCCCGGGGGCAGATACAGCAGCCGCTCGCCCGCGGCGCCGGAGATCTCATAGCCGGTACCCGGGATGTCCACGGCGACGGCCCGCACCCGGTGTCCGTCGAGCAGCGCCAGCTCCCGCCCGTCCGCGACCCGGCCCGGCTGCGGCAGCCCGGCCGGCACCTCCATCACAGGACCGTCGTGCGGATGCGAGAGCAGCACCTGGCGGACGCCCGTCAGCGACTGCCCGGCGCGGGCGGCCGCGAAGGCCGGTCCGGGCGTCAGATCGATCATCAGCGCATCGTCGACGAGCAGCGCGGTCGCCGCCCGCGCCTCGTCGCCGACGGCGGTCGCGCAGGCGGCACACGTGCAGCCGGGCCGCGGCAGCCCCTGAGGGGCGCCGGTGCCGAGGAGAGTCACATCCACACCGCCGAGTTTCTCGCGTCCGCGTCCGGCGGGCGCGGCGGGGGCGGACTCGACACGGCCGTTAGGCTGCCGATCAGCACGGAAGCACGGCACGGCGGAGTGCGTCAGGACGCGCTCCGCGGTGGCACAGATTCGTACTCGGTGGGATCCAGGAGGCGCACATGGCGTGGACGTGGCGGTTCGAGAAGGCCGACGGTTCGGAGACGGCGCCGGCCGTGCAACCGGAGGAGTTCACCACCCAGGGCGACGCGGAGTCCTGGATCGGCGAGGAGTGGAAGGCCCTCCTCGAAGGCGGCGTCGACCAGGTGAGGCTCTTCGAGGACAGCACCGAAATCTACACGGGCCCCATGAGCCTGCACGCGGACGCGGAGGCCTGAGCCGGGGCTGACCGGCCCGGGTGCCGAGCCCTGACGACTGCTGGGCCGGGTCCGTACGGACCCGGCCCAGCAGTCAAGCACTTCATCCCGCCGCGACGGCGCGCAACCACGACGGCGAGGGTCCGGCGGCACGGGGGACGACCCCGGCACCACGCACGACTACGGCTTTTCGCCCCGCTTCACCTGCGGCTTCGGCAGCCGCAGCCGCCGCATCTGCAACGTGCGCATGACCGCGTACGGCTTCACGCCCTTGAGGTTCTCGTTCGGGAAGCGCTCCTGGAGCAGCTTGCCCAGGCGGACCCAGATCAGCGCCGAGTCGATCACGATCAGCACGATGATCACGAGCCACAGCAGCAGCGCGATGCTCTGGATCGACGGCACCCGGATCATGGTGAGCACCAGGATCACCACGGCCATCGGCAGGAAGAACTCGGCGACGGCCCAGCGGGAGTCGACGTAGTCGCGCGCGAACCGGCGTACCGGTCCCTTGTCGCGCACCGGCAGATACCGCTCGTCACCGCTGGCCATGGCCTCGCGCTGGCGGGCCATGTCGGCGCGGCGGGCCTCACGCTGGGCCTTCGTCGCGTCCTTGCGGTTGGTCGGCGTATGCGCACGGGAGCGGCGCTGCGACTGGGAATCGCTGCGTTTGGGCGTCGGGCGGCCCTTGGGGGCCTGCGGATCGCGGGGCTGCTGGGGCTGGTCCGCGGTCACCTTGGCGGTCGCGGCCTGCTCATCCTTCGAACGGCTTCGGAACACAAGGCCCAAGGGTACGTGCTCGCCGCGGCTGAACCATGGTCCGACGGGGCACGATCCGGCAACGGCACCCGCTTCACCCGCACCCGACCGGGCCGGAACCCCTGTCCTACCGGGACAGAGCAGACATCGTGCGGCTTTGTCCGGACTCTCCCTACTCCTTGCGCGGGAGACGACGCGCTCCCGATCGTCCTGGAGGAGGAGCGCATCCGGGCGCGAACAGTGCGGTAATGGAACCAGGGCCCGTACTGTGGGGTCTGTAGATGTGCTGGAGCCTAAGCCCGAGGTGACTCGGCCAGAAGGGGGCGCGCGAGGCCCATGAGCGATGGTGTCATGAAGCGGATGGGGATGATCTTCCGCGCGAAGGCCAACAAGGCCCTGGACCGGGCCGAAGACCCGCGCGAAACCCTCGACTACTCGTACCAGAAGCAGCTGGAGCTGCTTCAGAAGGTGCGCCGCGGAGTCGCCGACGTGGCGACCTCCCGCAAGCGCCTGGAGCTTCAGCTCAACCAGCTCCAGGGCCAGTCTTCCAAGCTGGAGGACCAGGGCCGCAAGGCGCTGGCGCTCGGCCGCGAGGACCTGGCCCGCGAGGCGCTGAGCCGGCGCAGCGCGCTGCAACAGCAGGTCACGGACCTGGAGACGCAGCATCAGACGCTCCAGGGCGAGGAGGAGAAGCTGACGCTGGCCGCGCAGCGGCTCCAGGCCAAGGTCGACGCCTTCCGTACGAAGAAGGAGACGATCAAGGCCACGTACACGGCCGCCCAGGCGCAGACCCGGATCGGCGAGGCCTTCTCCGGCATCTCCGAGGAGATGGGCGACGTCGGCATGGCCATTCAGCGTGCGGAGGACAAGACCGCACAGCTCCAGGCCAGGGCCGGTGCGCTCGACGAGCTGATGGCCTCCGGCGCGCTGGACGACCCGACCGGCATGGCCAAGGACGACATCACGGCCGAGCTGGACCGTCTCTCCGGCGGCAGCGATGTCGAACTGGAGCTACAGCGGATGAAGGCCGAGCTCGCGGGAGGCTCGTCCGGCCAGCAGGCCATCGAGGGCGGTCGGAACGGCGAGGGGCAGTCCGCCCCGCAGCAGGACCGGCCGCGTTTCGACAAGCAGTGACGGCCGGCGGCGGATAGCCTCGCAGGGATCGTCGGACCGGACCAAGGGAGACCGTCGTGATCGTACGGATCATGGGGGAGGGCCAGGTGAAGCTGGACGATGCCCACTTCGCCGAGCTCAACAAGCTGGACGATGAGCTGCTCGCCGAGATGGAGAGCAACGACGAAGCAGGCTTCCAGCGCACTCTCGGGGCCCTGCTGGACGAGGTGCGCCGGCTCGGCACGCCGCTTCCCGACGACGCCCTCGAACCCTCCGAACTCATCCTGCCGTCCCCGGACGCCTCGCTCGACGAGGTCCGGGAGATGCTCAGCGACGACGGCCTCATCCCGGGCTGAGTCCTGGGCCGCTCCCGGCCCGACCGCTCCACTCCAGCGCACAGCGCCCCGGCCCCTCGGTGGACCGGGGCGCTACCGTTTGCTCTTGTGAGTCTCCTCGACCCCCGCCCGGACGCACCCCGTGCCGGCCGCTTCCGGTGGCACCGGACGCATCCGCTCGCCTTCGACGCCGCCCTGGCCGTGGCCGTCTTCGCGTGCATCCTGTGCGGTGCGGTGGCCGACCCGCACGGTCCGCACGGCCCGCGGTTCGCCGGCCACCACCTGACCGCCACGACCGTGGTGCTCGCCGCGCTGGCCTGCGCCGCCCTGGTCCTGCGCCGCCGGCTGCCCCGTACGGTCCTGGCTGTCACCGGCTCGCTCACCATCGTCGAGCTGCTCGCCCGCTCCAGCGATCCGCGCGCCCCCGTGGCCGCCTCCGCCGTGATAGCGCTCTACAGCCTGGCCTCGCGCACCGACCGGCCCACGACCGGGCGGGTCGGCGCCCTGACCGTGGTCGTCCTGACCGCCGCGGCGATGCTCTACGGGCCCCGCCCCTGGTACGCGCAGGAGAACATCGCCATCTTCGCCTGGACGGGCATGGCCGCGGCCGCCGGCGACGCGGTCCGCAGCCGCCGCGCCTTCGTCAGCGCCATCCGGGAGCGCGCCGAACGTGCCGAGCGCACCCGTGAGGAGGAGGCCCGGCGCCGGGTCGCCGAGGAGCGCCTGCGGATCGCCCGTGAGCTGCACGATGTCGTCGCCCATCACATCGCCCTGGTCAACGTCCAGGCGGGCGTCGCCTCGCACGTCATGGACAACCGCCCCGACCAGGCCAAGCAGGCGCTGGCGCACGTCCGTGAGGCGTCCCGCTCGGCGCTGGAGGAACTCCGCGCCACCGTCGGCCTGTTGCGGCAGTCCGACGACCCCAGGGCGCCGACCGAGCCGGCTCCGGGTCTCGGCGTCCTCGACCAGCTCGTCGACGGGTTCGTCCGGGCCGGCATCCCGGTCGATCTGGAGGTCCCGCACTCGCCCCGGCCGCTGCCCGCCTCCGTCGACCTCACCGCCTACCGCGTGGTCCAGGAGGCGCTGACCAATGTCCACAAGCACGCCGGTGAGGGGGCCCGCGCCACGGTGCGGATCGTCCACGCCGACACCGCGCTGACCGTGACCGTCCTGGACGACGGCGCGGGCCGGGCCGGCGTCCCGCGGCAGAAGGGCGGCGACCGGCCGCCCGTGGTGCCCGGCGGGCCCGGTGAGCCGGAGGACAGCGGCGGCGGCCACGGCCTGATCGGGATGCGCGAGCGGGTCTTCGCCCTGCGCGGCACGGTCGTGACAGGACCGCGGGCGGCCGGCGGCTTCCAGGTCCGGGTCACCCTTCCGCTTCAGGCCGTCCGTACGGGGGAGTCGGTATGACGATCAAGGTGCTGCTCGCCGATGACCAGGCGCTGCTGCGCAGCGCGTTCCGGGTGCTGGTCGACTCCGAGCCGGACATGCGGGTGGTGGGGGAGGCCTCCGACGGCGCCCAGGCGTACGAGCTGACCCGGGCCCAGCGCCCCGACGTCGTCCTGATGGACATCCGGATGCCCGGGGTGGACGGCCTGGCGGCCACCCGCATGATCAGCGAGGACCCGGAGCTCATCGACGTCCGGGTGGTCATCCTGACCACCTTCGAGGTCGACGACTACGTGGTGCAGTCGCTGCGGGCCGGTGCCAGCGGATTCCTCGGCAAGGGCGCCGAACCGGACGAGATGCTGAACGCGATCCGGATCGCGGCGGCCGGGGAGGCGCTGCTCTCGCCGGTCGCGACCAAGGGCCTGATCGCGAAGTTCCTCGCGCAGGGCGGCAGTTCCGGGGACGGCGGGCCCGGCGGCCGGGGTGCCGAACGGCTGGCGACGCTGACCGGCCGCGAGCGCGAGGTGCTGACCCTGGTGGCCGGCGGGCTGTCCAACGACGAGATCGGCGAGCAGCTCGCGGTCAGCCCGCTCACGGTCAAGACGCATGTCAACCGCGCGATGGCCAAGCTGGGCGCCCGGGACCGCTCCCAGCTGGTGGTCATCGCCTACGAGTCGGGACTCGTACGCCCACGGGTGCAGTGAGGGTGGAGCCTCCCGTACTCCCAACGCGGTACGGGCACCGGCCGGAAACCGACCTGCGAGCGAGGAAAACCGGCCAGGGCATGGCGGAAGGTGTAAGTGGGCCCGTGAAAGGCCCCGCCGTCCGTTTCAGAACAGAAGAGAGACCCCACCCATGTCCTGGCTGTCCCGACTCAGCCTCGTACAACGGGGCCTGATAGCGCTGATGTCGATCGTGGCGATCGCCTTCGGCGCCATCGCGATCCCACAGCTCAAGCAGCAGCTCCTGCCGTCCATTGAACTCCCGATGGTGTCCGTGCTGGCGCCGTACCAGGGCGCCTCGCCCGATGTCGTCGAGAAGCAGGTGATCGAGCCGCTCGAGGACGGTGTCCAGGCGGTCGACGGCATCAAGAGCGTCACCTCGACGTCGAGCGAGGGCTCGGGCGTCATCATGGCGCAGTTCGACTACGGCAACGACTCCGATCGCCTGGTCGCCGACGTCCAGCAGGCCGTGAACCGCGCCCGCGCGAAGCTGCCCAAGGACGTCGACCCGCAGGTGGTGGCCGGCTCGACGGACGACATCCCCACCGTCGTCCTCGCCGTCTCCTCCCGGGACAAGGACCAGCAGACGCTCGCCGACCAGCTCAAGCGCAGCGTCGTCCCGGACCTGAAGAACATCGACGGCGTCAGCCAGGTCACGGTGGACGGCGTCCAGGACCGGATCGTCGCGGTCACCCCCGACGAGAAGAAGCTCGCCGCCGCCGGACTGAACTCCCAGGCGCTCGGCCAGGCGCTGGAGGCCGGCGGGACGTCCGTGCCCGCCGGTTCGTTCGCCGAGGGCGGGCAGAGCAAGACCGTCCAGGTCGGCGCGGGCTTCACGTCCGTCAAGCAGCTCAGGGACCTGACGATCGCGCCGTCCCCGGCAGCCGGTGACGCCGCCGCGGGCGCCGGCCGGCCGGCCGAGCCGGTCCGCCTCGGCGACGTCGCCACCGTCAAGGAGCAGTCGGCCACCCCGACCTCGATCACCCGCACCGACGGCAGGCCCAGCCTCGCCGTCATGGTGACGATGGACCAGGACGGCAGCGCGGTCGCGATATCCGACGCGGTCAAGGACAAGCTCACCAAGATCCGTCAGGACCTGGGCAAGGGCACCGAGGTCACGGTCGCCTCCGACCAGGGCCCGGCGGTCTCCAAGTCGATCGAGTCGCTGACCACCGAGGGCCTGCTCGGCCTCGCCATGGCGGTCATCGTCATCCTCGTCTTCCTGCTCAGCCTGCGCTCGACGCTGGTCACCGCCGTCTCCATCCCGCTCTCGGTCGTCATCACGCTGATCGTGCTGTGGACCGGGGACCTCTCCCTGAACATGCTCACCCTCGGCGCGCTGACCATCGCGATCGGCCGCGTCGTCGACGACTCGATCGTCGTCCTGGAGAACATCAAGCGGCACCTGGGCTACGGCGAGGAGCGCCGCGAGGCCATCCTCTCCGCCGTCAAGGAGGTCTCCGGAGCGATCACCTCCTCCACCCTCACCACGGTCGCGGTCTTCCTGCCGATCGGCGTGGTCGGCGGCATGGTCGGTGCGCTCTTCGGCTCCTTCTCGCTGACGGTGACCGTCGCCCTGCTCTCCTCCCTGATCGTCTCCCTGACGGTCGTACCGGTCCTCTCGTTCTGGTTCCTGCGCGCCCCGGAGATCCCCGAGGGCACGACCCAGGACGACCTGCGCCGCGAGGCCGAGGAGAAGGAGGCCAAGAGCCCGCTACAGCGCCTCTACGTCCCCGTCCTGCGGTTCGCGACCCGCCGCCGGATCACCAGCCTGGTCATCGCCGTCGTCATCCTCATCGGCACCTTCGGCATGGGCCCGCTCCTGAAGACCAATGTCTTCGACCAGGGCGACCAGGACACCCTCACCGTCAAGCAGGAGCTGGAGCCGGGCACCAGCCTGGACGCGGCCGACAAGCAGGCCAAGAAGGTCGAGAAGCTGCTCGCGGCCAACGACGACATCGCCGACTACCAGGTCACCGTCGGCTCCTCCGGCTTCATGGCGGCCTTCGGCGGCGGCACCGGCGCCAACCAGGCCTCCTACCAGCTCAAGCTGAAGGACGCCGCGGACTCCGGCAAGGTCACCGACGACCTGCGGGCCGCTCTCGGCAAGCTCGGCCCGTCCATCGGCGACACCACCGTCACCGCGGGCGGCGGCTTCGGCAACCAGGACCTGAGCGTGGTCGTCAAGGCCGCCGACGGCGACGTCCTGAAGAAGGCCAGTGAGCAGGTCCGCAAGACCGTCGCCGGTCTCGACGACGTCACCGACGTCCAGAGCGACCTCGCCCAGAGCGTGCCGCGGATCTCCGTGAAGCCCAACGAGAAGGCGGCCGCGGCCGGTTACAACCAGACCACCCTCGGCGGTGCGGTCACCCAGGCGGTCCGCGGCACCACCAGCGGCAAGGCCGTCCTGGACGACACCGAGCGCGACATCGTGATCAAGTCGGCCCACCCGGCCACCACCGTGGCCGAGTTGAAGAAGCTGGCCATCCCGACCCCGGCAGGACCGGCCGAGCTCGGCACGCTCGCCACCGTGCGGACCGTCCCCGGCCCGGTCCAGATGACCCGGATCGACGGGGCCCGTTCGGCGACCATCACCGCCAAGCCGACCGGCGACAACACCGGCGCGGTCAGCGCCACGCTCCAGAGCAAGATCAACGAGCTGAAGCTGCCCGACGGTGCCACCGCGGAGATCGGCGGTGTCTCCCAGGACCAGACCGACGCGTTCTCCTCGCTCGGCCTGGCGATGCTGGCGGCCATCGCCATCGTCTTCATGCTCCTGGTCGGCACCTTCCGCTCGCTGATCCAGCCGCTGATCCTCCTCGTCTCGATCCCCTTCGCGGCGACCGGTGCGATCGGCCTGCTGGTCGCCACCGGTACCCCGCTGGGCGTCCCGGCGATGATCGGCATGCTGATGCTGATCGGCATCGTGGTCACCAACGCCATCGTGCTGATCGACCTGATCAACCAGTACAGGGCGCAGGGCTACGGCGTCGTGGAGGCGGTCATCGAGGGCGGCCGCCACCGCCTCCGCCCGATCCTCATGACCGCCCTGGCCACGATCATGGCGCTGCTCCCGATGGCACTGTCCATCACGGGCGACGGCGGCTTCATCTCCCAGCCGCTCGCCGTGGTCGTGATCGGCGGTCTGATCACCTCCACCCTGCTCACCCTCCTCCTCGTCCCGACGCTCTACGCGATGATCGAGCTCCGCAAGGAGCGCCGGGCGAAGAAGAAGGCCGCCAAGAAGGCCGGTCCGCAGGCCGAGGAGACCGACCGCGCCCCGGAGCCGGCGGGCGTCTGACGCCGACGACGGAACAGCGCAGAAAACGAAGAGATAGCGCAGCAACGAAGAGGGCGCGCAGAAACGATGCCCCCGCAGGCCGGTGCTTGCGGGGGCATCGTGCTGGGCATGCCCGTGGCGGGGTGCGACCGCCCCACCACCGACGAAGGGGGATATCCATGGGAAAGCACGGTGACGGCAAAGGCGGCGAGACGGGCGACAAGCAGCAGAGCCCGAAGGAGTCCGACGGCCGGTGGACCAAGCCGGTGATCCAGCCGCCGAAGAAGTAGGGGAGGCCGCCATGTCCTCGCCGAGCCGGCTGGTGGAAATCCTGCGCAACAAGGGTGCGTTGGCGCCGGAATGGGCCCCGGCCGTCGCCGCGGTCGACCGCGCGCACTTCGTCCCGGACACCTTCGAGGTGGCCGACCGCACGGTCTCCCGCTCCGCGGACGAGGCGGAGTGGCGCCGGATGGTCTATGCCGACCTGCCGCTCATCACCCAGCACAACGACGGCCGGCGCGCGGCGGGCGAGGTCGCCGTTCCCACCTGCTCGACGTCCATGCCCTCCCTCATGCTGGCGATGGCCGCGGTCGTCCGGGACGGCGACGCCGTACTGGAGATCGGCACCGGCACCGGCTATCACGCCGCCTGGCTCGCGCACCGGCTCGGCGAGGACCGTACGACCACGATCGAGACCGACAAGGCGCTCCACGACATCGCCAGGGACAACCTGGCGCGGGCGGGCCTGCATCCGCACATGGAGTGCGGCGACGGCCTGGCGGGCGTCCCCGGGCGGGCCCGCTTCGACCGCACCATCGCCACGTGCACGGTCCGCGACATCCCGTACGCCTGGGTGGAGCAGACCGCCCCGGGCGGCACGATCCTCACCCCGTGGGGCTCGTCGTTCCACTCCTACTCGTTCGCCACCCTGACCGTCCGCGACGGGCGGGCCACCGGCCGCTTCTCCGGCCGCCCGGCCTTCATGTGGGCCCGTCAGCAGCGCCGCTCCTACGGCCGCATCAGGGACTGGTACCACGGCGAGGAGGGCGAGCCCGGTACGACCACGCTCGACCCCCGGGTGCTGGAGGAGGACCTGCACGCCCGCTTCGCCGTGGGCCTGCGGGTGCGGGACGCCTGGCCGCTGCTGTGCCCCGCCGACGACGGGAGCGACGAAGCCACGTACTGGCTCTTCGACGACGCCCGCAGCTCCTGGGCCACCGTCGAGTACGTTCCCGGCCGCGCGGCGTACGAGACCGAACAGCACGGCCCGCGTCGCCTGTGGGACGAGGTGGAGTGCGCCTACCGGGCCTGGACCGCCGAAGGCAGCCCCGCCAGGGACCGCTATCGGATCACGGTCACCGAAGACGGGCAGATCGTGTCACTGTGACCGGCCCGTCCCGGCGGCAGGCCGGGACGGACCGAACTGCGCAATCAGTTCCGGGCCTTGAGTGAGCTGACGAACACCGTCCAAGCCGCCGCCGGGATGAGGAGCGCGGGGCCGTGGGGGTTCTTGCTGTCACGTACGGGGACGAGGCCGGGGAAGTCGTCGGCGACCTCCACGCATTCGCCGCCATTGGAGTTGCTGTAGCTGCTCTTGCGCCAGCGGGCGGTGCTCAGGTCAACCGGGGCGTGTCGCATGGCCGGTGGTCCTCCCTTGTGTTGGCCGAACGCCGCTGCTAGCTCGGGCCCTTGAGGGATTCCACGAAGGTGCTCCAGGCCGCGTCGGGGATGAGCAGCGCGGGGCCGTGGGGGTTCTTGCTGTCACGTACGGGGACGAGGCCGGGGAAGTCGTCGGCGACCTCGACGCAGCTCCCGCCGTTGGTGTTGCTATAGCTGCTCTTGCGCCAGCGAGCCGCGCTCAACTCGGTTGTGTGTCGCATGGCTTGTAGTCCTCCATCGCCGTCCGGATCAGGTCCGCTGACTCCGCCAGTGAGAGGGCATTCGCACGCAGCACCTCGTACCGGCGCCGCCATTTCTTCACGGCTTCCGGACCTTCGTGGAGATGCGCGGTCTCGATGCCCTCTTCGTAGGCCACGGTGGAGCCGTCGGGCAGCGTCAGCAGATTCAGGGCGCCGCCCATCAGCGGGTACGGACCCGCGCTGAACGGCATGACCTGCACCTTACTGTCGGGAGTATCCACCTGTTCGAGTAGCCGAGCCAGTTGTTTGTGCATACAGTCCCTGCCGCCCGCATGCCGCCGGAGCACAGCCTCGTCGATGATCACCCATCGGTACGGCCGGGAGTCCGCGTGCAGGCGATCCTGACGGGACATCCTGGCGTTGACGCGCTCTTCGACCTGTTCCTTGGTCAAGTCCTCCTGGCAGCCCAGAGAGTCCCGGGCGTACTCCTTGGTCTGCAACAACCCAGGGAAAGCCTGCGGCTCATATACCTCGATCACCTCGGCGCGCGCCTCGAAGTCCATGAACCGCCGGTACTGATCCGGATGCGCCTCCCTCTTCGCCAGCTGGTACAGGCCGTGGAAGTACTCCTCCGTGCCGAATGCCGCGTCGAGCGCGGCGGGTAGTTCCGGCGGTGGCATCAGCTCCGCCGGCTCGACGCGCGCCAGAGTGCTCTTGCTGAAGTTGACGATGTCCGCCAGCTGCACCAGCGACAGCTTGGCGCCCTCGCGGTAGCGGCGCTGTTCGGAGCCGAAGTAGTGGCGGGCGGACAGGTAGGGCGTCAGTTCCTTCGACGTGAACTTCATGTGCGTCAGCTCTCGGTCGTCCCAGCTCAACAGGGGGACGGAACACCCGCGTTGAGGCCATGCCCCACAGGGTGGCGATGGCGATACACACGGTAATGAGGATGGCCGAAGCGAAGGAAGTGAGTCAGATGTTCGAGGGTTCGCCGCCCCGGCTGCTGCCGTGGACCAGGCCGGACGGCGCTCCGTGCTACCTGAGCACGGACGATCCCGACAGCCACCTCTCCGTGCTGGCCGACACGGTCGAGGCCGAGCTGCTCGCGGCCGCCGAGGCCTTGCTGGACGAAGCCGAGGCGCCGTCCGCCGTGCCGGACACCGGCCCCCGGGAGCGGTGCCGCACGGCCGCACTCCGCAACGCACTGCGGGACGTGTTACGGATCGCGGTCAGCCGGGGCGACCGGCTGCCGGAGCCGTGCGACCACGGGGAGACGAGGCTGTGCGAGGGCCGGACCTGCTGCCGCGCCTGCCGTCGGCAGATCTATCTGTGACGCGCCGGCCTGCCCCGGGCCGCGGACCGTGGGGCGCACGCATTCGGCGGTGCACCTCTCGCCGATCACCGGGAGCGATGGTTACGTGGCCTGTGGTGCTGAACCGACGAAAGGTGAGCGAGCGTGCCGTCCTCCCTGGTCCGCAAGGCCGCCCCCGTAACCGCCGCCGGGCTCGCCTGTGCGCTGGCCTTCGCGGCCGCTCCGCCCGCCGCGGCCGGACCTGCCGCCGCCCTGCCCACCGTCGGCGTCAGGGTCGGCGTCACGGGCGGGGCCTACACCGGCAGCGTGGGAATCGTCCGGACATCCGCCCGCACCGTCTTCGGCGGCTACTACTGTGCGGCCAACGGCACCGACCCCACACCGCTCACCGCCCTGGTCGACGCCCAGGAGCAATACGGCCTCGGCGGGGTGCGGGCGTACTGGGACGCCGCCAAGAAGGACTTCGTCGTCACCGACATCCATGGTGATGTCGCGGACAGCAAGAAGAAGTGGAACGCGTACGTGAACGAGAAGAAGATCACGACGGGGCCCTGCGGGACCGCGATCAAGGACACCGACAAGGTCCGCTGGACCCTGGAGGCCTGACCGGCCGCCGCACCCGCTCCGGGGCGGGCGGGGCGGCCGTCAACGCGTCGCGCCGCCGGCCGCCACGGCCCGCGGGGCTTACGGCAGCGCCAGCATCCGCTCCAGTGCCAGCTTCGCGAAGCTCTCGGTCTCCTTGTCGACCTCGATGCGGTTGACGACCTTGCCGGCGGCGAGGGACTCCAGCGTCCACACGAGGTGGGGGAGGTCGATGCGGTTCATCGTCGAGCAGAAGCAGACCGTCTTGTCGAGGAAGACGATCTCCTTGTCCTCCGCGGCGAAGCGGTTGGCCAGCCGGCGGACCAGGTTCAGTTCGGTGCCGATTGCCCACTTCGAGCCGCGCGGAGCGGCCTCCAGCGCCTTGATGATGTACTCCGTCGAGCCGACGTAGTCCGCCGCCGCCACGACCTCGTGCTTGCACTCGGGGTGGACGAGGACATTGACGTCCGGAATGCGCTTCCGCACATCCTCCACCGACTCCAGCGAGAAGCGGCCGTGCACCGAGCAGTGACCGCGCCACAGGATCATCTTGGCGGCCCGCAACTGCTCGGCGGTCAGGCCGCCGTTCGGCTTGTGCGGGTTGTAGACCACGCAGTCGTCCAGGGACAGGCCCATGTCGCGGACGGCGGTGTTGCGGCCCAGGTGCTGGTCGGGCAGGAAGAGCACCTTCTCCCCCTGCTCGAAGGCCCAGTCCAGCGCGCGCTTGGCGTTGGAGGACGTACAGATCGTGCCGCCGTGCTTGCCGGTGAAGGCCTTGATGTCGGCGGAGGAGTTCATGTACGAGACCGGCACGACCTGCTCGGCTATGCCGGCGTCGGTGAGGACGTCCCAGCACTCGGCGACCTGCTCGGCGGTGGCCATATCGGCCATCGAGCAGCCCGCGGCCAGGTCGGGGAGGATGACCTGCTGGTCGTCGCCGGTGAGGATGTCCGCGGACTCCGCCATGAAGTGCACACCGCAGAAGACGATGTACTCGGCGTCCGGCCGGGCGGCGGCGTCCCGCGCGAGCTTGAAGGAGTCGCCGGTCACATCGGCGAACTCGATGACCTCGTCGCGCTGGTAGTGGTGCCCGAGGACGAAGACCTTGTCCCCGAGCTTCGCCTTGGCTGCGCGGGCCCGCTCGACGAGGTCGGGGTCCGACGGCGCCGGCAGATCGCCGGGGCACTCCACACCGCGCTCGCTCTTCGGGTCGGCCTCACGGCCGAGGAGCAGCAGGGCCAGCGGGGTCGGCTGGACGTCCAGGGGCTGGGCGGTGGTCACAACACGCACCCTCTCTTCTTCGATGAGCGCGGCGGGGCCGCAGCAGGGGAGCCGGCTTGCACCGGGAGCCTTTTCGTCTATTTGACGCTATCTATCATAGCTGCTTCACGTCACTTTGACGACGGCCATTGTGTCGATGTGACGCATCCGTACCGCCGTGTGCGGTCGGCCACGTGTTCCCGGCCGCCGGTGTGCGAGCATGAGGAGAGAACGATGCGAGAGGCTGCCACCGGCGGCGTCCGAAAAGGCCTCTCGACGAATTGCGCCCAGCCGGAATTAATCCGGGACGTCCCCGGTTGCAGCTGGTTGCAACCGATGACAAGCGGTCCGTACAACCCGGGAGAGATCTAGATGAGCGTTCAGGACGAGACCACCGTCAGCGACGGCATCATCCTGTCCGACGCGGCCGCGTCGAAGGTCAAGGGCCTTCTGGAGCAGGAAGGCCGGGACGACCTCGCGCTGCGGGTGGCCGTTCAGCCCGGCGGCTGCTCCGGACTGCGCTACCAGCTCTTCTTCGACGAGCGTTCGCTCGACGGCGATGTCGTCAAGGACTTCGACGGCGTCAAGGTCGTCACCGACCGGATGAGCGCCCCCTACCTGGGCGGTGCCTCCATCGACTTCGTGGACACCATCGAGAAGCAGGGCTTCACGATCGACAACCCGAACGCCTCCGGCTCCTGCGCCTGCGGCGACTCCTTCAGCTAAGGAGCACGGGCAGTACGTACGAAAGGCGGCGCCCCCCGAGTGGGGGAGCGCCGCCTTTCGCTTTCCCGTTTCCCAGCGGCCCGCCGTAGTGGTCTCCACCGTGGCGGGCCGCAGCGTCCGCTCACCGCTTCGGCACGGACTCACCGCTCGACACATCGACCACCTTCCGGCCGTCCAGCGGCTTCTGGAGCGTCACGGTCTTGGTGAACTCCTTGGCGATCTTCACGCAGACCTGGCCCGGCTTCTTGTCCTTGCCGACGACCTTGGTCTTCACGGTCGTGCCGGACTCCTCGGCGCTCACCGAGTAGACGCTGCACACCCCGCCCCAGAAGTGCACCGTCAGCTTCTTGCCGCCGTCGCTCACGGCGTACGACTCCAGGGACATCGCCCCGGGCTTCCCGGACGGCTTCTGCGAGGGCTTCTGCGGGCTCTGCGACGTGCCGCCGCCGTCCCGGTGGGCCAGGTACTTCGGGTTCACCGCGGGGTGCGCGACCGTCGAGGCGGCGTCCGGGCCGCTCCCGGCGCCCGGCTGGCGCACCGTGTAGAGCCACGACGGCACCAGCGCCTGGCTGCCGTCCACGTACTGCACCGAGAGCCCGAAGACCGCACCGGTCACCTCGGTCGGCTGCTGCCCCTTCGTCGGCGCCGGCTCGCACGGCGCGATCCCGTCGCCCTTGCCGCTCTTGCCGTCCTTACGGGCGGGCGTCGAGGGGCAGCCGGCCGGCGTGCGGCCGTCGCCCGAATTCAGCCGGTCCAGCGTCTTGCCGGCGCTCAGCACCGGATAGTCCGCACCCTTGACCGGGTTCGCCAACTGTCCGCTACCGCCCACCACTTGACCGTCCGAGCCGACCTGTATGTCGCTCTGCCAGCCGTACGTCGGCAGCCCGCCGAGCACCGGATTCGCGCTGACGATGCGCACCGCACCGGACAGCCCGCCCGCGTCGAGCTTGGCGTTCTCCTGGCCGAGCGCCTTCAGCACCGGCCGCACCGCCTGCTCGGCCTTCTTCGGCGAGACCGCGCCCTTGCCGCTGCTGTCGTCCTCGGTTGTGATGTCCCCGCCGCCGCGGTACGACGGACAGCCGGGCCGGCCCGACGGCGCGGCGCCGTCGCCCTTGTCCTGGCCTGTCCCGCCCTTCGGGGAAGCGGGCAGCGCACAGTTCGTGCCGCCCGGGGTGCCGTACTGCGAGTACGTCCAGGCGCCCGAGCCGGACTTCTTCACCTCCAGGACGGGGCTACGGGCGTCCCGCGTCAGCCCGCCGACCTTCCAGGACGCGCCCTCCGAGCGGACCTTTCCGGACACATCCAGTGCCTTCGCCAGTCGTTCCACCGACTCGCGGCTGATCTCGCCCTTGGGGCGGTACACCGGCGCGGACGCCGGGCCGCCGGGAAGTTTCTTCACCGCGCGGTACTTCGCACCCTGGGGATTGGGCTCACCGGCGGCGATCGAGCCGCCGCCGGAGTATCCGTCGAGTGCCAGCGGCGGCGGGTCGCCCGCGGCCGCGGAGCCCGCGTCGCTGGACGCGGACGAAGCCCAGTACGCCGCGCCGCCCCCGGCGAGAAGTACCGCCGCGGCCATCGAGGCGACCACCACTGGGGTGCGCCGCCTGCGCTCCTGGGGGTTCGGGGTGTCGGTGGTGTCCTCGGTGTTCACCGCATCGCTCCTTCGCTCCGCTGAACATCTGACGTGCCATCCTCCGTGAGGGGACGTCGATGGGACGGAGCGGGGGCCTATACGGTTCCGGCCGGCCGGCCGGTCAGTCGCCGTACTCGGACATTCCGTCCACGAGTGCGGCCGAAGCGGAGGGGACCTCGACGCCGTGCAGATCGGCGGCACGCCCCGGCGGCGGCGCGGAGCGGCGTCCGCCCTGCCAGCGACCGGCTATCCGTGCACAGTCGCCGCGCAGCTCGTCGAGCGATTCGGGGTCCGGCGCGGAGGGCGATGTGCCCTTGCGCGGTGTGACGGCTTTCACAGGCTTGGTCATAGGGGCACCGTACGCAGCCATGTACCGAGGAGAAAGACCTACTATTGGGTAGTTTCAGCCATTCCAAGTGTCCGGGATGACCGGGTGGCGCGCGACCCCGGCGGGTAGCGTTGCTACACGTCCGCCCGCCCCTACGCCTTCCGCAGGAGCAGACCCGTCGTGCGTATCGCAGTCACCGGCTCCATCGCCACCGACCACCTGATGACCTTCCCCGGCCGTTTCGCCGATCAGTTGGTCGCCGACCAACTGCATACGGTCTCCCTCTCGTTCCTGGTGGACCAGCTCGACGTCCGCCGCGGCGGTGTCGCCGCCAACATCTGCTTCGGCATGGGCCAGCTCGGCACCGCGCCGATCCTGGTCGGTGCCGCCGGCAACGACTTCGAGGAGTACCGCGCCTGGCTGGACCGCCACGGCGTCGACACCCGCTCCGTACGCATCTCCGAGGTTCTGCACACCGCGCGCTTCGTGTGCACCACCGACGCCGACCACAACCAGATCGGCTCCTTCTACACCGGCGCCATGAGCGAGGCCCGGCTGATCGAGCTCCAGCACGTCTCCGCGCGGGTCGGCGGTCTGGACCTCGTACTGATCGGCGCGGACGACCCCGAGGCGATGATCCGGCACACCGAGGAGTGCCGCAGCCGCAACATCCCCTTCGGCGCCGACTTCTCCCAGCAGATCGCCCGGATGGACGGCGAAGCCATCCGCACCCTCCTGGAGGACGCGGCCTACCTCTTCTCCAACGAGTACGAGAAGGGCCTGATCGAGTCCAAGACCGGCTGGACCGCCGACGAGATCCTCGCCAAGGTCGGCACCCGCGTCACCACCCTCGGCGCCAACGGCGTCCGCATCGAGCGGGTCGGCGAGCCGGCCATCGAGGTCGGCGTCCCGGAGGAGAACGCCAAGGCCGACCCGACCGGCGTCGGCGACGCCTTCCGCGCCGGCTTCCTGTCCGGCCTGGCCTGGGGCGTCGGCCTGGAGCGTGCCGCGCAGGTCGGCTGCATGCTGGCGACGCTGGTCATCGAGACCGTCGGCACCCAGGAGTACGAGCTGCACCGCAGCCACTTCATGGACCGCTTCACCAAGGCCTACGGCCACGAGGCCGCGGCCGAGGTCCAGCAGCACCTGGCCTGACCGGCCCTTCAGGCGCGGCGCCGCACGACATATGCGGCGCCGCGTCCGGCCGCCCGCTCGCCCACGTACTCCTGGCCGCGCAT
This sequence comes from Streptomyces sp. NRRL S-1813, assembly GCF_000719605.1. NCBI lineage: Bacteria > Bacillati > Actinomycetota > Actinomycetes > Kitasatosporales > Streptomycetaceae > Streptomyces > Streptomyces sp. NRRL S-1813. The sequence goes on from NZ_JOHB01000027.1 coordinate 120,420, forward strand.
GCTGCACCAGGCCGGGATGTCCTGCCGGGCCGCCTCGTCGTCGGAGAGCACCGTCACGGTCCCGCCCACCGGCACCTCGCCGATCACCTTCGCCAGCTCGATGACCGGGATCGGGCAGCGCTTGCCGAGCGAGTCGACGACCAGGCCGCCGGACCCGTCCCCGGATCCGGCGGGTCCGGCGGCGGGCTCCGCGGCCTCCGGAGGCGCCGGCGCCCGGGTGGCGTGCCCCGTCCCGCCGGCCGTCGCCCGCGCGGCCCCGGCCTCCGCCGCCGAGACACCCAGCCGCTCCCGCACCGAGTGCACCACCTGTGGCAGCACCTCCAGGAAGCGCTCCACCTCCGCCTCGGCCGTGCCGTACGGCAGCGAGACCCGCACATTCCCCTCGGACAGCACACCCATCGCGCGCAGCACATGGCTCGGCGTCAGGGTGCTGGACGTGCACGACGATCCGGACGACACCGAGAAGCCCGCCCGGTCGAGCTCGTGCAGCAGCGCCTCCCCGTCGACATAGAGACAGGAGAAGGTGACGAGATGGGGGAGGCGGTGCACCGGGTCGCCGACCACCTCCACGTCCGGGACCAGCTGCGGCACCCGCTCCCGGATCCGGTCCACCAGCCGCCGCAGCCGCGCCGCTTCGTCCCCGGTCTCCGCTCCTGCCCGCAGCGCGCGCAGGGACGCCGCGGCGGCCACCACCGCCGGGATGTTCTCGAACCCCGCACTACGACCCGACTCCCGCTCGTCCTGCGGCCCCTGAGGCGCGAACCGGGTCCCCTTGCGGACCGCGAGCAGCCCCACGCCGGGCGGGCCGCCCCATTTGTGGGCGCTCGCCGCCAGCAGCGACCAGGCGCCGGGCACCGGCCCCCACGGCAGCGACTGCGCGGCATCCACCAGGAGGGGGACGCCCGCCTCCCGGCAGAGCGCGGCCACCTCTTCGACCGGCTGTTCGGTTCCCACCTCGTGGTTGGCGGACTGGAGGCAGACCAGGGCGGTGTCCGGGCCGAGCGCGGCGCCGACCTCGCCGGCCGCCACCCGGCCCGTACGGTCCACCGCCAGCTCCCCCCGGGTGCCGCCGGCCGCCTCGTGGACCGCGGCGGCATGCAGGACGGCGGAGTGCTCGACGGCGGAGTGCAGCAGCCGGCGGCCGACACGCCGACGGGCCGCCAGCGCGCCGGAAACTCCCGCATGTACGGCCTGCGTCCCCGAAGGAGTGAAAACCAATTCGTCCGGGCGGCAGCCCACGGCCTCGGCCGCCGCCTCCCGCGCGGCGTCCAGCAGCAGCCGGGCGCGCCGTCCCTCCCGGTAGAGGCGGGCCGGGTCGGCCCAGCCTTCGTCGAGCGAGGCGAGCAGGGCCTCACGGGCGACGGGGTGCAGCGGGGCGGCGGACGCCGCGTCGAAATAGGACATGTACGAGACGTTAGCCCCCGGTCCGACGCGGCGAGGCGTTCTCATTGCGGTGCGGTGGCACGGGGCTCCGGGGCGCCGGTGCCCGGTCGGACGGGTCGCCGGGCGCGGCCCCGCGGACCGCGCGGGAGCACTCCAGGGCACGGCGTCAGATGCCTGGTGGAAGCGGGTATTCGGGGGTTCGGGGAGCGTCTTCCGCAGGCCTCGGCCACCCCTTAGGGGTGCGTCGCGGCGCGTTGGGCACCCTCCCCGCGCGACCCCAAATAGCGTCCAGTAGGGTTTGGTCCGCATAAACATCCAAACCCCTGCCCGTGCCAGGGCCGGCGACCGACCAGCGAGACGGCCGCAGCCGGTCTCGCGGGCGAGACTCTCGGGAAGGCGCTACGTGAGTCCCAACGGCTCCGACCGCTCGTCGCGGCGCCCGATGCGGCGGAAGCTGCCGCAGGTGCTTGCTGCGGGCCTGGTCCTGGCGACCGCTACTGGTTGCACATATAAGGACTTCCCCCGCCTCGGCATGCCAACGCCCGTCACCGACGAGGCGCCGCGGATCCTCTCTCTTTGGCAGGGCTCCTGGGCCGCCGCCCTCGCAACGGGCGTGCTGGTCTGGGGCCTGATCATCTGGAGTGTGATCTTCCACCGCCGCAGCAGGACCAAGGTGGAGGTCCCCGCGCAGACGCGGTACAACATGCCGATCGAGGCGTTGTACACGATCGTCCCGTTCATCATCATCGCGGTGCTTTTCTATTTCACCGCGCGTGATGAGAGCGCAATTCTCAAGACTTCCAAGAAGCCGGACCACATCGTCAACGTGGTGGGCTTCCAGTGGAGCTGGGCGTTCAACTACCTGGAGGACGTGGACGGCGACAAGGCGTCGTCGAACATCAACTCCAAGGCACTGGACGCGATCCCGGACAAGTGGAAGAAGGGCGCTCCGGCCGGTGCCGACGGCGTCTACGACGTGGGCACCCCCGGCGAGCGCAACCCGCAGACCGGTAACCCGGGCCCGACGCTGTGGCTGCCCAAGGGCGAGACGGTTCAGTTCGTGCTGACCTCGCGTGACGTCATCCACTCCTTCTGGGTGGTGCCCTTCCTGATGAAGCAGGACGTCATCCCGGGCCACACCAACGTCTTCGAGGTGACCCCCAACAAGGAGGGCACCTTCATGGGCAAGTGCGCCGAGCTCTGTGGTGTCGACCACTCCCGGATGCTCTTCAACGTCAAGGTCGTCTCCCCTGAGCGGTACCGGGAGCACCTGAAGGACCTGGCGAAGAAGGGCCAGACCGGATACCTGCCGTCGGGCATCGAGCAGACGGATCACGCCAGGAATGCGGAGACCAAGAACCAGTGAGCATCCTCAACGAACCTCAGGGTGCCGCCGCCGATACGGCTCCGGCAGCACCGCCCGTACGCAAGAAGCAACCCGGCATCGCCGCGGTGAAGTGGCTGACGACCACTGACCACAAGACCATCGGCACGATGTACCTGGTCACGTCGTTCGCGTTCTTCTGCGTCGGCGGACTGATGGCGCTGCTCATGCGCGCCGAGCTCGCCCGTCCCGGCACGCAGATGATGTCGAACGAGCAGTTCAACCAGGCGTTCACGATGCACGGCACGATCATGCTGCTGATGTTCGCGACGCCGCTGTTCGCCGGTTTCGCAAACTGGATCATGCCGCTTCAGATCGGCGCGCCCGACGTGGCGTTCCCGCGGCTGAACATGTTCGCCTACTGGCTGTACCTCTTCGGCTCGCTGATCGCGGTGGCCGGCTTCCTCACCCCGCAGGGTGCGGCGGACTTCGGCTGGTTCGCGTACTCGCCGCTCTCGGACGCGGTGCGTTCGCCGGGCGTCGGTGCCGATATGTGGATCATGGGTCTGGCCTTCTCGGGCTTCGGCACGATCCTCGGCTCGGTCAACTTCATCACGACGATCATCTGCATGCGGGCGCCCGGCATGACGATGTTCCGGATGCCGATCTTCACCTGGAACGTGCTGCTGACCGGTGTGCTGGTTCTGCTGGCCTTCCCGGTGCTGGCGGCGGCGCTGTTC
>NZ_JOHB01000028.1:0-98007 GCF_000719605.1 Streptomyces sp. NRRL S-1813
ACCCGGCCACCCGCTGCGCGGTACGCGTGATCCGCCCCAACGGGGACAGCACCCGCCCCGCCATCGCATAACCGAAAGCAAACGCCACCACCGTCAGGCACACCAGAGCGATCAGGGACCGGTTCAGGAAGCTGTGCAGCGCCATGGCGCGCTGGTCGCGGATGCAGGTGCCGATCGCCGAGTTGATCTCGTCGACCGTCCCGACCGACGGCAGGTCGGGGCAACTGATGTTGCCCACCCGGACGTTGCTGCCGAACACCCTGAACTCCGGGGCCTCCTTGAGGGTGTTGGCCGCCAGAATGTAGATGATCGTCAGCAGCACGATGCCGGCCATCAGGAACATGCCGCCGTACAGCAGTGCGAGCCTTATGCGGATGGTCGGCCGCAACCACGGCGCGGGGCGGCGCTGCGGCTCGGGACTCCAGGTGGGCTTCGGAGGCGCGGTCACCGAAGTGGGCAGCTGGGAGGAGGTTGCCATGGCGGGTCAGCCCCGATGGCCCGACGAAGCGGGCAAGGCCACTGATACCGGGGTGACGAGTAGGTGCACTGCGGGTCCTTCCTCAGATGCCTCAAGGCACGCGACAGTTGTGAAGCCTCACCATCCTTCCCAAAGGGGCCGTAAACCGGCAGTAAGTAATGGATCACCTCCCGGCCCGGCCCGCCGACCGGAGCGTCAGGGCGACGTCAGATTCATGGCCTGTGCGACATCGGCGGTGCGGGGCGAGGTCTCGACGGATTCATGGCCGCCCAGCATCGAGGTCTCCGGGTCCTTGAGGCCGTTTCCGCTGACCGTGATGACGATCCGCCGGCCGGCGTCGAGCCGTCCTCGGCCGTGTTCCGTGAGCAGACCGGCGATGGCGGCGGCCGAGGCGGGTTCGGCGAAGACGCCCTCCCGCCGGGCGAGCAGCCGGTAGGCGCTGAGGATCTGTTCATCGGTGACGGCGGAGATCAGGCCGCCCGATTCCTCGCGCGCGGACACTGCCCCGTCCCAGGACGCGGGGTTGCCGATCTGGATCGCATTGGCCACGGTCTGCGGCCGGGCGACGACGGCCCCGTTGGCCAGGGGGGCCGCGCCCGCGGCTTGGAAGCCCCACATCCGGGGGCGGCCGGTGGACAGGTGCGCGGCGGCGTAGGCGGTGTAGCCGCGCCAGATGGCGGTGATGTTGCCGGCGTTGCCGACGGGCAGGCAGTGGATGTCCGGGGCGTCGCCCAGGGCGTCGATGATCTCGAAGGCAACGGTCTGCTGGCCTGCGAGGCGGTGGTCGTTGACCGAGTTGACCAAGGTGACCGGGTGATGCGCGGAAAGCTCCCGGGCGATCCGCAGACAGTCGTCGAAGGAGCCGTCGACCTTGATGATCTTTGCTCCGTAACGGACGGCCTGGGCCAGCTTGCCGAGCGCCACGTTTCTCCGGGGAACCAGGACGACGGCCGGGAGTCCGGCCCGTGCGGCGTAGGCGGCGGCCGAGGCGCTGGTGTTGCCGGTCGATGCGCACACGATCGTGCTGTCCGGGCTCGTTTCCAGGGCCTTGCTGACGGCCACGGTGATGCCGCGGTCCTTGAACGAGCCGGTGGGGTTGGCGCCCTCGACTTTCAGCCACACCTCGCAATCGGTGAGGGCGGACAGATGCTCGGCACGCAGGAGCGGCGTGTTGCCCTCGTGCAGGGAGACGACGGGCGTGCTGTCACTGACCGGCAGCCAGGGCCGGTATGCGCTGATCAGGCCCTGCCAGTGGCGGGAGCCTGCCGTGGTGGAAGCGATCACTGTTCTCACCGGTCCGGTAGGGAAACGAACGGAGTCACGATTGTTACTGTAAGGCCGAACATGGCGGTGGTGTGAAACGTTCGTACCGTCTCGTTGCCGTCTCGTTATTCACCCTCGCGCTGAGGGAGCGCCTGGTGAAACGCTTCGAACGTCCTCGCCCGGGGTGCGTAACATTCGGCACTATGGCGACGGACCCAGTGATGACGCGGCTCAGTGAGGTGTACGCGGAGCTGCCGCGAGGCGAGCGGGCCATCGTGCGGGTGCTGCTGGACGACTATCCGTTCGCCGCGCTGGGGTCGCTGCGGGCCTTGGCGGACCGCGCGCAGGTCAGCCCGCCGACGGCCTCCCGGTTGTTCCACCGGCTGGGCTGGGACGGCTTCGCCGATTTCCAGGCCGCGGTCCGGGACCACGCGCGCGAGCACGACCGGTCGCGGCTGCGGGAGTTCGTGACGACGGCTCCGCGCGAAGAGCCGGCGATCACCCATCGGGCCGCGGAGGAACTGCGCGCCGGGCTGGACAGCACGCTGGCCGCTGCGACCGAGCCGCTGCTCGCCCGTATCGGGGGGTTCCTGGCCGAGGCCGGCAGAGTGTGGGGTGTGGGCGGTTCGCTGAGTGAACTGGCCGCCGACTACCTCGTCCGGCAGCTGGCAGGCCTCCGTCCGGGCGTGGCCCGTGTGCCGGACACCGCTGCCGCCCGGGCCCGGGTGCTGGTGGACCTGGGACCGTCGGATCTGATCGTGGCCTACGACTTCCGCCGGTACGCGCACAGCACCGCCGCATTCGTCCGTGCGGCCCGTTCGCGCGGCGCCCGGTTGGTCCTCGTCACCGATGCCTGGGAATCACCCCTGGCCGACCAGGCCGAGGTGCTCGTCCGGCTGCCCCGCGAAGCGGCCGGGCCGATCGCGCCGCTCACCCACGAGGTGGCCGTCACCGAGCTGATCCTCGTCGCGGCGGCCGGACTGATGGCGGACTCCGCCGAGCGGCTGGAAACCCTGGACGCCCTGACCGCCGAGCTCAACCACGACCTGCCGGACACCCCGTAGGCACGTCGATGACCGGGCGCGGCTCAGACGTCCGAGGGCGAGGTGGTGCGCTTCCGGGGCTGCGCCTCCTCCGCCTCCTTCGCCTCGTCCGCACCTGCGTCCTGCGGCCGCGCCGGGCCGGCCGCCGGGCCGTTCCTGCGGCGCAGCTCGTACCCCGTCAGCACCACGCCCACCGTCAGCAGGCTCAGCCAGAACTGCGACCGGCTGTCCGGCAGGAACGCCATCGCCCCGATCACCACTGCCATCAGCGCGATGGTCACCCAGCTCAGCCACGGGAACAGCCACATCTTCAGCGTCAGCCGCTCCGGCTCCGTACGCTCCAGCTTCCGCCGCATCCGTACCTGTGCGACCGCGATCGCCAGATAGACGAACAGGGCAATGGCGCCATAGGAGTTGATCAGGAACTGGAAGACGACATCGGGCGAGATCCAGGCGGCGATCACCGACAGATAGCCGGCCGAGGTCCCCGCCAGCAGTGCCCGTCGCGGTACCCCGCTCGCGCTGACCTTGGTGAATCCGCGTGGCGCGTCCCCGTGACGGGTCAGCGCGAACAGCATCCGGGAGGAGGTGTAGAGCGCGGAGTTCAGGCAGGACAGCACGGCGATCAGCACCAGGGCGTTCATGACCGTGCCGGCCGCGGGAACCGCAAGCCGGTCCAGCACCGCCGCGTACGGACTCACCTCGATCGCCTTGGACGTCCAGGGCACCACCGTGACGACCAGGAAGATCGACAGCACATAGAACGCCACCACCCGCAGCACGATCGAGCGGATCGCATCCGCCACCGCCCGCTCCGGTTCGACCGACTCGGCGGCCGCGATCGTCACGATCTCCGCGCCGGTGAAGAACCCGATGCAGGGCACGACGGCGGCGAGCACCGCGCCGACGCCCTCGGGCGCGAACCCGCCGTGCGCCGTCAGATGGCCCAGCCCGCCGGGGGCGTCCGGCCACAGGCCCAGCACGTACAGCGCGCCGAGAAAGAGGAACACCACGATCGCCAGGACCTTCACCGACGAGAACCAGTACTCGAACTCGCCGTAGGACCGGGCCGAGACCATGTTGGTCGCCGTCAGCAGCGCCATCAGGACCAGGCTGACCGCCCACAACGGGACGCCGGGGAGCCACAGTTGGACGATCCGGCCGCCGGCCACCGCCTCGACGGCGACCACGATCACAAAGAAGTACCAGTACAGCCAGCCGACCGTGAAGCCCGCACGCAGCCCCAGGGTCTCGCGGACATGGGCGTAGAACGACCCCAGCGCCGGACGGGCGACGGTCATCTCGGCCAGCATCCGCATGATCAGGACGGTGAGCACGCCGGCCGCCAGGAACGACAGCACCGCGGCCGGACCGGTGGACCGTACGACCACCCCGCTGCCGACGAACAGTCCGGCCCCGATGACCCCGCCCAGCGCGATCAGCTGCATATGGCGGCGTTCGAGTCCCTGCTGAAGGCCGCCCGGCGCCGTCGGCGTCCCGGTCCTTGCGGTGCTGTCGTCCCGTACCGTTCCCGTGCTCATGGGAGGCGACGCTAATCGGCCAACCATGCAGCGCTGTTGCCGCAGTGTTTCAGCAGGCGGGGTGCCGTGGCGGCCCGTGCGCCGGGCTCACAGCGGCAGGACGCACACCGGGACCGGAGCCGTGAACGGTGCGCCCGTACTGCGCAGCGCCCCGGTCCGGGCGTCGACCGCGAACACCGTGACCGACCCCGACTTCTGGTTCGCCGCGAACAGCCAGCGCTGATCCGGTGAGAAGGCGATCTGCCGGGGGAAGTCCCCGCCCACCGGCACGGTGTCCAGCAGCCGCAGCCGTGCCCCCGCCGCCTCCACGGCGTAACGGGTGAGGCTGTTGTGACCGCGATTGGCGAGAAAGGCGAAGCGGCCGCCCCGGGTGACCAGGATCTGCGCCGGATAGCTGATGCCCGGACCGGTACCCGTGGACTGCGGCATACCGGGCGTCAGCCGCCCGCTTCGGCGGTCGTAGCGGCATACCACGACCGTGTTGTCGACCTCGTTCGCCAGATACGCGAAGGCGCCCGAGGGGTGGAACGTCAGATGCCGGGGTCCGGCGCCGGGCCGCAGCGTGGCATACGCCACCTGGGTAAGCTTCCCGGCCGTCCCGTCCAGCCGGTAGGTGTAGACCGTGTCGTTGCCGAGGTCGACCGCCAGCACATGCCGGCCGTCCGGGGCGGTGATGATCTGGTGGGCATGCGGCCCGTCCTGGCCGGGGCCGGGCGGCGGGCTGGAATGGGTGACCAGGTCCGTGCGCTCGCCCGGGACGCCGGTGGTGCGGTCGAGCGGATGCACGGCCAGGCTGCCGGAGAGGTAGTTGGCGGTGAGCAGCCAGCGTCCACTGGGATGCACCGACAGATGGCAGGGCCCGGCGCCGCCGGTGGGCCGGGTGCCCAGCACCGTTGGCGGGCCGTCCGGTGCCGGCGCCATCGCGGTCACCGCGCCCTGCTGCTGCTCGTCGACCGCGTAGAGGGTACCGCCGGACGGTGCCAGTGCGAGGTAGGAGGGGTCGGCGACCCCGGCCACGACCCCGGTGGCGGTGATCCGGCCGGTCGCGGTGTCGTACGTACCGAGTCCGACGCCGCTCCCGCCGCCCGCTGCCGAGGTGTAGGTCCCCAGGAAGAGCGGCCGGTCGCGGCGCGGGCGCCGCGAGGGACGGCGGGTGGCGTGCGCGGGCGCCGGATCCCCCATCGTCAGCGACCCCACCCCGCCGGTCGCGGCCAGCCCCGCCGCGACGGTACCGAGGAACCGCCTGCGATCGATCCCGGTCCCGGCCTGTGTTCCCCTGCGTGCTGCGCTCATGCCACACCTCGGTGCTCGGAGATCAGTGGTCCGTGATCGGGTGGTCGTGGTCGTGCCAGCAGGGTGGCCCCTCCCCGCCCGCTCCGGCAAGCGAGGCAACCCGGATTGCGGGCCGTGCAACGCAAGGGCGGCATCGGAACGGCCGGGTGACCCTGACATCCCCCTACATCCTCATGATGACCACCACCCCCCTCCGTAGCACTCGAGTCGTACAACACAACCCATACGCGGACTGATTCGCCGCACCCCTCATTGCTCGTAGTTTTTTGATCAAGGCACAAAGATGATCGAGAGGCCACGGATATATGTACGGCAAGGCATTCGCCCCGGAATATCAGGGCGAGTTGGGTGCGGCACTGAGCGTGAACTCCTCCTACGAGGAGGTGCTGGCGACGGCGAGCCGCGCACACGCCGACGCCGGCACCGCACTGGACAGGTCCCGGGCCGCGCTCGCGGTCGCCGAGGCCAACCGGCGGCTGGGACGGGTGGCGGAGGCGGGCGACGCCTGGCGGGAGAGCTACCGCAGTGCCCGCACGGCCGGTGACCGGGGCGCCATGGCCTGGGCGCTGTGGAGCGGCGGCACCCTGGCCCGCCAGTGCGGGTCCCTCCCGTTCGCCCGCCGGCTGCTCACCCATGCCGTCACGCTGGCCGACGGCAGCGGCGACCGCCTCGCCCACGGCTACTCGCTCGCCGGACTCGCCGAGACCGGCCGCATACAAGGCGACTACGCCGCGGTCGCCGAGCTCCACGAGCAGTTGCTCGCACAGGGGCGGGCGCACGGCGAGGCCCGGCACATGGTCTGGGCGATGTCCGGGATAGCCCAGATGCATCGCAACACCGGCGGCTACGACAAGGCCCTGGAGCTGTTCGAGGAATCCGCCCGCATCGCCGCCGAGGCGGACGACTTCCGCGGGCGCGCCTGGTCGCTGCGCGGCGTCGCCGACGTCCTGTCCGTACAGGGCCAGACCGACCGGGCGCTGGACCTGCTGTCCGAGGCGGAGGCCATCTGCCGCACCATGGACCTGGCCAGCGCGCTCGCGTACAACCACAAGATGCGCGCCAACGTGCTCTACCGGGCGGGCCGTTACGAGTCGGCGCGCGAGACGTACACCCTTTCGCTGCGGGAGTTCCGCGAGATGCAGGAGCCCCGCGGGGTGGCGCTCTCCCGGCTCGGGCTCGCCAAGTCCCGTGCCCGCCTCGGCCGCGACCGGGACGAGACCCTGGCCGAACTCGGCTCCCTGGAATCGGAGTTCGCGCGCATCGGGCTGCGCCACGCCCGCGACATGGTCATCGCCTTCCGTACAGAGCTGACCGCGCCATCGGCGCCAGAAACTCCCGCTCCTCGGTGCGATGCCACCACGCTCGGGTCTCCCGCAGTTCCCGCCAGGTCGTGAAGCGGTAACGGAAGACCCGGGCCCTGATCCGGGCCGGCGGCAGATCGGGGAACGGATTGCCGCGCAGCAGCCGCAGCGTGTCCCGGTCGTTCTCCAGCAGCCGCGCCACGAACGGCACGAACCACGCCCGCGCATAGGCCGGTGACAGGGCGGCGAACCACATCAGCCAGTCCAGCCGCAGGTGATACGGCGCGTACTGGCGGGGCAGCCGTCGTACCTCGCCCGGCTTTCCGCGGAATTCGTACGGAAGCCAGACCGTGTCCGGCCCGGTCACCGCGTCCGCCGTCCCCTCCACGACGATCTCCCGGCGGACTCGTGTGATGCTGCCGAACGCGCCGTACGAATTGACCAGATGCAGCGACTCGTAGGAGGTGTTCATCATCTGCCGCCGGGTCAGCAGATTGCGCGCCGGACGGTAGCTGAGCACGAGGACCCCGGCCGTGGCGAGGAGGGCCAGGACCTCGAACCACACGGGGGGCGGGGGAAGCGGCGCGGACGGCTTCCCCCACAGCGGGGCGGCGGCCGACATGGCGAGCGCGATGGTCACCCAGTTCAGCCAGGCGAAGTTGCCGGACAGCACCAGCCACAGCTGGGTGACGACCATCGCGACCGCGGCCCATCCGGCGATCGGCTGCGGGGTGAAGAGCACGACGGGGAAGGCGAGTTGCGCGACATGGTTGGCGGCCACCTCGACCCGGTGGAGGGGCGCAGGCAGATGGTGGAAGAACCAGCTCAACGGGCCGGGCATCGGCTGGGTCTCGTGGTGGTAGTACAGACAGGTCAGATCCCGCCAGCAGTGGTCGCCGCGCATCTTGATCAGCCCGGCCCCGAACTCCACCCGGAACAGCACCCAGCGCAGCAGCCATATGACCGGCACCGGGGGAGCGATCCCGGCATTGCCGAGGAACACCGCGAGCGAGCCCGCCTCCAGCAGCAGTGATTCCCAGCCGAAGCTGTACCAGGTCTGCCCGACATTCACGATCGACAGATACATCGCCCACAGCACGGCCCACAGCAGCATCGCCGCCCACAGCGGCACGGCGTCCGCGGCCCCTGCCGCCACGGCCGCGGCCAGCAGTGCCCCGCACCATGACCACAGGGCGAAGAAGCGGTCCGAGTAGTGCCAGTGAAAGACCGAGGGCGCCGCGCGGAACGTCACCCGTGCGAGGAACTCGGGCACCGGCAGCATGCCGCGCGCCCCGATGAGGGCCCGGAACTGCCGGGCCGCCGCGAGGAACGCGACCACATAGAGAACGGCCAGCATGCGCTGGAAGACCAGCCGCCCCAGCCAGTATCCGGAATCCAAAAACCATGCCACCCGCCCATGGGTAGCACTGCCGCCGCCTGCCCTGCGGCATGGCGCGCGGCGACACAGGGGGGATCCCCGGCTCACTCTCCAGCGTAGGGATCGGGGCGAATGCAGCAACCTGAGGGCCATTGGAGTGAGTGATGTGCATCACACATTTCGCCCTTTTGCCCCGCCGCCCTTGGGCGCCGTATCCGCACCTTCCGATGGCGCGCCTTTGTCGACGGAAAACGTCGAGCGCGCGGAGTGCGGCGTCGTTACTCTGAGGGGCGACGGACGACCTTTCTGGGAGACGCCAACACCATTGGCCCGTCGCGGGAACGCCACAAACCTTGGCTGACCTCCCGGTTTGTGAAAAAGGCGCCACCGCGTCGGAACCAATACCTCTGGAGAAGGAGTGCGTGGTGGCATTGCACAAGGCTCAACACAAGCAGCCCCGTTTGAAACAGGGCGAGCGGCCCGGTCGGATCAAGGAAGTCCGGAATTTGGAAGCCTGGGACCGCTGCGCTCCCGTGCGCCTCGCGGGCTGCGACGACGATCCCGCCGAACCGAATATCTTCCGCGGCATCGACTGAATCGACGGATCGCTCGGGCGCCGTCCCTGACCCGTGGGCCTCCTCCTTCCGCGGTCAGGGCCGGCGCCCGAGCAGACACAGCAGCCGGGTGAGCTCGTCGGCGCCCGCCGGCGGCTCCACCGCAGCGGCGAAGAGCCCGGAGGCGTTGAGCTCGGAGGCATACGGCTCCACTTCACGCAGCGCCGCCCGTGCCAGAGGGCCGGGCAGTCGTTCATCGGCGCCGATCGCACGGGACAGATCCCAGGCGTGCACCACCGCATCGGCCATCATCTGGGTGCAGTACGCATCGGCCGGACCGGAGCCGTACGACAGCTGGACCGTGCGGTTCAGCGCACCGCGCTCCGAGAACGCCGCGACGGCGGCCACCGCCGCGCGGTCCCAGGCCGCCGCCGGATCCTCCCCGAGCACCTCTCCGTCATACTCCGCACCGACGTCCGCGATCGTCGCGCCGTCGCGCACCAGGCGGGGCACCCACAGCTGTTCGGCGGTGAGGTGGTTCACCAGATCGCGCACCGACCATGCCGTACACGGCGTCGGGCCGTCCCACTGGTCGTCGCGGACGGCATGCACCCGGGTTCCGAAGAGCGCCAGGGCCTCGCCATGGGTCCGCAGGATCTCGTCGTGGTTCATGCTCCCCGAGAATAGGAGCGGGCACGGACAACGGCGCCCCGGCGCACGGCGCTCACCCGACGGCCCCGGGGGCTCGGCCTGACCCGAACGGCCCAACCGGGGGCAGGGCTCTCCCCACCCGCCGGTCGGCACCGCGCATACGGCCAGGACACCCAGGACACCCAGGACACCCAGGACACCCAGGACGGCCGGGTCAGTCGGCGTAGAGCTGACGTTGCGGCACGATCTGCTGGGGCTGACTCGGGCTGGACCACAACAGCTTCATATGGGCCTCACCGGTCCGCTCCGTGTAGTCGATCCGGATGCTGTGCCGGAGACCGGCCTTCAGGGTGACGGTGCCCTTGTCGGCCTTCGGTTCGTGCGGGGTGGTGCTGTCGATCACCGGTCTGCCGTCGATCCACAGCCGCACGGTGTCGTCGGAGACCGTGGTGAAGGTGTAGGTCTCGTCGAAGCGCGGCTGGATGCTGCCGGTCCAGCGGGTGCTGAAGTGATCGGCGGGGATCGACGGATCCGGCGATCCGTCGAAGCGGTAGGACTTGTTCACCGTCGGATCGACGGCGGTCACCGCGGGCGGGCCGGAGAAGGAGCCGTTCGTCCAGCTCTGCGCCGTCAGCCCCTTGCCGGTGCCGGCGGGCGCCGCGGCCGGCGGCTTGATCGTGAGCCGGATGACGCTCGCGAGCGGACCGGTGGCCGTACCGGACGGGGTGAGGTCGAAGCCGTCACCGGCCGGAGTGACCTTCACCTGCTGGGAACTGCCGAGCACCCGGGCCGCGGTGATCTCGAACCGCCCCTTGGCGGTGAGGTGCAGGGATGCTCCGGCGGCCGGCCAGGCGGTGACGGAGGCATACAGCTCATTGCCCCGGCGGGAGACCGCGCCCCAGGACGGGTCCGCCACCAGCCCGGTGTGCCCGGCCCCGTGGACCGCGTCGCCCTGACCGTGCGCGCCCAGCCACCGGCCGGTCTCGCGCAGCCGGTCGACGGACGGCTGCGGGATGCGCCCGAGCTTGTCGGGACCTACGTTGAGCAGATAGTTGCCGCCGCGGCTCGCCACATCCAGCAGATTGCGCACCACGGTCGCCGACGGCTTCCAGTTGGTGTCGTACTTGGCGAAGCCCCAGTGGTCGTTGAGCGTCATACAGCTCTCCCACAGCTGCCCGTCGACCGGCTCCGTGGGGATCTCCTGCTCCGGCGTGCCGAAGTCGCCGTCGACCACCTCGCGCTTGCCGACCCGGTTGTTGACGATCAGGTCGGGGTTCAGGCCGTGCAGGTACGCCTGGAGGTCGGCGCCGTCCTGGCGTGACCAGCGGTTGGTGGGGTTGTCCGCGTCCCATTCGCCGTCGAACCACAAGAGCGCCGGGTCGTAGTGGTCGACCAGCTCCCTGAGCTGGGCGTACATCCGCTTCTTGTAGCGCGGGAAGGTCGCCGGACCGGCGAAGTCCGGATCGTGCCAGTCCCAGATCGAGTAGTAGAAGCCGAGTTTGATCCCGGCGGCGTCGGCGGCCTGCTTCAGCTCGGCGAGGATGTCGCGGTGCGGGTCGAAGGAGGAGTGATCGCGCAGGTTCCAGGTGTTCTGCTTCGTCGGCCACATCGCATAGCCGTCGTGGTGCTTGGACGTGATGACGATGTAGCGCTGCCCGGCGTCCTTGGCGGCCCGGACGATCGCCTTGGCGTCGAAGGCGGACGGGTTGAAGGTGGCGGCCTGCTTCTCGTACTCCTCGTTCGGGATCCGGCACTCGCGCTTGATCCACTCCGCGTTGCGGCACACCGTGCCGTCGGGCCGGGTGTACTCGCCTTCCAGGTTCGAGTACGCGCCGAAGTGGATGAACATCCCGAAGCGGTCCTGGCGCCACCAGGAGGTGCGCGACGAGGTGAAGGGATCGTCGGTCGCGTGGTTGGTGCCGGGGCCGGCGGCGGGCCGTGGCGGGGGCTTCGCGGCGGCCCCGGGGGCGCCGGCGGTCAGCAGCAGGGCGCCCAGCACCCCCATGAGTCCCAGCAACCGGAACGGTCTTGTGCGGCTGTGCATCGCTCGCTCCTCGGGTCAGTTGGTCACGTACGTGCCTCCTGTGCCATCCCGCATGGTGCAGCGCCGGCACCGGGACCGGAAGACCCCGGACGCGACAAACATCGGAGCACCTTGCGCAAAGTTGGCGGAAGTTGGGGGTGTTGTCGGGTGGTGGGCCATGAGACCTCGGACCTAAGCAGGTGTGGGGGACGGGTGGCCGAGATAGACACGGCCGACAGCCCCCAGGACCTTGACGCAGAGTCAGTGCCCTGGAAAACCAGCGGACTTGCCGGTTCAATGAGCGGTCCGGTCGCCACTCACTGGAGGCACCATGGAAGCCGTCGCCCCATCCGTCGCCGGTGCTCCGGCGATCCGCTGCGCGGGCCATGAACGCGACTATCCGTCCTTCCTCGACCGTGCGGCACGGATCGCCACCGGGCTCCAGGACGCGGGAGTCGAGCCCGGCGACCGGATCGCGGTGGTGCTGCGCAACGAGCCCGCCCATCTGGAGATCACCGCCGGGGCCGCCCTGCTGGGCGCCTCGGCGGTGCCCGTCAACTGGCACTTCCGGCATGACGACCTACGGCATGTGCTCTCCGACAGCGGCAGCAAGGCCGTCTTTGCGCACACCGACCTGCTGGACGCGGTGACCGCCGTGCTCCCCGACGGGGTACGGATCGTCGAGGCCGCCGTTCCCGCCGGTGTCGCGGCCGCCTGCGGGTTCACCGCACCACCGCCCTCAGGGGCACACCCGCTGCTCGACCGGTGGCTGGAAGGCTACGAACCGCTGGGACAGGCCGCCGGCGAGCGCCCGCCCACCGTCATCTACAGCTCCGGAACCACCGGGCGGCCCAAGGGAGTTCTGCGCGAACCCGTCTCCCCGGACCAGCTCGAAGAAGGCGTGCGGCTGTTCCTGGAGCGCTTCGCCGTCGCCCCCGGCGGCCGTACGCTCATCCCCGCCCCGCTCTACCACGCCTCTCCCAGCCAGCACGCCGTCCTCGCCCTCGCGGCCGGGCTGGACATCACCCTCATGCCGCGCTTCGACGCCGAGGAATTCCTGCGGCTGATCGCACAGCACCGCATCGAGCAGGTGCAGGTCGTGCCCACGATGTTCGTCCGGCTGCTGCGCCTGCCCAAGGACATCCGCGAGCGCTACGACCTGTCCTCGCTCACCTCCGTGGTGCACGCTGCGGCGCCCTGCCCGCCGCATGTCAAACACGCCATGATCGACTGGCTGGGGCCGGTACTGCGGGAGTACTACGGCGGCAGCGAGACCGGTGCCGTGACGTGGTGCGACAGCGCGGAGTGGCTGGCCCACCCCGGCACCGTCGGACGGGCCACCGGCACCTGCGGGGTCGCGGTCCTCGGCCCCGACGGAACACCGCTGCCGGCCGGCGCCACCGGCGACATCTACCTCAAACCCGGTGACGGCTGGCCCCGCTTCACCTACCTGGGCGATCCGGACCGGCGCGTCGCCATGGAAGCCCCGGGCCTGCCCGGCTACGTCACCATCGGAGACATCGGTCATCTCGACGCGGAGGGCTATCTCCACCTCAGCGACCGCCGGAACGACATGGTTATCTCCGGGGGCGTCAACATCTACCCCGCGGAGATCGAGGGCTGTCTGCTCGCCCTCGACGGGATCCGGGACGTGGCCGTCTTCGGTATCCCCGACGAGGAGTTCGGCGAGGTTCTCGCCGCCCATCTGGAGACCGAACCCGGCGTGCTGCTCAGCGCCGAGGCGGTACGCGCCCATGTCCGTGAGCGGCTCGCCGGATACAAGGTCCCCCGGGCCGTGGTCTTCGAGGAGCTGCTGCCGCGCGACGAGTCGGGGAAGCTCTTCAAACGGCGGCTGCGGGACCCGTACTGGGCGGGGCACGACGGTGCGATCTGAACGCCGCACCCCGCCCGTGGCCGCCTCGGTTCAGCAGGCCGAACCGTCGAAGACCGGGATCAACTGCTCCTCCTCGTAGGCCAGATGCCTCTCCACCTCCTCCGTGAGACGCTCGACCTCGGAGAGCACCGACCGGGGATCCGCGCCCTCGGCGGAGATGGCCTGTTGCAGTGCGTCGAGGAGGACCGCGAGTTTCTTGTGTTCCTGCTGCATCCGCTCCAGCGCCGGAGCGAGTTCGGGGTGATGCCGGCCGAGCATCGGGAACATTCCGGCATCTTCACCGGTGTGGTGGTTGTGCAGCCCCTGGCAGAGGGCCAGGCAATTCACCCGGAGCTGGACGCCGAGACCGGGGCCCGATTCCGCCATTTCCTTGCGGATGAGGGCGAGTTCCCGCCGGAACCCGTCGTGCACGGCCTTGAGTGCGGCACCCGGTGAGTCGGCCCTGATATTCGGCGGACCGGCGGGGATTTCCTCCAGAGCCACCACCGGAAGAATGCGATCCGTTTTGGCCTGGTACTCCGACCACCCCGGATCGGTCTCGGCCGCGCGGGCGAAAGCCCGGTCGCGTTCGGCGCCCTCCAGAACAATCGCCTGCGCCTCGTAGGTGAAGATGCCTGCTTCGACCGTGACGCGGGGATGGGCGACCAGATTGTGGAACCAGGCCGGGTGCTTCGGTGCGCCCGCGGCCGAGGCGATGACCAGGACGCGTCCGCCGCCGTCGGGGAGGTAGCCGAGCGGGGTGGTGTGCGGGGCGCCCGACCGTGCGCCGGCGGTGGTCAGCAGAAGCAGGCGGCCGCCCTCGAAGGGGCCGCCGACGCGTCCGCCGTTGGCACGGAACTCCTCGATGATCTGTCGGTTGAAATCGATCGGCATATTCGGTGTTTTCTCCAGGATGGATGAAGGCAGAGGGGCCCGCGGATTTACGCGGGCATGGCGGCAGAGCCCGGTCGACGAGCGAAGAACCGCTCGGTGGGCAGGGCGCATGGACCGGGGTCGACAGGAACTCGACCGCGGTGCGGAAAGAGGGAAGAGGAAGGGTGCGTGCAGACGGAAAGTGCCCGGCAGCGCGGTGCGCATGCAGGCAAAATTCCGCAGCAGGCAAAATGCGCGGAACGCGCAAACACTGGAGGAGGAGAGGGGCGGGCCTCTGGTCGCCCGCCTCGCGGTCACGTGGTGACCGGGAAACTCACTCGCTCGTGGCACATGGCCGACCCGGTAGTCACGGCGTCAAAGGTAATGCCATAAAGGCATCCAGGCAATACCGGAGGGGTAAGGCGGGTTTCTTGCCTTCGGGCCGGCTGCCGGAAATCGAGGTCCCGGCGGGCGGCGCCGCGCGGAGCAAGCCGTTCCGGGGTGTTGCCGGTGGCGAGCCGTGCGGGTCTCGAACCCCCCTTCCACATCCGGGAGTTGACTGCCACGATGTCCTCGCTACACACACATGAAAGAACGTTGTTCGCGTACGTGAATGACTGAGTGTCCGTGCACGCAGGGCCTGACGGTACTGAGCCCGCATGCGTGAACTTCCGTTGCTGAGGGGTGTGTTCATGGAACGTCGGCAATTCCTCGCCACCGGCGCCGCACTGACGGCAGGCGCCGCGCTGTCCGCCCGCCGGGCCGCCGCCGCGCCGGGCCGCCGCCGCGCCGACCGGCTGCCGGCCCGTGCCGAGACCGTCGCCGTACTGCGCCGGGTCGCCGACCACTGGATCGGCGCGCACGCCGACCCCGGTGACAACCAGTGGGCCCGTGCCACCTTCTTCAGCGGACTGCTGGCCCTGCACCGCCTCACCCGTGAGCCCCGCTACCTCGCCTATGCGCGCGGCTGGGCGGAGCGCCATGCGTACGGGCTGCACAACGGCGTCACCACCCGTCACGCCGATGACCACTGCGCGGGCCAGGCCTACCTCGATCTCCATGCGCTGGACACCGCACCGGATCCGGCCAAGATCGCCGCCATTGAGGACTCCCTGCGCCGCATGGTCGACACCTCGGCCGAGCGGCACGACGACTGGTGGTGGGACGACGCGCTGCACATGGCGATGCCGCCGTTCGCCCGGCTCGGCGCGCTGCGCGCCGACCCCGCCTACTGGGACGCGATGCACACGCTCTACACCCACACCAAGAGCGCCGAGGGCGGCCCCGGCCTCTACGACCCCGGCAGCGGCCTGTGGTACCGCGACAAGCGGTTCCTGCCCGGCGGCATCTCGTCCCCCGACGGGAGACCCGTCCTGTGGTCCCGTGGCAACGGCTGGGTGGCCGGCGCCCACGCCAAGGTGCTCGCCGTCCTCCCCGACACCTTCGCCCCGGTCCGCGCCTACCGCGCCACCCTGGTCAGGGAACTGGCCGCGCTCCGGGCCGTCCAGCGGTCCGACGGGTTCTGGAATGTGAACCTCGCCGATCCCGCGCAGCTGCCCGGTCCGGAGACCAGTGGCACCGCCTTCTTCACCTACGGGACGGCGTATGCGCTGCGTGCCGGGCTCGTTCCGCGCGAGCGCTATCGCCCGGTCGTGGCGCGGGCGTGGAACGCGATGGTGGACACCGCCGTGCACCCCGACGGCTTCCTCGGCCATGTGCAGAACGTCGGCGACCGGCCGGAATCCAGTCAGCCGGTCACCTACGACTCCACCGCCGACTTCGGCGTCGGCGCCTTTCTGCTGGCGGGCACGGAGGTGGTGGCGCTGGGCGACGGCTGACCCGTCGCCCGAGGCCGTCCCCGCCGGGCCCGGCCCACGGGCCGCGGCGGCCGCCCTCGCCGAGGTCAGGTTCAGGTGAGCGGCCCGTTCGGGACGATCTGAAGCTTGCGGCCGGAGCCCTGCTGGAAGGTGGCCAGCGCCGTGGCGTCCTCGTCGAGTCCGAAGCGGTGCGTGATCATGGTTTCGGAGTCGATGAAGCCCTTGCCGAGAAGTTCTACGGCGCGGCCGTAGCTGTGCAGAATCGCCATGCTGCCGACGATCCGGATCTCGTCGTTGTAGATGCGGAACGGCGAGAACCGCGCCTCCTCCTGGTCGGGCGCGCAGCCGAACTGCTGGAAGGTGCCGCCGCGGACGGGCCGGGTCAGCCCGTCCTCGATGGCCCGGATGTTTCCGGTGCAGTCGGTGACCACCTCCCAGCTGCGCGGGTGGGCGGCGGCCAGCGCGTCCGCGCCGGTGGCGACGGCATCGGCACCGAGCTTGCGGGCCACGGCCAGCCGGTCCTCGTTCAGATCGACGACGGAGACGGAGGCGGCGCCGGCCCGTTGGGCGACCTGGAGGTAGAGCAGGCCCATGGTGCCCGCGCCGTAGATCAGGAAGTGGTCGCCGAGCTTGGGGGCGACGAGGTCGAAGCCGCGCACGATGGTCGACAGCGGCTCTATCAGCGGGGCATGGGCGAGCGCGACGGTCTCCGGCAGCCGGTAGCAGTTGCGCGCCGGCACCTTGACGTACTCGGCGCAGGCACCGTCGACGGTGATGCCGATGGTGCCCCACTGCTCACAGAGGTTGCCGCGGCCGAGGGCACAGAAGTGACAGGAGCCGCAGTAGATCGCCGGGTCGGCGGCGATCGCGTCGCCCTCGGCGAACTCCGTGACACCCGCGCCCACCGCGACGATCTCGCCGGAGAACTCGCGGGGCGGGGGAGGGCGGCCAGTGTCGCGTCGAGCGCCGCCACCTCCGCGAGCCAGGCCCGGGTCCGCGCCAGGCCGAAGTGGAGCTTCAGCGAGACGCCGATCCATCAGCCGGTAGGCGGCCGTCGTCTGGAGGTGCGCGGCCGCGTCCACGAGGTCGCGGTTGTGGTCCCACTTGAGGTAGTCGATGCGGTGCTCGCGCAGCAGGGTGTCCAGCCGCTGGAGGACGTACGCATACGCCTCCGGGTGCCGAGGGTGAACGCATGCCGCCGCGGGGCGCGTTCGCGCAGATGGCGGCCGGTGAGATCGAGAAGCTCGGTGGCCTGCGCGGGCACCGGCAGGGCGGGGGTCAGCTCGGCGAGGTGGTACGGGTCGTCGCCGGTGTCGGTGACGGCGGCACGCAGCCGCACCAGCCCCGCGTCGGTCAGCCCGGTCTCCAGCGTGAGCGCCAAGCCGCCCTCCGCGTCCGCAGCCTCGACGGTCAGCCGGCGGCTCTCCTCCGCTACGGACCTGGTGCGCACCGTGAACGCGGGTGCGGCGGCCGAGCTTTCCCGGTGCCCGCTGAGGCCCGGGGTGCCGAGCCAGCCCCCGGACTGCTGCGGCAGCACGCTCAACGGCACCGGCACATCCAGCGCATTGGAGACGGTCTGCGCGACATCGGCGGTGCGCAGCCCGGTCAGCCGGCCGGGCGCGAGCGCGCCGAGGTCGGCGCCCCAGTGCACGATGCGCGGCAGACCGGAACCGGACAGATCCAGCACCAGGCTGGTGCCGGCGGCCCGGAAGTGCACGAGGTCGTCCATGGCGGGATCCCTCCGTGGCGTGCGTGACGAAGCGTGACGTGCGTGACGGGCGTGGCGTGGGTGAGGGGACTCTTGCTGACAGGTACCGGACCGCCGGGCGGCGCACCAGAGGGCGGTGCGTCGGCCGGCCGTCCTCACACGGAACGTCGCGGTCGGCGAGGCGTCGGAGAGGACCGGCGAGGCATTGACGAGGACCGGCGAGGTACCGGCGAGCGGACCGTGTCCGTCGGCGCCACGCTTCGAGCCGGCCGGTCGAGTGGCGGAAACACCGACAGGGGGTTGTCGTCGCCGCCCTCGAAGGTAGGACGAGCCGGGACACCCCTGGCGCAACACGAGAGGGATGACATGCCTGGATTCAATGGCATCGGCTGGTTCGAGATCGGCACCGACGACCCGGCAGCCGCGGAGCGGTTCTACGGTGACGTGTTCGGCTGGACGCTCTCGCACGACGACACGAAGAGCACGGACCCGGCGTACCAGATCTTCACGACGGGCGACGCGCAGGGACTGCACGGCGGGCTCTTCGCGACAAAGGGAAAGACGCCCAACTATGCGGTGTTCACCCTGCTCGTCGAGGACGTCGAGGCTGCGTGCCGACGGGCCGAGGCCGCGGGTGGCAAGGTCCTGCGCGCGCCGCAGTCCAACCCGGCCGGGGTGACCTTCGCGCATCTGCTCGACCCGGCCGGCAACCACTTCGCGGTGTTCAAGCCGCCTTTCGCGCAACCCTGAGCCATGCTGCCGCCGGCCGACGCCCCTCGGTGGGCCGGGCCGGTCGGCCGGGGCCCGGCTGTCAACTCAAGGTGAGTTGACGGACGATCCCGTACGGGATGTCGAGATCCTCGCCGCGCAGTGAGCGTGGCGGGGGCACCTCGGCGGTGATCGTGACCGAGGAGATCCGGTCGGTGCGGAAGGCGCGCACGGCGTCGCGCAGCCGGCACCAGGCCACCAGATACCAGTGGGTCGCCGTGCCGACGTAGCCGAGTGGTTCGATCTCGCGCATTGTGGCGGCACCCTCGCGGTCGCCGTAACCAATGCGCAGGACGCGGGGGCTGGACAGCGCGTCGGACACCAGGCGGGGTACCGACGGTATGGTGCCCGCGTCGCCGAGCAGGTGGATGCGGCCGGCCAGGTCGCGGGCCGCGGCGGCATCGTCGCCCTGCATCGCCGCGACCAGCTTGCGCAGCGCGGAGCCCGCGGGCCCCCGGAACGGCGTGCCCTCCAGCTGCCGTAGCGCCACCGCCATCGCGACGGCCTCGCCGGGCGTCAGGTTGACCGGCGGCAGCGTGCGCGCCTTGTCGAGGCAGTAGCCGCCCGTGCGGCCGGGCTCGGCATAGATCGGCACTCCTGACTGCTGAAGCGCGTTGATGTCCCGTTCGACCGTGCGCACGCTGACCTCGAAATGACCGGCCAGCCAGCGCGCGCTTCGCGGGCGAGGCGCGACGGCCCGCAGTTCCTCGACCAGGGCGTAGAGACGATCCGTACGGTTCACCCGGACAAACCTACAAGCAGGGTACGACAAGAGACGGCCGGAGAGCGCTCACCGCGGCACCTGGTCGCCGCCGGCCGGCGCCCCGCCCGGTGCCGCCTTACTCCCTTACTCCGGAGGTAATCGCCCCGTGCGGCGACGGCTGGAAACGTGGATGCCGACGCACCAGCCGCCTGTCCCGGAGAGGCAGTCCCATGACCGCATACGCCATCGCTCACCTCCGCCCCGCCGCCCCGCACCCGGAGGTCTTCGCATACATCGAGAAGATCCAGCCGACCCTGGACCCCTTCGGCGGCCACTTCCTCGTCCACGGTTCCGAGGTGGAGGTCAGAGAAGGCACCTGGCCCGGGTTCGTTGTCGTCATCGCCTTCCCCGACCTGGCGCGGGCCCGCGACTGGTACGACTCGCCCGCCTACAAGGAGATCCTCCCGCTGCGCACCCGGCACATCGACGCTGATGTGGTGCTGGTGCCGGGAGTTCCCGACGGCTACGACCCGGCCGTGACGGCGGCGAAGCTGCGGGCGGCGGCCGGCTGATGCCCAGGGCGAGTCGGCAGCGGCGGCCGGCTGACGCCAAGCGCGCGGGTCCGCAGCCGTGGCCGGATGAGGTACGCGGCCGGTCCGCAGCGGTGGCCGGATGACGTGCGAGGCCGCCGGTCGGCGGTCCATCTCCGTGGCCGGATGACCTGCGAGACAGGTCCGCAGCGGAGGCCGCACAGCGCCAGGAACCCTTACGGAACGGACGCTTGCACGCACCGTGCGAAGGGGGCGGAATCTTCGCCCCCGACCGTGACCGGCCTCTCGCTCCCCCGCTAAAGTCTCACCAACAGCGCAGGTGAAGCCGCTTCCACAGGGTTTGGGGGGCAGCCGCCCCGGGGGAGGACACAGAGCGATATGAGCCGCCGTTCCCATGGATTAATGGCCGTCTGGGCCGAGGCGCAGCGTCAGCAGCAGCGTCAGCAGGAAGCCCAGCGCCGCGCGCGAGCCCAGCAGCAGCGCGACCAGGAACGGCAGGCACGGGACGCCGAACGCGCCATGGCGCGGATGCACCGCGAGCGGCAGGCGGCCTACCGGCAGCAACGCGAGGCCGACGCCCGCCGCCGCACCGAGGAACTGGACGCCCGCATCGCCGCACTGACCGGTCTCCTCGCCGACGGCTGCCGCGCCCCCGCGTTCTCCGCCGCCGCGCTGCGGCGCACCGAGCAGATAGAGGAGTTCGCGCCCGGCGCCCTCGCCGCCCCGGTACCGATGCCCGACCCGGCGCGCTATGAGGCGTCGACGGGCGGCTGGCACCTCGGCGCCCGCCGCGACCGTGCCCAGGAAGAGGCCCGCGCACGCTACGAACAGGACTGGTACACCGCGCAGGCGGCGGAGAGCCGGCGGCAGGCCCAACTCGCCGCCTACCGGCAGCAGTACGACCAATGGGCCGCGGGCACCCTGACCGGGATCCGGCAGCACAACTCCGGTATCGAGGAGTTGCTCTCCGGCCTGCGCGGCGGCGACGCGGACGCGGCCGTCGAGTACTTCTCCGCCGCGCTGTACTCCTCCACGGCCTGGCCGGAGGGCTTCCCCCGGCAGATCGCGGCCGCCTACGACCCCACGGCCCGCCAACTCGTCCTGGACTGGGAACTCCCCGGCTACGACATCGTCCCGGAGACCAAGTCCGTCCGGTACATGCCCACCGCCGACCAGGAGAAGGAGACCGCCCGGCCGGCCGCGCAGCGCCGGGCGCTCTACCGCGAAGTGCTGGCCCAGAGCGTGCTGCTGGTGCTGCGTGATCTCTTCGCCGCCGATGCGTACGGCACGCTGGAATCGGTGGCGCTGAACGGATTCGTGGACGACGTGGACCCGGTGACCGGCCGCCCGGCCCAGGTGTATCTCGCGACCGTCATGGCGTCCCGCAGCGCCTTCGACACCTTCCGTCTCGAACAGGTCGGCGCGGTGGAGTGTCTGACCGACGGGCTGCGCGGACAGCTCGCCGCCCGCCCCGACCAGCGGACCGCCGTGCGCCCGGGGCGCCTTCCGGCCGATGTCGGCGGCGGGGTCGTCTCGCACGGCACGGACAGCGAGCCGGACCTCTACGAGATGGATCCGATCGCCTTCGAGAATCTGATCGCCGAGCTGTTCCGTGCCATGGGCATGCAGGCCGTGACCACCCAGCGCTCGGGCGACGGTGGGGTCGATGTCGACGCACTGGACCCCGATCCGATCCGCGGCGGCAAGATCATTGTCCAGGTCAAGCGCTACCGCAACACCGTCCCGCCGACCGCCGTCCGCGACCTCTACGGCACGGTCCAGGCGGAAGGCGCCAACAAGGGGGTGCTGGTGACGACCTCCCGGTTCGGCCCCGGCGCCCACACCTTCGCCAACGGCAAGCCGCTCAGCCTCATCGCCGGCCCCGAACTCGTCGATCTGCTCGGCCGCTACGGGCTGCGCGGACGGCTCGGCCCGGACGCCCCGTCCGGCCCCGCCACCGCCGATGAAGCGCCGGACCACAACATCCTCGGCATGAACTGGTCGGGCGAGGTCGCCCTCGATGTCTGTGCCCTGGTGTGCAAGGGGACCAGCGTGCTCAGCGACGATCACTTCGTCTTCTACAACAACCCGCGCAATCCGGATGGTTCGGTCCGGATGCTGCCCGGCTTCGCGCCTGACCGGGCCGCGATGCAGGTGCGGTTCGAGTCGCTGCCGCCGGATGCCGACCGGCTGATCCTCGTCGCGGCGATCGACCCCCAGGTCAACCCCGACGCCGATCTCTCCGGTTTCACCGATGCCCGCATCCGGCTGCTGGACGCGTCGGGGGAGGAGCTGGGGCAGCTGGAGGTCTCGGACGGGCGGCGCGGCGAGACCGCGCTGGTGCTCGGCTCGTTCCGGCAACGCGCGGGCGGCGACTGGGACTTCGTGATCGGCGGCAAGGGCTTCCCCGGCGGCCTGGAAGCGCTGGTACAGGAGTACGGCATCGAGGTCGCCTGAGGGGCGGTGTCGGGGCGGGGCGGGGTCGGGGGTCGAGGCCCGGGGGCGGGGCCACGGCTCCCCACGCACGCCCCAGAGCGGGAATTGGGCACCACCGCCACCCCGCGTAACCCTGGCCGCTTGAAGTATCGGCTACTCAATTCCAGGGCCCGGCATCCTGGCGACTGCGCCCAGGATCCGGTCTGCGCCCAGGGCTGTTCGCGACGCATGCGCTGGGGGAGGGGACTGAGGGGCGGGCCCAGTGCCCTCCCTCACCCCAGGGTGACGGTTCCCAGCTCGGCCAGGGACAAGTGGACGCTGAATTCCCGGAATCCGTCCAGGCCGGGGCGGTGGGGAGGCCCCGCGGCGCCACCACCCGCGATCCAGAATTCGCCGGACGAACGCTCTCCTGCGCACGGCGCCCACATTGCGCCCATGGAAGCCCCCGCGCGCTTTCCCTCACGTACGGCGGCCGCCCATGACTGCCGGCACGGGAAGCGTCATGCCGACGGCGGAAACCGCTGACCGGCCTACGCTGAGCCGCACCACCACGGCGAGGGGCATCGAGACCGCCCTCACGACAGCGGGCTGGGCCTGAAAGGCCAACAGGTAAAAGCAACAAGCAACTGACTTTCCCTCCGTCATGCAAAGCATGCACCGACGGGTGGGGCAAAGAGGGGATGGGGAAAAGATGTCATGGAACCGCCGCGACATATTGAAGGCGTCCGGTAAGGCCGGCGCAGGCGCCCTGGCGGTCTCCGCGCTGGGCGGCATGGAGCGAACCGCCGCTGCGACTCCGGTAGGGAATGTGCCGTCGAATCCGAGGATATCGGAATGGGCGCACGCGAAATCCAGCAGCCATGAGGCCGGTTGGACCGATCAGTTCCAGGGCATGTGCACGGACGGCACGTACTGGTACATCGTGTCCAATGCCGAGGACAGCCAGCGCCTCCACAAGCTGTCCCTGGACTTCCGGACCACGTATGCGAGCCTGTCCGCGCCCTCCGGCAGCGGTCACATAGGCGCGCCGACATACGACCCTCAGCGACGTCAGATCTACGTTCCGGTCGAGGGGGACGAACCGGAGCTGATCTGGAAGGTGACCACCGGCCTGAGTACGGCAGGGATCGTTCCGCTTGCCGGACGCACACCGGGATCCCACGCACCCCAGCGGTGGAAGTTCCCGTGGATGGCGTTCAATCCGCGTGACGGACTGGTCTACAGCTCAGTCTTCGGAAGTCCGGAGCACACGGACATCGACAAGGAAGTCGACCGCATCTGGGGGTACGACCGGGACACCGGAAGGCTCAAGAAGGAGATCCCGCTTCCGAGCAAGGTGTACGCCATCCAGGGCGGCACCTTCGGCAACGGCGGGAGAAATCTCTACCTGGCCTCCGACTACGAAGAGGCGGCCAACGACAGAAAGCACGTCTATGCCTACGACTTCTCCTCCGCAACGGACGGCGTGCCGGTCAAAACCTGGGGAAAGGTCGCCGTTCCGGATGCGGACGACGAAGTCGAGTGCGTGGTCTTCGCCCATCTGAGTTGGCACGGCGCCCGCGACACCCACATCAGCATCGGCCTCCTGGACGACAGCGTCTGGTCGGGAGCGACCGACAACGTCTACTTCCGGCACCTCGCCGTACCGTCACCGAACTTGATCTGAAGCGAGCGTGCCGATTCGGCAAAGATGGCAGCATGACGCGCACCGAGACTGCATGGGGCCCATGGGAACCGGCGCCCCTGTCCGACGTGGTTGCCCTTTTCTCGCAGGTTCCGGTTCGTATTCCCTGGTGGATTGCGGGCGGCCACGCGATCGAACTCGCCGTGGGGCACGCATTCCGAGAGCACGCCGACATCGATGTTCTACTGCTGCGGCGCAATCAACTGGCGGCCCAGGAAGCGCTGCCCTCCTGGGAATGGTGGGCGGCAGATCCACCCGGCACGCTTCGTCCCTGGGGCCGTGGCGAGATCCTGCCGATGGACGTCCACGACGTCTGGTGCCGCCCAGGAACGTCGGAGCCCTGGCGGATTCAGATCATGTTCGACGAGGCCGAGGGCGCCGAATGGGTTTCGCGGAGGAACAGCGGCGTGCGGCGCGCTCTTGCCCGGGTGGGTGCGCTCTCCGGGGAGGGCACCCCCTACCTCGTACCGGAAGTGCAGCTGTTCTACAAAGCCGGTGAGCCCCGGCCCAAGGACGAGCTGGACTTCGCAACTGCTCTGCCTGTACTGGATGACGCCCAGAGGCAATGGCTCGCAGAATCCATCGAGGAGGCATACGGCCGGCACCCGTGGAGCGACCGCCTTGGACGCTGACCAGGTGCCGGTCGGCGGGGAATCCTGCTCGCTCCGTGTCAGAGGGGGCGTGCGGGCAAGCGAGGCCGCGCGGTGCCC
Source organism: Streptomyces sp. NRRL S-1813 (assembly GCF_000719605.1). Classification (NCBI taxonomy): domain Bacteria; kingdom Bacillati; phylum Actinomycetota; class Actinomycetes; order Kitasatosporales; family Streptomycetaceae; genus Streptomyces; species Streptomyces sp. NRRL S-1813. The sequence goes on from NZ_JOHB01000028.1 coordinate 24,649, forward strand.
GCTCAGAGGGCAGGGCTTCGGCGTAGTCGTGTGATGTGCGTTTTGTGATCACGTGAGTCCGAGCAGGGCGAGTGGGCGGCGTGGGTCGCGGGCGTTGGGGCGGAGGGCTGCGGCGATGTTGGTGGTGCCTCCGGTGACGCGCAGCGCGCACCTGCGCGAGCTGCCTGGCCTCCCTCGACGAACAGTGCTGTGGGCAGGTCGGACAACGCCTGGATCCGCACCTAACCGAGTGCCGGAGGGTGCTCGGCTGGACGGCGTCCCCAGGCCGAGATCAGCGGCGCGAGTGTCAGGTCGAGTCTGCCCGCGTGGATGGCGGCCAGGTGCGCGTCGATCTCGGCGTCGTCGGCCAGGCCGGCCGCGAGCAGCTCGCCGCGCACGTGCCGGATGGTCGCCGCCTCCAGCCGGTCGCAGGCCAGCCCGCCGACCGGGAAGGAGCCCGCCGCGGCGACATCTACCAAGCCGGCCTCACGCAATGCCCGCGGCAGTGTCCGGCCGTAGCGCAGGTCCGCGCCGCGGCGCGTCAGCAGCTCCCGGACCGCGTCGCGCAGCCGGTTGGCCCGCCGCTGCGCAGGGCCGCTGTCGTCCAGGCATGCCAGTGGCTGCAGAGCGGTATCGGCGTCCTCGACCAGCAGCCAGCCGCCGGGCCGTAGCGCTGCCGCCATCGTGGCCAACGCGCGAGCCCGGTCGGGTACATGGACCAGCACGAGCCGGGCGTGCACCAGATCGAACGTCCCCGGCTCCGGGGGCGGGTCAGCGGCGACGTCGTGCCGGCGCACCTCGTACCCGTCGCCTGCCTTCAGCCACGACGGGTCGATGTCTGTGGCCAGCACGTGCCCGGTCGGACCGACGGCCGTCGCGAGCGCCTCCGGGATACCGGGGCCACCGGCCCCCACTTCCCAGCAGCGCGAGCCGGCCCTGACCCCCAGTCGATCGAAGTGCCCGCGCGTCACACCGTCGAACAGCTCGGCCAGCCAGACGAATCGCTCGCCCGCCTCGGCGCGCGCGTTGTCCAGCAGGTACCCGCGGGCGGGAGCGGACTCTCCACCGAGCGCGGTAGTCCCGCCTATCGGATCCGGTCGGCCACCGACGTGCGGCGGGCGGGGCGAGGAGGTCATGACCACATGGTCAACCTTCCCAGGCCACCAGCGCCACGACGACGGGAGAGGGATGTCTCACACAGCCAGCAAACCCCGCACGTCCTACAGCACGGTTCTGCACCGTGACGCACCGGAAGGGGTACATGCATTCGGCCCCCACAGTCAGCGCACCAGGCGCGGGACAGCGCGCTGACCGGACTGTCGGCTATGGCGGGTTCGACCTCGTACCGGACGCCTTCGATCACGACGTAAAGTCGGGGCCAGCGGATCCAGCAGATGCACGTCCCCGTTCGTGACGCGTGGTACCTCTTCTCCAGTTCGGGATCCGGGGCTGAGACCACACACCGACACTGTCTTACTCCCAGGGCTTCCCACCCGACAGACCGTCGTGAACCGGACGCCATCCGACTACGCCGAAGCCCTGGCTCAGAGAGCAGCACCGGCCAGGCCCGCCAGCAACTGGGCCTCTGCCAACTCCTCTGCCCCACCCGCCTCATCATCGTGGTCGGCGCTCCACAGGGCGCTCTCCACGCCGCGCGCCACCGACCAGGCGAGCAACCGTGTGGGGTCCTCGCCCAGCGCGTCGGCCACCCGCACGTAGCGTTCGCGGAGCACCCGCCGTGGGTCCGGCTGTGGGAAAGGGGCCGCGGGCGCCGACCGGATCGAGACCACGGTCCCGGTCCGGGCGGAGCGCCGCGCCCTCGCGCTCTACGGCCGGGACGGCAGCGCCGTCGGCGTGCTCGCGGCCGGACTGCCGCCCCGCCAGGTCCGGGCGCCGCGTGCGGTCATCGCCACACCGCTGCCCTGGGAGGAGGCATGCCGGCGGATCCATGCCACCACGGCGGCCGGCTGACCGTGGCCGGCCGGGGAGGACCGGCCTGGACGGGGAGGACTGTGCCCGCCCGGGGAGGACCGGCCCCGTCAGGGAGGACCTGCCCGCTCGGGGAGGGCTGTGCCCGGTCGGGAGGACTGTGCCCGATCATGGAGGGATGGCCGACTCGTATGTACGGGTGCGCGGCGCCCGTGAGCACAACCTCCGCAGCATCGATGTGGACATCCCGAGGGACGCACTGGTCGCGTTCACCGGGGTGTCCGGGTCGGGCAAGTCCTCCCTCGCCTTCGGCACCCTCTACGCCGAGGCGCAGCGCCGCTACTTCGAGTCGGTGGCCCCCTACGCCCGGCGGATGATCCACCAGGTGGGCGCACCCAAGGTCGAGGACATCACCGGGCTGCCGCCCGCCGTCGCCCTGGAACAGCGGCGCTCCGCGCCCACCTCCCGCTCCTCAGTCGGCACGGTCACCACCCTCTCCAACACCCTGCGCATGCTCTTCTCCCGCGCCGGCGACTACCCGGAGGGCGTAGCGGAACGGCTCGATTCCGACGCGTTCTCACCCAACACCGCGGCCGGGGCCTGCCCGGAATGTCACGGCCTGGGGACCGTTCACCGCGTCACCGAGGAATCACTGGTCCCCGACCCCTCGCTGTCCCTCCGCGAGGGTGCCGTCGCCGCCTGGCCCGGCGCCTGGCAGGGCAAGAACCTCCGCGACATCCTCGCCGCCCTCGGATACGACATCGACCGGCCCTGGCACGAGCTGCCGCAGGCCGACCGGGACTGGATCCTGTTCACCGACGAACAGCCGGTCGTCACCGTGCACCCGGTCCGCGACGTGGGCCGGATCCAACGCCCCTACAAGGGCCAGTACATGAGCGCCAGACGCTATGTGCTGCACACCTTCGCCGACTCCAAGAGCGAGACGCTGCGGGGACGCGTCCAGGGGTTCATGGTCGCCGAGCCCTGCCCGGTGTGCCACGGACGGCGGCTGCGCCCGGAGGCACTGGCCGTCACCTTCGAGGGCCATGACATCGCCACCCTCGCGGGCCGCCCGCTGAGCGCCCTCGCGCAGCTGCTGCGGCCCACCGCCGGGCGGGCGGATGACGAGGTGGCGCCGGTGCTGGCCCGCGACCTGGTGGCCCGTATCGAGGTCCTCTCCGAACTCGGCCTGGGCTATCTGAGCATGGACCGGCCCTCGCCCACCCTGTCCGCCGGTGAACTCCAGCGGCTGCGGCTCGCCACTCAGCTGCGCTCCGGCCTCTTCGGCGTCGTCTACGTCCTGGACGAGCCGTCCGCCGGCCTCCACCCCGCCGACACGGAGTCGCTGCTCACGGTGCTGGGCCGGCTCAAGGAAGCGGGCAACTCGCTGTTCGTCGTCGAGCACGACATGGACGTGGTGCGCCGCGCCGACTGGATCGTGGACGTCGGCCCGCACGCCGGGGAACACGGCGGACAGGTGCTGCACAGCGGCCCCGTCGCCGCGCTCGCGGACGCCGCCGACTCCGCCACCCGCCGCTTCCTCTTCGACACCGCACCGCCCGCCGAGCGCACCGTGCGCAGCCCCTCGGGCACACTCACCCTGCGCGGGGCCACCCTGCACAATCTGCGCGGCCTGGACGCGACCTTCCCGCTCGGCGTCTTCACCGCCGTCACCGGCGTCTCGGGATCGGGCAAATCGACCCTGGTCACCCGTGTCCTCGCGGAAGCCGTACGGGACCACCTCGGCGCGGGCGAGGAGCAGGACGCCGCCGACGGGGGCGGCACCGGCACCGGACCGATGGCACGGGCGCAACTCACCGGCGTCGAGGGCCTGGAGGCGGTCGACCGGCTGGTACGCGTCGACCAGAAGCCGATCGGCCGGACCCCGCGCTCCAACCTCGCCACCTACACCGGGATGTTCGACGCGGTACGCAAGGTCTTCGCCGCCACCGACGAGGCCCGCGCCCGCGGCTACACGGCGGGACGGTTCTCCTTCAACGTCGCCGCCGGCCGCTGCGAGACCTGCCAGGGCGAGGGCTTCGTGGCCGTGGAACTCCTCTTCCTGCCCGGTACGTACGCCCCCTGCACCGCCTGCCACGGCGCCCGCTACAACCCCGAGACCCTCCAGATCACCTACCGGGACCGGACCGTCGCCGACGTGCTGGCGATGACCGTCGACGCCGCCGCCGAGTTCCTAGCCGATGTCCCCGCGGCCGCCCGCAGCCTGCGCACCCTCCATGACGTGGGCCTCGGCTATCTGCGGCTCGGCCAGCCCGCGACCGAACTTTCCGGCGGCGAGGCACAGCGCATCAAGCTCGCCACCGAACTCCAGCGGACCCGCCGCGGCCACACCCTCTACCTCCTCGACGAGCCCACCACCGGACTGCACCCCGCCGACACCGAGGTGCTGCTGCACCAGCTGCACGGCCTGGTCGACGCCGGCCACACCGTCGTGGTCGTCGAGCACGACATGGGGGTGGTCGCCGGCGCCGACCACGTCATCGACCTCGGCCCCGGCGGTGGTGCGGACGGCGGCCGGATCGTGGCGGCGGGCACCCCGGCCGAGGTCGCGGCGGCACCGGACAGCCGTACCGCGCCCTACCTGGCCCGGCGGAGGGCGCGGCCGGACGCCTCTTGACGGTCCGCTAATGTACGCAGGTCAGATCACCAGGCAACAGCACCGCGCAGCACTGCGCAGCACCACGAAGGGGGCACCTCTCATGGCAGACATAGAGAAGGCCAGGGCGGCGTTCGACCGGTTCGACGCGGACGGCGACGGCCAGGTCACGCCGGAGGAGTTCAAGCACGCGATGGCCGAGATGGGCGACCCGTACGTCACCGGCCCGGTCGCCGAGGCGGTCATCAAGGCCAAGGACACCGACAGTGACGGCCGGATGTCCTTCGACGAGTTCTGGGCCGCCCTCCAGGACTGACGTCCCCACCCGGCCCATCCTCACACCCCCTTCGCCTCCCGTTCGCCCGCGGCCGCGCGCAGCGCCGCCAGCCCGCGGGCGATCGGGGGTTGCCGCTCGCTGCCGCGGCGCACGGCCGCCACGAACCGCCGCAGGGGGAGGGGTTCCCCGCGCAGCGGCACCCGAACGACGGGGTACCGCTGCGGCACCGGCGCCAGCCTCGGCACCAGACAGATCCCGAAGCCGTGCGCGACCAGGGCCGCGACCGCGTACCAGTCGACCGCGTGATGGCGCACCCGCGGGGTGAACCCCGCCGTGGCACAGGCGCTCAGCAGCAGCTGATGCTGATCGGCCGGATCGCCGGCGCGGATCCAGCTCTCCGCGCCCGCCTCCGTCAGCGCCACCCCCTGTGCCGCACGCGCGGCGAAACGATGGCCGGCCGGCACCAGCAGATCCTGCGGCTCCTCCAGGAGCGGCTGCTGGACGAAGCGCGCATCGTCCGACGGGGGCAACTCCCTGCTCGGGCGAAGCCGGGAGCCCGGGAGAGGGCCGCCCGGCGCGGGAATCACCACGGCGATATCCGCCCGGCCGGCCAGCAGCAGTTCGAAGCGGTTCTCGTCCGGATCCTCACCGATCTCCACCGCCAGCCGCGGCAGCTCCTCGCGCAGCCGCGCCGCCGCCGGTGCGATCACCCCCGTGATCGCCGTCGCCACTCCCGTGATGCGCAGCTGCCCGGCCACTCCCTCCGCGTAGCCCGCGAGGTCCGCGCGGGCCTCCTCCCAGCGCACGAAGAGCGCGTCGGCGTGCTCGACCAGCGCCAGCGCCGCCGGAGTCAGACGCACCTTGCGGCCCACCGGCTCCAGCAGCTCCAGCCCGAGCCGGGCCGACAGCTGACGCAGCTGCTGGGACACCGTCGACGGCGTCAGATGCAGGGCCTCGGCGGTCGCGGTGACGGTGCCGCGCTCGTGCAGGACGCGCAGGGTCTGGAGCCGGGGATCGATCATGCGCGCAGCATAGGGGGGCGATCGTACGGATCTGCCACACGGTGTGCTGCGGAAACTTTCGATGGACCCACATCCTCGCCCCGCCCGAAGCTGGACGGCATGACCGAGTTACTGACCGATGCCTTTCTGCCGGGACTCTGGGCGGGCTATGCGCTGGCCGTTCCGGTCGGTGCGCTGGCCGTGCTGCTGGTGAGTGTCACCGCCCGGACCTCGTTCCGGGTCGGTGCTTCGGCGGCGCTCGGGGTGGCGACCGCCGACGGCCTCTACGCGCTGGCCGCGGTGGCCGGCGGCGCCGCCCTCTCCCGTGCCGTCGCACCGGTCGCGGGTCCGCTGCGCTCGCTCGCCGCCGTCCTCCTGCTCGGCATGGCGGTACGGACCGCCGTCCGCGCACTGCGGAACCGCGGCACACAGGACGGCCCGGAACGGGACGTCCTGGGACGCCCCGGCCGGGCCTATCTCGCCTTCCTGGGACTGACGTTGATCAACCCCTGGGCGGTCCTCTACTTCTCCGCGCTCGTGCTCGCCGGCGGTGCGGGCACTCCCGCCGGCCTCGCAGGCCCCGCCGCCTTCGTGGCCGCCGTGACCCTCGCCTCCGTGAGCTGGCAGCTCTTCCTGGCCGCCGGGGGGACCGTGCTGGGCAGGTCGCTCACCGGCTCACGGGGGCGGGCCGTCACCGCGCTGCTCTCCGCCGTGGTGGTGTCAGGGCCGGCGATCGGGCTGCTGGTGCGCGGATGAGGTGCCCACCCGCGGCGGCGCGGCATGGTCGCCGGTGCCCCAGTCCGACGGCTCCGTGCCCACGGTGAAGGCCAGTTCACGGCCCGAGCGCAGCTCATCGGTGGTGAGGTACGTCCGGTCGTGGGCGACGCCGTCCAGACGTACCGACTGCACATAGCGGTGGGCGGCCGACGTGCCGGGCGCGCTGAGGGTGAAGTGCCCGGCCGGGTAGTAGCGCCGGTCCAGCGTCAGGTCCACCCGGTCGAAGACCGGAGTGCTCAGCCCCCAGCTGTCGGTGCCCGGCTGCACAGGGAACACCCCGATCGAGGAGAGCACCATCCACGCCGACATCGTCCCCAGATCGTCGTTCCCGGTCATACCGGTGGGGGCATCGGTGAACAGGGTCAGCGCCGCATGCACCACGTCCGTCGTCTTCCAGGGGCGCCCGGTGGAGAGATAGGTGTACGGCGCGATGAGATCGGGCTCGTTCTGCGGGTTGTACTTGTCCGCGTTGTAGTAGTCGTACGGGCCGTTGACCCACACCTCGCGGGCCGTCTTCTCCGGGTCCTTCAGCAGCTTCTGGTAGGCGAAGAAGGAATCCAGCCGCTCATCTGCCTTGTCCTTGCCGCCGATCAGCTTCAGCATCCCCGGCAGGTCCTGCGGAACCAGCCACTGGTACTGCCAGGACGTGCCCTCGTGAAAGCCTTCGCTCTTGGCCGGGTCGGCGGGCCCGGTGAAGGCGCCCTTCCCGTCGCGGGCCCGGAAGAAGCCGGTCGAACTGTCGAAGATCCTGCGGTAGTTCTGCGCGCGGGCCGCATACCGCTCGGCGTCCTCGCCGTGCCCGAGATCGCGTGCCATCTGCGCCAGCATCGCGTCGGAGAGGGCGTATTCGAGGGTGGCCGAGGCGCCGTGGTCGAAGTCGGAGTCGCCGGGCTTGGTGTGCGGGCGGCCCTTGAGGTACGGGGCGAAGCCGTCCTTCAGATACTGCGCGTCGGCCTCCCGCCCGACGGCCGGCGAATCGGCCGGCGGGACTCCGTCGGCGTTCTTCTTCAGCGCCGCGTACGCCTCCTCCTCATGGCCCCGCAACAGCCCCTGCTGATAGGCGTTGGTGAGGAACGGAGTGACCGGATCGCCGGTCATGATGTTCGTCTCGACCGTGCCGTAGCCCCACTTGGGCAGCCAGCCGCTCTCCTTGTCGATCCGCAGCACCGACAGCGCCATATCGCGGGATTCGTGCGGCGCCAGCAGCGCCAGCAGCTGCGCCTGGGTGCGGTAGGTGTCCCACAACGACCAGTTCTGGTAGTACGTGAAGCCCCTGGCGCGATGGGTCTTCTGGTCCCAGCCGGTGTAGCGGCCGTCCACGTCGCTGCCGATGTTCGGCGCGAGGAAGGACCGGTAGAGGGAGGAGTAGAAGGTGCGGCGCAGGGGCTTGTCGCCGCCCTGGGCCTTCACCAGGCCCAGCCGCCGCTCCCATGCGGCGTCGGCAGCGGCCTTCGTACGGTCGAAGGAACCGCCGCCCTCGGCCCGCAGATTGCGGGCCGCGCCCGCCGCGTCCACATAGCTGAGCGCGGTGGTCGCCTCGACGGTCCGGTCCTTGCGGGTGTCGAAACGGGCATAGGCGCCGTGCCGGCCGGTGGCGGTGGAGTCCTTGGAGCCGGCCGTCACCTTGTCGCCGTCCCAGGTGCCGTACGACGCGAACGGCCGGTCGAAGCGGGTGAGGGCGTAGACGGTGTACGGCTTGGTGTCCTGGCAGAAGCCGCGGCCGGTGAGGGCGGTCCGGATGGTGCGGGAGTCGAGCACCTCGACCCGCGTGGAGACGTTCTTGTGCAGCGACTGGCCCGTGTTGAGCAGCACATTGGCCTTGTCGGTGGCCGGGAAGGTGTAGCGCTGTCTGCCGGTGCGGGCGGTGGCGGTCAGCTCGGCGGTGATGCCGCCGTAGGACTTCAGGCCGACGCGGTAGTAGCCGGGCCGGGCCGACTCGTCGTCGTGGCGGTAGGCGGCCGCGTACTTCGCATAGTCGGTCTCGGTGATGTCGCCCGTGGTGGGCAGCACCGGCAGATCGCCGCCGAGCCCGCAGCCGACGCCGGAGATGTGCACCGAACTGAAGCCGCGGATGTGGTCGTCGTCATAGCCGTACCCGGTGGTGTGGCCGGTGTCGGGGGAGAGCTGCACCATGCCGAACGGTACGGCCGCGCCCGGGTAGGTGTTGCCGTCGTTCCGGCTGCCGATGAACGGGTTGACCAGGTCGGTGAGGGGGCCGCCGGGCGGCTCGGCCTGCGCGGCGGGGGCCGCGAGCGCGCCCCCGATGAGCGCGGCCGCCAGTACCGCGCCCGCGGTGCGCAGCCGGGTGCGATTGAGCCATGCCATGGATCCAGACCTCCGGGATCGGGTCGCCGAGCGGCCCGCCGGAGCATGCGGGAGCCGCACACGGCCTCAGGGGCCGACAACGTTGTCAGAGCGCGCTCATTCTTGGCGCCGGTCAGGTGCGCGTCAAGAGGTGGCGCGGCGGTAACTCCGGCCCGCCCGGCCCCCGTCGCGAGGCGGGAAGGACCTCGCGCGTGGGAGAAGGGGCCGGGACGTGCCGGGTGGGGAGGGAGCGGCCACCGTCCGGACCCGGATCGCGCAGGCAGTCGTCGTCGTGCTCGCGGTGCACGCGGCACGGGAGCGGGGGCAACTGGGGGCGCACAGTGCTGCTGGACGAGCGCACCGGGCGGTACTTTCAAGTCAATCGCACCGGCGCGATCATTCCCAAGGAACTGATGGCCGGGTCGAGCGTCGAACGGGTTGCAGCGAACCTGGCGCGAACGTATCCGGTGACGCCGGAGGAGGCATCCCACGGCGTCAAGCGCCTCCTCGACCAGCTCACCGAAGAGGCTCTGGTGGTCTCGTGAGCCAAGTCCTGGAACGGGGTGGCCGGCCGGAGCTGAGCTGCCGTCTCATGGCGCGCGCTGCCGTGGTGCTGGCGTTCCTTCTGGCGAAGCTGCCACCCCGACGCATCCGTGTCATCCTGCGTACCGCGCCATTCTGGCCGTGCGGCCGATGTCCCGAGAGTGACGAAGACGACGCGGTCCGGGGCCCGGGGTCCGGGCTCCGCAATCAGGGCAGCCAGGTGTCGGGGACCGGGTGAGCGGTACGGCGCCGCGGCAGCGGTACGGAACATCGTCGTGCATCCGCGCGCCGCTGCGCGTGCGACAGGGGAGAGGCGCGTCATATCCGTCCCTGTCGCCTCCGTTCATGTCACATCCCGCCCAGCCGTCCCGTCCAAGGAGGTGATCAGCAACCACGACACAGGAGTGCAGCATGAACGCTCGGTTGGACCTCATGGCCGGCCCGGTCGCCGCCAAGACCATGAAGCACCTCATCGCCGCGGGCAAGGCGCTTGCGGACTCGACGCTGCCGTTCGCGACGCAGGAACTGGTGAAGCTCCGCGCCAGCCAGATCAACGGCTGCGCCGGCTGCGTCGACATGCACACCAAGGACGCCGCAGCCGCCGGGGAGACCGCGGTGCGTCTCCACCTGGTCGCGGCCTGGCGGGAGGCCACGGTGTTCACCGATGCCGAGCGCGCCGCCTTGGAGCTGACGGAGCAGGGCACCCGTATCGCCGACGCGGCCGGCGGCGTCACGGACGAGGCCTGGGCGCAGGCCGCCAAGCACTACGACGAGGAGCAGCTCGCCGCCCTGGTGTGCACCATCGCCGTCATCAACGCCTTCAACCGCGGGAACGTCATCATCCAGCAGCCCGCCGGGGACTACCAGCCCGGCCAGTTCGCCTGACGGGGAGCAGCCGGCCGGGGCCGCCGGTGCCCGCTGCCCTCGGCAGCAGCAAGCGCGGCCTCGGCACTGCCCGAGGCGTCCCCGCCGCCTGCGCCGTCCCGGGGCGATGTGATGCAGACACGTCAAAAATCATGAGGAGTCCGCCTTGCTCTCTTCAGGGGCGCGTGCCTCAATGGTCAGCGATTCAGGTCGCTGACCAACCGTCAGATCTGGACGGTGGTCCGGCACGGGGTCCGACCGCGGCCCCCGCGTGGCCGCCGGTCGTTCCCTCGCGTACCCCTCGACGGCCCGGTGCCATGAGCCTGCACCCCCCTCAAGAAGGCGGTACCCCCATGAGACACCTCAGATCAGGCACGCGCGGATTTGGTACGGCACTTGGCGTTGCGGTCGCCGTCGCGGGCACGCTCGCGATGGCACCGGCCGCGACCGCGGTGACCCCCGACACCGCCACCGTCTCGTTCGACTGCGGGAGTTTTGGTTCCGGAACGGCGACGCTGACCGCGACCCAGGACGGCACGGCCGCGACCATCAGCCTTTCCACGTCGGCGATCACCTCCCCGATAGACGTCGGAGCGAACTCGGTCAGCTCCACGCTCACCCTCACCAAGAACGGCTCCGGGACCACGGAGTTCAGCGGCAGCTCCAACCCGGCGATACCCGCCGGCAGCGAAGTCTCCACCGGTCCGCTCAACGGCACGGTCGCCGCGGGCGACAGCCTGGAGGCCACGTCCCTGAAGGTCGTGGTGTTCGGTATCACGGCCACCTGCAACGCCACCTCGCCGCAGTCCCCGGGACCGTTCGTCTTCTGATTCCGAAAAACCGCTTCCCGGGGACGGCTTCGGGAGCACGGCGGGGACCGGTGGACGAAGTCCTGCCGGTCCCCGCCGTCAGCGGGCGCGGCTCACAGCCGTTTCCCGCCGCTCTCCCCGCCGGCGCTTTCCCGGTCCGCCTGTGCCAGGTTCGAGTGGCGGTAGGAGTACGCGAGGTAAATGATCATGCCGACCAGGAACCACACCGCGAACCGCACCCAGGTCTGCCAGGCCAGGAACGTGATCAGCCAGATCGAGAAGCACACCCCGATGGCCGGGACCACCGGCATCCCCGGCGTACGGAACGTCCGCGGCAGATCGGGACGCTTGTAGCGGAGCACGATCACCGCGACGCAGACCACCGCGAAGGCGAGCAGGATGCCGATGTTGGTCAGTTCGGCGGCCTCGCCGATCGGCAGGAAGCCCGCGATGGCCGCGGAGGCGAAGCCGACGATCCAGGTCACCCGGGTCGGCACATGGTGTTTGGGGCTGGTCTTGGCGAACCACTTGGGCAGCAGACCGTCCCGGCTCATCGAGAACCACACCCGGGTCACACCGAGCATGAAGGTGAACATGACCGTCAGAATGCCGATGATCGCGCCGACCGCGATGACATCCGCCAGGCTGCCGAGGCCCACCGACTTGAACGCCGACGAGAAGCCGCTCTCCGGGTCGATGTCCTTGTAGTTCTGCATACCCGTCAGCACCAGGCAGGCCAGGACGTACAGCACCATCGAGACGGCCAGCGAGTACATGATCGCCTTCGGCATATGGCGCTGGGCGTCCTTGGACTCCTCGGCCGCGGTGCTCATCGCGTCATAGCCGAAGACGGCGAAGAAGACGGTGGCCGCGCCGGTGAAGGCGCCGCTCACCCCGAACGGGAAGAACGGGTGGTAGTTCGAGGTCTTGATGTGGAAGAAGCCGACCGCGATCACGATGATGACCACCAGGACCTTCAGGCCCACCACGATCGTCTCGAAACGTGCGGCGTTCTTGATGCCCAGCGTCAGCAGATAGGCGATCAGCAGACAGAGCACCGCGGCGAAGAGGTCCACCCGGTGCCCCGGGCCCGTTCCCGGTGCGCCGAGCATCCAGGCGGGCAGATCGACGCCCAGCTCGCTGAGCAGAAAGCCGAAGTAGCCGGAGATGCCGATCGCGACCACCGCCACGATCGCGGTGTACTCCAGCAGCAGGTCCCAGCCGATGAACCAGCCCGCCACCTCACCGAGGACGGCATAGCCGTAGGTGTAGGCCGAGCCCGCCTTCGGGATCAGCCCGGCGAATTCGGCGTACGAGAACGCTGCCGCGGCGCTCGCGATGCCCGCGACGAGGAAGGAGATCAGGACCGCGGGCCCGGCCTTCCCGTTCGCGACGGTGCCGGCCAGCGTGAAGATTCCCGCGCCGATGATGCCGCCGACGCCGATGGCCGTCAGCTGCCACAGACCGAGCGCCCGGGTGAGCTGTTCGCTCGCGGTGCCTTCCGCCTCTTGAATGTGTTCGATCGGTTTACGGCGCAATACGCCCTGTCCAGCGCGCAGCCCCATGCGTCATCCCTCCGTACGCTCCGTCGTGGTCCGACGGCGGATCATCATGGACCCTCAGGAGCGACTAAGGAAGGCGACTCCCTAGTAGTGCCGGGACTCGCCGGGATACGTACACGGGAGAGGTGTCAATCGGCGTCCTCAAGCCGGAATCCGACCTTCAGGCCGACTTGGTAGTGGTCGATTTCGCCGTCGACGATATGTCCGCGCACCTGGGTCATCTCGAACCAGTCGAGGTTGCGCAGGGTCTCGGAGGCGCGCTTGATGCCATTCCTGATCGCGGCGTCCACGCTCTGCTGGGACGTGCCGACGATCTCGGTCACGCGATACGTGCGGTCGGTCACGGTGGTCTCCCTCGTCGGGGCGGCGCTCCGCCCGTCCACTGTCCACCGTGCCTCAGGGCGGGCCACCCCACCAGCGGAGCGGCCCCGGCCCTTACGGGACGACGGTGACCGGCCAGCGCCCGGCCTTGACCAGGCGTACCGCGACCGAGCCCATGATGCGGTGCCCGGCCGACTCCGAGGCGCCGACCACCACCGCGTCGGCCTTGAGCTCGTCGGCCATCTGCACCATGCCGTTGTACGGGTCGCCACGCAGGGTGTGGAACTCCCAGCGCACGCTGTAGATCCCCTGAAGCCGCTCGGTCGCCTGGCGGATCTCCGCCATCAGCTCCTCGGCGACCTCGTTGGTCGCATCCGCGACCGGGGCGCCCATCGCCGCCCCGGCCGGCAGCACCGGCTGGACGTAGACCAGTACGAGCTTCGAGGACTGGCGCCTGGCCAGCCCTGCCGCGTACGAGGCGGCACGCCACGACGAGTCGGAGCCGTCGATGCCGACGACAATGACCTTCGGGCCGTCCGTTCCGCGCTCGAACTGCGCGGCTGCGTTCTCCTCCACACCAGGAGGTTATCCGTACATGCGTGCGGCCGGCTCCCCGGGCCGCACCACCGCGCCCCGCGGAGCCGTCCGGCCCGGTCAGGCGGGGGCCGGCGGCCAGCTGTCCGGCGACAGCACGCCCAGCACATACGCCCTGGCGACCAGCGCGGTACGGCCCTGCACCCGCCAGCGGCGGGCCAGCCGGGTGAGGTGGTAGTTCACCCCGTCGACCGTCAGCCCCAGCGCCGTACCGATCGACGCCGTGGTCGCGCCGCCCGCGGCCAGCGCCAGGATCCGGGCCTCCACGGGGCTCGCCGAGCCGCGCGGCGAGGGGGACGGGGCGCTCTCGCGGACCCGCAGCAGCGCCAGCAGGGCCGGTGGGTGCACCGAAGGGTCCCCCACCGGATCGATGGTCAGTTCCCCTTCCCGCTCCGTCCCGTCGGACGCGTCCCGCCAGCGCACCTCGACGGGATAGCGCGAACGGCGCCCCAGGCGCAGCGCCTCGGTGAGCCGGTCGAGCTGGGCCTTCGCGCGCGGCTCGAACAGGTCCAGCAGATTGCGGCCGCGCAGCTGTCCCGGGACCGTCCCCCACTGCGCGGCCATCGCCGGATTGGCGATCAGCACCTCGCCGTGCGCCCGGCACACCGCGATCGGTGTGGGGATACGGTCCAGCAGGATCAGGAAGTAGTTGCGCCACGGGCCGCCCGCGTACGGCCCGGCCGGGTCGATAGGTGCGCCCCCGCAGGACGGCTTGCCGTCGCCGTCCGTGTCCGGGGCCCCGTCGGCAGTCCCGTTGTCCATTGCCCCTTCTCCGGTCCGCGCGCAAGAGCGAGCAGCGAAAAACCACTGCACAATCATGCAGTTGTCCGGGCGTGACCCCCGCGTGGGGGCCCTCACGCTGGAGACATGACCGACACCATCGCGCTCCACAGCGACGAACGCGCCGCCGATGACGGCATTCCGGTGGCCGACCTCACGGAGGCCGGGCTCACCCACACGCCCATCCAGCAGTCCATGGATCTCGCCCGGATCCACGGCCCGGTCTTCAAGCGCAAGTTCGGCGACCGCGAAACGCTGTTCCTCTCCTCCCTGGACCTGGTCACCGAGGTCGCCGACGAGTCCCGCTTCGCCAAGGGCGTGTCGGTCGTCCTGGAGAACGTCAGAGAGTTCGCCGGTGACGGTCTGTTCACCGCCTACAACGACGAGCCGAACTGGGCCAAGGCACACGAGGTCCTGATGCCGGCCTTCGCGCTCGGCTCGATGCGCACCTACCACCCGGCGATGCTCAAGGTCGCCCGCCGGGTCATGGCCGCCTGGGACCGGCGGGTGGCCGACGGCACGCCCGTCCAGGTCGCCGAGGACATGACCCGGATGACCCTGGACACCATCGGGCTCGCCGGGTTCGGCTTCGACTTCGAGTCGTTCTCCCGCGGCGACACCCCGCACCCGTTCGTCGAGGCGATGGTGCGCTGCCTCGAATGGAGCATGACGAAGTTCTCCCGCGACCCCGACGCGGACCACTCCGCGGCGGACGCGGCCTTCCAGCGCGACGCCGACTACCTCGCGTCGGTCGTCGACGAGGTCATCGCCGCCCGGACGGAGAGCGGGGAGACCGGTGACGACGACCTGCTGGGGCTGATGCTCGGCGCCGGCGGCGAGGGGGACGACGGACCCGCCCTCGACCTCGCCAACATCCGCAACCAGGTCATCACGTTCCTGATCGCCGGCCACGAGACCACCTCGGGGGCGCTCTCCTTCGCCCTCTACCACCTGCTCAAGGACCCGCTCGCCCTGCGCATGGTCCAGCGCGAGGCGGACGAACTGTGGGGCGACCGGAGCGACCCCGACCCCTCGTTCGAGGACATCGGACGGCTGCCGTTCACCCGCCAGGTCCTCAACGAGGCGCTGCGGCTGTGGCCCACCGCCGCTGCCTTCAGCCGTCAGGCCCGCGAGGACACGCTGCTCGGCGGCCGCTACCCGGTCAAGGCCGGGGAACTGGTCACGGTGCTCACCCCGATGCTGCACCGCGACCCGGCCTGGGGCGACAACCCCGAGCTCTTCGACCCGTCGCGCTTCAGCCCGGAGGCCGAGGCGGCCCGTTCGCCGCATGCGTACAAGCCGTTCGGGACAGGTGAACGTGCCTGCATCGGGCGGCAGTTCGCGCTCCACGAGGCGACCATGCTGCTCGCCCTCCTGGTGCACCGCTACCGGCTGGTCGACGACTGCGACTACCGGCTGCGCATCAAGGAGACGCTGACCCTCAAGCCCGACGGGTTCACCTTCACCCTGGCCGCCCGTACGCCCGCCGACCGGGCCGCGGTCCGCGCCGCGCTGGCCGTGCTCCCCGGCAGCGACGCCGGCACGGTGGACGACACCGCGACCGATGACGGGCTGCCGACCCGCGTCCTCCAGGGCACCGGTCTGCTGCTGTTGCACGGCAGCAACTACGGCACCTGCCGCGAGTTCGCCGAGCGGCTCGCCGACGAGGCCACCGGCCTGGGCTTCGCCGCCGATGTGGCGCCACTGGACGCCTACGCCGGTGCGCTGCCCGCCGACCGGCCCGTGGTCATCGTCGCCGCCTCCTACAACGGCCGGCCCACCGATGACGCCGCCGCCTTCGTCGACTGGCTGAACACCGCGCAGGACGGCGCCGCCACCGGCCTCCCGTTCGCCGTCCTCGGCGTCGGCGACCGCAACTGGGCCGCCACCTACCAGCACATACCGACCCTGATCGACGACCGGCTCGACGCACTCGGCGCCCACCGGCTGCTGCCGCGCGCCGAGGCCGACGCCTCCGGCGACCTCAGCGGCACCGTCAAGGAGTTCACCGCGGCGCTGCGCACCCAGCTGCTCACGCACTACGGCGACCCGGAGAGCGTCGGCGCGAGCGCACCGGACGCCGAGGACACCGGCTACACCGTCACCGAGATCACCGGCGGCCCGCTGGACGCGCTCGCCGCCCGCCACGACCTCGTCCCGATGACCGTCACCGAGGCCTATGACCTCACCGCACAGGACTGGCCGCGGCCCAAGCGCTTCCTGCGCATCGC
The DNA here is from genome assembly GCF_000719605.1 of Streptomyces sp. NRRL S-1813. Classification (NCBI taxonomy): domain Bacteria; kingdom Bacillati; phylum Actinomycetota; class Actinomycetes; order Kitasatosporales; family Streptomycetaceae; genus Streptomyces; species Streptomyces sp. NRRL S-1813. Next base: position 41,237 of record NZ_JOHB01000028.1, read on the forward strand.
GCTGCCGGACGGCGTCGGCTACCGCACCGCCGACCATCTCGCGGTGCTGCCGGCCAACGCCCCGGCCGCCGTCGAGCGGGCCGCCCAGGCCCTCGGCGCCGACCTGGACACCGTCCTCGCGCTGCACTCCGGCCGCCGCGCGAGCCGCGACAGCCTGCCCGTCGACCGGCCCCTGACGGTGCGTGAACTGCTCACCCATCACCTGGAGTTGGGCATGCGCCCGACACCCGGGCAGGTCGCGCAGCTCGCCGCCCACAACCCCTGCCCGCCCGAGCGCCTCGCGCTGGAAAACCTCGCCGAGGACGATCCGCGCACCCTGATCGGCCTGATCGAGGCGCACCCGGCGCTGCGCGGCGCCCTGCCCTGGCCGACGGTCCTGGAGCTGCTGCCGCCGCTGCGCATCCGGCACTACTCCCTGTCGTCCTCACCCGCGGCCGACCCCCGGCACGCCGATCTGATGGTCTCGCTGCTGCCCGGTGGCACCGGCTCGGCCCATCTGCACGCGCTGCGGCCCGGCGACACCGTCCTGGCCCGCGTCCAGCCCTGCCGTGAGGCCTTCCGCCTCGATGCGGCCGATGACACCCCCGTCATCCTGATCGCTGCGGGCACCGGTCTCGCGCCGTTCCGCGGCGCCGTCGCCGACCGTCTCGCCGCGGGCCGGCGGGCCCCCGCCCGGCTCTACTTCGGCTGCGACGACCCCACCGCCGACTTCCTGCACGCCGCGGAGTTCGCCGCGGCCGAAGCCGCCGGCGTCATCTCCATGCGCCCCGTCTTCAGTGCGCGCCCCGAGAACGGCCACCGTTTCGTCCAGCACCGGATCGCCGCCGAGGCCGCCGAGGTGTGGGAGCTGCTCCAGGCCGGTGCGCGGGTGTATGTCTGCGGTGACGGCAGCCGGATGGCGCCCGGTGTACGGGCCGCCTTCCGTGAGCTGCACGGCGCGTGCACCGGCGCGTCGCCGCAGGAGTCCGAGGCCTGGCTGCGCGAACTGACCGCCTCCGGGCGCTACATCGAGGATGTGTACGCGGCGGGCTGATGCCCGGCCCGCTCCCGGCGGGCCGGATCTTCCGGCCCGCCGGGGCCGAGGCGGGGTGGTGCGGCCACCGGGGGCGCACCGTCCGCAGGCCACGACCGGGCCGGCGGCCCGACCCGGGGGCAACGGCACGACCAAGGCCCTGATCATCGCACCGCGGTGGGGCGGTGCGCCGAGCCGTGGCACCGTGCGCGTTACTCCCCGCCCTCGTGCTGTGCCGCCGCCCCCGGCAGATGGACGACCACCAGCGCGATCCCGGCCAGCGTGACGTTGCGGGTCGCCGCCTCCAGCCCGTTCCAGTCCTTGGACTGCCACATCGCGAACCACTCGCCGCCTATCGCGAGGAAGCCCGCGCCGAACAGCAGCAGCACCATCAGCAGCCCCACCGTGCTCACCTGCCGGGCACGGGCGAAGCTGCCGCGTCGTGCGCCGACGGCCCACAGCGCGGTGGCCGCGAGCAGCACCACCGAGGCCGCCGTCTCCCAGGCGATGATCGCCAGGTATGCGGCGTCCTGCACCGCGTGCGAGGTCAGGGCCCGCCACATCAGCTCCGGGTCCTTGAACGTGGTGTCCATGGCCAGGACATGGCGGACGAACTGCCGGTTGGTGTCGAAGTCGGTGATATTGCCGAAGGCGACGAGTGAGAGGTAGAGGGCGACCGTCCCGGTGAGTACGGTCGCCGCGAGCGTCAGTCCGGTGCGTGGTGCTCTGTCGGTACGGTGCTTGTCGGTCATGTGCCCTCCCCGGCCGGTCCCAGTGATCCGCCGTTCTCCTACCCGCCGTTGCCCCCGCACTCCCTCCTGTGTCGAACTCCCGTACGCTGCTGCCCGATCGACCGGGCGACCGACCGGTCGAAGCGGCCGTCCGAGCCGGTTGCCGGACGGCCGAAGACCTAGGGAAAGCGGGGCACATGAACGGGAAGCGGTGTGTGGGGACGGTCGCCGTCGCGGCGGCGGCAGTGATCGCGGTGAGCGGGCCGGCGGGCGCCGAGCCGGCCGGCACGACATACGGCACCAGCACGTCCGTGGGCGTTCACAACGCCTATGACAAGGAGAAGTACCGCTACTTCGCGGACGCCCTGGACTCCGGCGCCGCCCTGCTGGAACTCGATCTCTGGTCCAACGGGCTGGGCCGCTCCTGGCGGGTCTCGCACAGCAACCCGCTCGGGAACAACAGCAACTGCGAGGGTGCCGCGAACGCATCGGAACTGCGCACCAAGAAGCGGGACCAGGACTTCGCCGGCTGCCTGGCCGACATGAAGGCCTGGCACGACGCGCACCCCGGCCACCGTCCGATCCTGCTCAAGGTCGAGATGAAGGACGGCTTCAACGCCAAGGGCGGCCGCGGCCCCGCCGAGTTCGATGCGCTGGTGCGGCAGCAGCTGGGCGACGCGGTCTACGGCCCCGGGGACCTCACCGGCGGACATGCCACCGCCGACGAGGCGGTGCGGGCCGGCGGCTGGCCCTCGCGCGCCGACCTGGCCGGCAAGTTCCTGTTCGAGCTCATACCCGGCACGGTCGAGGAGAAGAACCCGTTCGACAAGCTGTGGACGGACGTGGAGTACGCCGGCCACCTCAAGGACCTCGCGGCGCAAGGAAAACTGGCGCAGTCGACGGCGTTCCCCGCCGTGCACGGCGCCGCTCCCGGCGACCCCCGTGAGCGCTACGCCGACCCGGCGCTGCGCCCCTGGTTCGTGGTCTTCGACGGTGACGCCGCGACCTATCTGAACGGCAGTATCGACACCTCCTGGTACGACTCCCGCCACTATCTGCTCATCATGACCGACGCGCACAACGTGCCGCCGGTCATCGACGGCACCCGCCCGACCGAGGCGGAGGCGCTGGCCCGGGTCGGCCAACTGGCCGCGGCGCATGCGAGCTTCGCCACCGCCGACTGGTATCCGCTGCCGTCGGTCCTCAGGACCGTGGTGCCGCGCGGGGCATGACACCGGACGCGGCGGCCCGGGAGCCGGGCTGTGCGGCCCCCGGGACCGGCTTCGTGATCGCCCGCCGGTAGAGCGCGGCAATGTCCTTGCCGAACCGGCTGCTGTACGAGACGAGGTCGTCACCGCCTCCTTCGAGACCGCCTATCACGCCGATCAGCGACCCGGTGCCGGTGGCCGGGTCGAGGTCGGTGAGCATCGGGCCGCCGCTCGTCCCGTTCGGGAACCCCGGGCAGGCGAAGCGGAGTTGGGTCGGGCTCTGGGCGTCCGCCGTGTGCCGGCAGCTGACCGGTGTGTCCTGGTCCTCGGGGTAGCCGGTCAGCTGTGCCGGGCGCCCGGCCGGCGCGTCGAACCGGATCCGTTCGGCCCCGGTGACGTCCTCTATACGGCCCCCCGCCCGCCCCGCCCGGCGCACCCGCAGGAACGCCACATCGTGATCGGGGTCCCGGTCGCTGATCCAGCGCGGATGGACCTGGATGCGGGTCGGCACCCACAGGCCGTACGGCGCGAACCCGTCGTGCAGGCCGGGCGCGAACACCAGCCGGGTACGGAAGCCGCCGTCGTGCACACAGTGCGCGGCCGTGACGACGAGGTCGCCCGCCGGGGCGTGCACCACGCTGGCCGTGCAGTGGTGGAACGGCTCACCGTCGTCGTCGGCGGGGGAGAAGAGCGCGCCGACCGCCGGAGAGGGCGCCGCCGGGGCCGCCTGCAACGGCCGGGACGCCGCCAGCGGGGCCGCCGTCCCGCCGCCGTACCGTGCCGTCACCGGCGGCCCCGGACGCTCCTGGTAGGGGCCGGCGAGCACCGCGGCGGCGGCCTGGTCGCCGTCGGCCCGGGTCGCGAGATAGGAGCCGGTGGCGGTGTCCCCTGCGGCCAGCAACGGATCGCGCGACGGGGACCCCAGCGCCAGCGCCGTGCTGCCCACGACCACGGTCAGCACCCCGAGCGCCAGGGTCGCCCGCAGCGGGACGCCGGCCCGGCCGCGACCCGTGCAGGTCGGCGCACCGGGGCCGAGGCAGTCCGCGGCCGAAGGTATCCCGGCGTCCTGGTCCGCCCCGGCGCCGTCCGCCGGCGCGGTCCCGCGTTCGCTCGTCGCCACCAGCCACCGCCTCCCCGCATCAGCCGGCGAAACCCCGTCGGATGCGGGGGCAACACCGGAACCAGACATTTCACCCAGTCTGATGCAGGGGTGCGCGCCGTGGTTCGGTCAGTTGGCGGATCATTCCGCACAGGCGTCGAAGATCACGGCACAAACCGCACCGGAACACCCGGCACACCCGCCATTCGAGGGGCCCGAGGGCCGGGCCGAGCGGAGCGGGCGGGCCGCGCCGCCGGAACGCGCTCCGCTGGGCCGGTCGGGTGAACCGCGCGGTGCCCCGTCGAGGCCGAACCCGGCCTTCCCCGGCGCGCCCTCCAGTGCGTGCCCGGTGGCTCCCGCTCAGGCCGTGAGCCGCACTCCCCGGCCCGCGAGGTGGTGCCGGATCAGCGTCTCGGCCAGGCCGAACTCGTTCGGGAAGTCCATCGGGACGATGCCCAGGCCCGTCCAGGCGCTCCCTTCCGATCCCGTCAGCAGATTCTTGACCTGCGGGTTGAGGCGGTCCGCGTTGGAGCGGGGCGGCAGCAGGGCCGCGGTGCTGACGTAGTTGACGAAGAGCTTGCCGGGCTGGGTCACGGCCTTGCGGAACTGGGCCTCGATCTTCGGGTACTTCCCGAACGGCTCCGCCATGTAGTCGTCCTGGATGTCGAACAGCTGCGGATCGGCGTAGCGGACGCCGCCCAGCCCGTCGGAGTCCGCCAGCAGGACCACCCTGCCGCGGGCCTGACCGAGCGTCGGCAGGCCGGCGTCGAGCCGGAACAGCGACCGGTAGCCCTTGTCGTCCAGGTAGAGGTCGAAGATCCGGCGGAACTCCTCGGCGCCGACCTCCGAGTACTCCTGCTTGACCCGCATCAGCACCGTCTCGGAGGGGTGGGCCGTCAGGAACGCCCGGCAGGCGTTGAGCACATCGCCGAACATCAGCTCCTGGTAGAAGGCGCCGTGATGAATGGCGAAGACATTGTCGATGGCCCGGCAGCGGACGTCCAGGAAGCGGACACCGCTGGTGAGTTGGGCATCGACGGAGGTGTTCTGGCAGGCGACCCAGGGCCCGCCCATCCGGGCGCCCGAGTCATGCGTGCCGGGGATCGTCAGCCGCTGGACGGGGGTGGCGTCGCCGAGCGCCGACATCCAGTCCTGTACGGACACGGCGGGCGCCCGGCGCTGGGCCGCCCCGGCCGTGAACTGCCCGCTGCCGACGCCCGCCAGCACCCCGGCGGCCGACAGCCCGGCCGCGCCCCGGAGGAAACCCCGCCGATCCAGTCCCAGCCCCATGCCGCTTCCCCTGTCCGTCGAGTCTGCGTGTGTGCGCGGCGGCGTGCCCGGTGCGCACCTGCGGTCGGGGCATCGAACCACAGGGAGCGTGCGGACGGCACCCGGCCGGCGGACCGGATGGTCACGCCGGCCGGGAAGGGGCGGAAATCAGACGCGGAAGGACAGCGACAGCGCGAAGCGGTCCGCGCTGTCCGTCCACCAGTTGTTCAACTCCATTCCGGCCGCGGCGAGTTCGGCCCTCACGCCCTCCTGGCGGAACTTGGCCGACACCTCGGTCCGCAGTTCCTCGCCCGCGGCGAAGCTCACGGCCAGGTCCACTCCGGGGATCTTGACGCCCAGGTCCTTACGGGCCCGCAGCCGCATCTCGATCCACTCGCGGTCGGCGTTCCACACCGCGACATGGTCGAAGTCCGCGGGGTCGAAATCGCCGCCCAGCTCGCGGTTGATGACCTCCAGGACGTTCTTGTTGAACGCGGCCGTCACACCCTGCGGATCGTCGTAGGCGGCGACCAGCGTGGCCTCGTCCTTGACCAGGTCGGTGCCGAGCAGCAGCGCATCCCCCGGGGAGAGCATGCCGTGCACGGAGTGCAGGAACGCCGAGCGCTCCTCGGGGAGCAGATTGCCGATGGTGCCGCCGAGGAAGGCGAGCAGCCGCGGACCGGGGGTGTCGGGGAGTTCGATGCCCTGCTGGAAGTCGGCGACCAGCGCATGCACGCTGAGGCCGGGGTGCTCGGTGAGCAGCGCCTCGCCCGCCGCGGCCAGCGCGGATTCGCTGACGTCGATGGGCAGATAGGTGTGCAGTTCGCCCAGCGCGCCGATGAGGTGGCGGGTCTTGTCGGAGGAGCCCGACCCCAGCTCGATCAGGGTGCGGGCCTGGGTGGCGGCGGCGATGTGATCGGCGCGGGTGAGCAGGATCTCCCGCTCGGCGCGGGTCGGGTAGTAGTCGGGCAGCTTGGTGATGTCCTCGAACAGCTCGCTGCCCCGCGCGTCGTAGAACCACTTGGGCGGCAGCTGTTTGGGGGTGCGGGTCAGGCCCGTGGCGACATCGGCGCGCAGCGCGGCCGCGGTGGCGTCGGCAGGGAGGGTGCGGGTGATGCTGAGCGGGCTCACGTGGCGGACTCCTTGAGCGGGGTCAGGTGGACGTCGGTCCGGGTGGCGCGCAGCAGGGTGCGGTCCGGGACCTCGGTCCAGTGGGGGGAATCGTCGTACGGTTCGGAGGCGACAACCGTGCCGCCTCCGGGAACGGCCAGGTGAAACAGCGTGTCGCCCCAGGTGGTGGCGGCGATGGCGGTGCCGTCGGTCAGCAGCAGATTGAGCCGCGAGCCGGGCGCGGCCGCGGCGACCGCCGTGACGGTGCCGGCCAGCGCGTCGCCGAGCTCGTCACCGCGCGCCAGCCGGTGCTGGACCAGCGCCCACAGGAACGCCGCGTCGCAGCGGGCCGGCAGCCGCAGCAGCTCCCGCGGCGGCAGTTCGGCGGCCAGCGGGGCGAGCGAGTCCGGCCAGCCGGTCACCGCGCCGTTGTGGCTGAACAGATAGCGCCCGGCGGCGTACGGCGCGGCCGCGGCCTCGGCGTCCGCACCGGCGACGGTGGCATCCCGTACGGCAGCCAGCAGCGCGCCGGTGCGCACCACCCGCGCCAGATCGGGCAGCAGATCGTCGCCCCAGATCGGCCCGGCCCGCCGGTAGCGGGCGGGCACCGGGTCGCCCGGCGCGTACCAGCCGACGCCGAACCCGTCCGCGTTGACCGTGCCGTGCCGCTGCCGGCGCGGCTCCCACGACTGCCGGTACAGGCTGTGCGGCGGGGCCAGGACCACCTGGCCGAAGGGCACTTCCGGCCCCAGGTAAGCAAGATGACGGCACATCAGGCAGCGGCCTCCCGGGGTGTCCTGGCCGGGGCCCTCACGCGTCCGCCGCCGGGTCGGCGTCCCGGGCGGTACGGAACCCGGAGAAGATCTGGCGGCGGACCGGCAGGTCCCAGTTGCGGAAGGTGCCCCGGCAGGCGACCTCGCCGACCGCGAACGAACCGCCGCGCAGCACCTTGTACTCGTCGCCGAAGAACACCTCCGAGTACTCCCGGTAGGGGAAGGCGGCAAAGCCCGGATACGGCAGGAAGTCGCTCGACGTCCACTCCCACACATCGCCGATCAGCTGCCGTACGCCGAGCGGCGACTGGCCGTCCGGGTAGCTGCCGATGGCGGCGGGCCGCAGATGCCGCTGGCCGAGGTTGGCGTGCGCCGGTGTGGGGTCCTCGTCGCCCCAGGGGAAGCGCCTGGCCCGCCCGGTCGCCGGGTCGTGCCGGGCGGCCTTCTCCCACTCGGCCTCGGACGGCAGCCGCCGTCCGGCCCAGCGCGCATAGGCGTCGGCCTCGTACCAGCTCACATGCAGCACGGGCTCGTCCGGCGGCACCGGTTCGGTCACCCCGAACCTCCGGCGCAGCCACTGGCCGCCGTCGCGCTTCCAGAAGAGCGGCGCGCGCAGCGTGTGCTTCTGCACCTGCGCCCAGCCCTCCGTGGCCCACCAGCGCGGGTCCTCGTAGCCGCCGGCCTCGATGAACCGCTGGTAGGCACCGTTGCTGACGGGTGTGGTGTCGATCAGGAAGGAGGGCACCAGCCGGCGGTGTGCGGGCCGCTCGTTGTCCAGCGCCCAGGGCTCGGTGGCGGTGCCCATGGTGAACGGGCCGCCGGGGACGAGGACTTCGGCCGGCAGGATGTCGTCGGGGGCGGGCGGCGGCTCGGGCGCGGTGAGCACCGCGGGGCCGTGGCGCAGTTGGTGCGTGATGAGCATGGTCTCGTCGTGCTGCTGCTCATGCTGCGCGATCATGCCGAAGGCGAAGCCGGAGTCGAGCAGCGGAGCGCCGTGCAGCGGGGTGCGCTCCAGGATGTCCAGCACCCGGCCGCGGACGTCGGCGACATAGCCGTGCGCCTCGTCGGGTGCCAGCAGCGGCAGCGAGGGGCGCGTGGCGCGGGGGTGTTCGAAGGCGTCGTAGACGGAGTCGATGTCCGGGCGCAGCGCGTCCCGGCCGCCGACGGTGCGCAGCAGCCACTGCTCCTCCTGGTTGCCTATGTGGGCCAGGTCCCACACCAGTGGGGACATCAGCGGGGAGTGCTGCGCAATGAGGTCGGGATCCTCGACGCAGGTGGTGAGCAGGCGGGTGCGGTCGCGAGCGGCGAGCAGCGCCGAGGCCGCGCGTTCACGAAGGAGCTCGGGGTCGAGGGTCACTGGCTTTCCTTCCCAACTATGAGGTCGCCCTCCGCGGCGTACAGGGCCTCGAGATGATCGTCCGCGGGGCAGCGGCCGCGTGCCACATAGCGCTCGGTGAACTCCGCGACCGCCGTGAGCACCTCGGGGGAGGCGCCGAGCCGTGGCAGCGCCTCCTGTGCGGCGGCGAAGCAGGCCACCGCCGCCGCGTGCAGCTCCGGGTCGGTCAGCGCGCCGCGGGCGGCCCGCCGCCACAGCGGATTGCGCGGCGCGGGGCGGGAACCCGCCGTCTCCGCAAGGGGTTTGACGACGCGGTACGCCCGTTCCGTGGCCTCCGGGTCGTCGAACAGCGCGGCCGTGACGGCCAGCGGCACGACCCACCCGGCATCACCCGACTGTGCGTCGATCATGCGCAGTTCCAGATGGCCGCGCGGCCGTACCGGCGGGAAGAGGGTGGTGACGTGGTAGTCCAGATCCTCCCGGGTGGGCGGTCGGGGCACGCCGGTCCGGATCCACTCGCGGAAGGTGAGCCCTTCCGGCGAGTGCCAGGGGCCTTCCTCGGCGCGGATGCACATCACCGGAGCGTCCAGGACGTAGTTCACCCAGGCGGTGCGCGGATCGGGCCCCGGCGGCGGGGCGAGCGTACGGTCCGGGTCGAGCTGCGACCAGACGACCTGGCGGGTGGTGCGGTAACCGGTGGGGCAGCCCTCGCTGGTCGGGGAATTGGCGAAGGCCGCGGCCAGCACCGCGCCCAGCAGATGGGCCAGCAGCCAGCGCCGGCCGTGTCCGAGCGGCCCCGGCTCCTCGTACCCGGCGTCCACACACACCTGCACGGATGCGGTGGCGCACATCATGGACCGCCCGGCGGAGCCCCAGCGGTCGAAGTACTCCTCCATGGCGTTGTAGCGCGGCTCGGTCAGCACCCGCTGCGGGCCGTGCCACGGATTGTGACCGTGGCCGGCCATGCCCAGGCCCATGGCCAGCATGGCGGGGCGGACCAGCGCGAGGTCGGCGGTGACCGATTCGATGCACTCGGTGAGGGAGCGGGCGGGGAGCGAGCTGAGCTCCAGCTGGCCGCCGGGCTCGAAGGTCAGCAGGGAGGCGAGGGGAAGTGCGCGCAAGGTCGTGGCCGCGTTGTGCAGCCGGGCCGGTTCGACCGGACATCGGGGGTTGCGCGCGTCATGGACCAGCCATTCGATCTCGACTCCGATGCGGCGCGGCGGCCCCGTCTTGAAGCATATTCCGCGCAGGTGAGCTTCCAGCTCCGCTTCTGTTTCCGCAGGCCGTACGGGCATGGAATCCCTCTCCCTGGTGGGGTGGCGGCAGGATTGCCGCCCTCCACCTAATCTGCTGCGGGCGATGCGCTCAAGGGCGCGTTTGTGCCGCGGCCGGTGGGACGGGCTTCCACGGGGCGAGCGGGCCGTCCGGGCCGGGAGACCACGGACGGCGCCCCGGCGTCCTCCCGGCGCCTGGACGGCTTTCCCGCCCGGCCGACGGGACCGGCGACCGGTCCGGCGAGCGGCGGACGGGGGCGGGAGAGGGGTACGGCCGTTCGAGTGAGTGCCGGGCGGGGTGCTTTTTGCCGCCGCGGCGGCACGGCACCTCCGCTGCCCGGTGTCACTGGCGGTAGCCCGCCAGGAAGCGGCCGATCCGGCTGATCGCCGCGTCGAGGTCATCGGCGTGCGGAAGGGTGAGGATGCGGAAGTGGTCCGGGTGCGGCCAGTTGAAACCGGTGCCCTGGACGACCTGGATCTTCTCCCGCAGCAGGAGATCGAGGACGAACTTCTCGTCGTCGTGGATCTTGTGAACGGCCGGATCGAGGCGGGGGAAGGCGTACAGCGCGCCCTTGGGCTTGACGCAGGAGACGCCCGGAATCTCGTTCAGCCGCTCCCAGGCCATGTCGCGCTGCTCGCGCAGCCGGCCGCCCGGCAGGACCAGGTCCTGGATGGTCTGCCGGCCGCCGAGCGCCGCCTGGATGGCGTACTGGGCGGGCGCGTTCGGGCACAGCCGCATGGAGGCGAGGGTGCCCAGGCCCTCCAGATAGTCGGCGGCGTGCTGCTGGGGGCCGGAGACCACCAGCCAGCCGGAGCGGAATCCGGCCACGCGGTAGGACTTGGACAGCCCGCTGAAGGTCAGGACGACCAGGTCGGGGGCGAGCACCGCGGCGTGGTGGTGCACCTCGTCGTCGTACAGGATGCGGTCGTAGATCTCGTCGGCGAAGACCATCAGCCCGTGGCGCCGGGCGAGATCGAGCATGCCCTCCAGCAGCTCGCGCGGATAGACGGCGCCGGTCGGGTTGTTCGGGTTGATGATGACCATGGCCCGGGTCCGGTCGGTGATCTTCGAGGCGAGATCGTCGAGATCCGGCAGCCAGTCGGCGGACTCGTCGCAGAGATAGTGGACGGCCTTGCCGCCCGCGAGCGTGGTGACGGCCGTCCACAGCGGGAAGTCGGGGGCCGGGATGAGGACCTCGTCGCCGTCGTCGAGCAGCGCCTGGACCGCCATCGAGACGAGTTCGGAGACGCCGTTGCCGAGGTAGACGTCGTCGACGTCGACCTCCGGCAGCCCGCTCTGCTGGTAGTGCTGGGCCACCGCGCGGCGGGCGGAGAGGATGCCGCGGGACTCCGTGTAGCCGTGCGCGCGGGAGAGGTTGCGCATCACGTCCTGGAGGATCTCGTCGGGGCACTCGAAGCCGAACAGGGCCGGATTGCCGGTGTTCAGCCGCAGCACGCTGTGGCCCGCCTCTTCCAGCGCGTCGGCGTGCTCGATCACCGGCCCGCGGATCTCATAGCAGACATCGGCCATCTTGCTGGACTGCTTGAACTGCATGCGGCGGCCTCCCGGTCCTGGCTCACCGCGCGGCGCGGCAGCACTTGTTGACACCGTACTTGGTTTTACCAAGTGGGGACTTGGAAAGTCCAACTTCTGTCTATGCTGGTGTCATGCCGCGTCGAAGTTATGACCAGTACTGCGCCGTCGCCCGAGCCCTGGACGCCGTCGGCGACCGCTGGACGCTCCTGATCGTCCGGGAACTGCTGGGCGGCTCCCGCCGCTACACCGACCTGCACGCCGATCTGCCGGGCGTCAGTACCGACATGCTCGCCTCCCGCCTCAAGGACATGGAGCGGGACGAGCTGGTCGCCCGCCGCCGGCTCGCCCCGCCCGCAGCCGCCTTCGTCTACGAGCTCACCCCCCGCGGCCGTGCGCTGCTGCCGGCACTCGCCGCCCTCGCCGACTGGGGCGCCCCCGCCCTCGACGAGAAGCGCCCGACGGACGCGGTGCGGGCCCACTGGTTCGCCGTGCCCCTCGTCGCGCGGCTGGCCCGGCACTTCGCCGACGGCATCGAGGTGGTCGGCATCGCCCTCGACGAGGGCGAGTTCCATGTCGTCCTCGGGGGCGACGGGGCGGCCGCCGGCAGTCCGGACCCCGGCGGACCGGACGACGGCCCCGGCTACGCGGACGGCCCGGCCGAGCGCCCCGACATCCGTCTGCGCATGGACACCGCGACCTGCGCCGAGATCGCGTACGATCGCCTCTCCCTCGCACAGGGGATCGAATCCGGCCGCGTCAGGGTCACGGTGCCCGAGGTGTCCGGCGGACAACGGCGACGGAAGAGGACGACAACGGCATGACGGCACGCCCACTGGCGGTCTTCGACCTGGACGGCACGCTCGCCGACTCCACCCACCGGCAGCATCTGCTGCAACGCACCCCACGCGACTGGAAGGCCTTCTTCGCGGCCGCCACCGAGGACCCTCCGCTCGCCGAGGGGGTGGCCCTGGCGCTGCGCAGCACCGAGGACTGCGAGGTCGTCTACCTCACCGGCCGCCCGGAGCGCTGCCGCCGCGACGCGCTGGCCTGGCTGGACCGGCACGGGCTGCCCAAGGGCCGGTTGTGGATGCGCCCCAACAGTGACCGGCGCCCGGCCCGGCACACCAAACTGGAGATCCTGCGCCGCATCGCCCGCGACCGCGAGATCCGCCATGTCGTCGATGACGACGAACTCGTCTGCGACGCATGCGAGAAAGCCGGTTTCCCGGTGATACGGGCCCGATGGGTGACGCCGTCCGACACCCTGCGGGACGCCCAGCAGCGGGCCGGGCGGACGTAGCGCCGGGGGCCGGTGGTGCACCGGGCCCGGCCTTGTGCCGGGCCCGCCCCCGGCCGCGCGGCCGTTCGGCGGAACTGACGGTACGTCAGGAAAGAAACCGGGTAGCGCTCGGGAAATGGATCATGCATCAGGAACCCGGGCGCGCACCGGGCTTGCGCTACTGCTGGCCGTGGCCATGCTCACCGTGTTCTGGGCCCCGGCGGCCACGGCGACGGCGGACCCGAGGAGCGGCGGACGTACCGGCTCGGCCTGGCTGCCCTACTGGGGCGACGTCGACGCCGCCTACCGCGACGCGCTGCGGCACGCCTCCCAGCTGCACACCGTCAGCCCCTTCTGGTACGAGGCCTCCTCCGGCACCGGCATCAAGGGGCACGCGGGCGCGGGACGCCGCGACATCATCGACGGACTGCACGACGCCGGGATCGATGTCGTGCCCACCGTGACCGAGACCCTCGGCGCCGAGAAGATGGCCGACCTGATGCACGATCCGCAGCGGCGGCGGGACCACGTCGACACCCTGCTGGAGCTGGTCGAGAGCCGTTCCTACGACGGGATCGACCTGGACTACGAGGCGATGGCTCTCACCGGTGACCGGGAGGACCGCGACCGGGTGCGCACCGGATACAACGCGCTCGTCAAGGAACTGTGCGCGCGGCTGCACGACCGTGACAAGCAGTGTGTGGTCACGGTGCTGGCCCGGGTCCGCGGCAGCGGCCAGGCCTTCGACTACGAGCAGCTCGGCAGGTACGCCGACCGGTTCCGCATCATGGGCTACGACCTGCACTGGTCGGGCGGCGAGGCCGGTCCGCTGTCCGCCAGGGACTGGTACGACGAGTTTCTGCGCTACGCCACCGACACCGTTCCCCGGCACAAGATCGAGGTCGCCTTCCCGGGCTACGGCTGGGACTGGATCAGCGGGGTCACCGGCCACGCCGCCCATCTGACCTGGAGGGAGGCCGAGGCGCTGCGCGAGCGGGAGGACGCCGAATACCTCTTCGACGAGGTGTCAGGCACCCCGCACTTCACCTATCGCAAGGACGGTGAGGAGCACGAGGTCTGGTACCAGGACGGGCGCGGGGTCCGCGAGCAGCTGCCGCTGCTGAGGAAGTACGGGGTGCGGGGCACCGGCCTATGGGCGCTCGGGTTCGAGGACCCGGACTTCTGGTCCGCGCTCCGCGGCGAGTAGCCGCAGCGCCGCCTCGGACGGTGAGCCCGGCGCCGCGGTGTACATCATCACCCCGTGCCCGGAGCCGTCCGGCGTCTGCATCATCTCGAAGTCCAGCTCCAGGCCGCCCACCAGCGGATGGTGGAACCGCTTGGTCCCGAAGGTGCAGGTGTGGACGACATGCCGGGACCACAGGCTGCTGAACTCGGTGCTCTTCATCGACAACTCGCCGATCAGCGCCGCCAGTTGCGGATCGTCGGGGCGCTGCCCCGCGGCCACCCGCAGGGAGGAGACGGCCCGCCGGATCTCCTCCTCGCGGTCCGGGTACAGCTCGCGGGTGTGCCGGTCGAGGAAGAGCAGCCGCTGGGCGTTGGGACGGTCCTGCGGGCGGCCGGGGCTGTCGAAGTCGAGGTGTCCGGCGATCAGGTCGTGCCCCAGGCGATTCCACGCCAGGATCTCGAAGCGCGGTCCGAGCGCGAGGGCCGGTACGTCCGCCACGGCGGCGAGCAACTGCCGTACGCCGGGGCGGGCCTTGTCATGGCGCACCGCGGGGCGGCGAGCCGTGGCGGGACGGGCCGGCGCGCGCAGGTGCGCCCGCTCGTCGTCGGTCAGCCGCAGCGCCCGCGCCAGCGCGTCCAGCACCCCCTCCGAGGCGTGGTGGCTCTGCCCCTGTTCCAGGCGTGTGTAGTACGCGACGCTGACGCCGGACAGCTGGGCCAGCTCCTCACGGCGCAGACCGGGGACACGGCGGCGGGCCCCGTAGGAGACCAGTCCGACGTCCTCCGGCCGGAGCCGGGCGCGGCGGGTGCGCAGGAAGTTTCCCAGCTCGGCGGGGGAGTCCAGGGCGGATGAGTCCATGCCGCCCAGTCTGCGGCATCGGGCGGGCGGGAACCTGACCCTGTCATTGCCAGGATCCGGGGCCCGCCCGGGGGAGGAGTGCCCGGGTACGGGCGTCGAGGGCCGTGCCGAGGCGTCTCGCCGTGATGTGGCGGAGACTGTTCCCTGCGGGATACCGACCGCTTAGTATGTCGCTGGCGAGGGCGCCGCTGCGCCCTCCGCCCCACCCGCGTATCCAAGGTTGTGGAGGCACCAGGTGAAGGCATGGCGCGTACACGCGAACGGCGAGCCGCGTGAAGTGATGCGGCTGGAGGAGGTGCCGGACCCGCAGCCGGGACCGGGGCAGCTGCTGCTGCGGGTGCGGGCCGCCAACGTCAACTTCCCCGACGCCCTGCTGTGCCGCGGCCAGTACCAGGTGCGGCCGCCGCTGCCGTTCACCCCCGGCGTGGAGATCTGCGGCGAGGTGCTCGCCGTGGGGGAGGGGGCGGCCGGTGAGATCGGGGCGCGGGTGCTGGCCCAGCCGCCGCTGCCCGACGGCGGGTTCGCCGAGCTCGCGGTCGTCGACGCGGCGACGGTGCGCCCGGCCCCCGAGGCGCTGGACGACGCCGAGGCCGCGGCGCTGCACATCGGCTACCAGACCGGCTGGTTCGGACTGCACCGCCGGGCCCGTCTCCAGGCGGGCGAGACCCTGCTCGTGCACGCCGCGGCAGGGGGCGTCGGCAGCGCCACCGTACAGCTCGGCAAGGCCGCCGGCGCGCAGGTCATCGGTGTCGTGGGCGGCGAGGACAAGGCCCTGACCGCCCGCGCACTGGGCTGCGACGTGGTCCTCGACCGGCGCTGTGACGACATCATCGCCGCCGTGAAGGAAGCCACCGGCGGCCGCGGCGCGGATGTGGTCTACGACCCGGTGGGCGGCGAGGCGTACGCCAAGTCCGTCAAGTGCATCGCCTTCGAGGGCCGGATCATCGTCGTCGGCTTCGCCGGAGGCGCCATCCCCACCCCGGCCCTCAACCACGCGCTGGTGAAGAACTACGCGATCCTGGGCCTGCACTGGGGCCTCTACAACACCAAGGACCCGGCCGCGGTCGACGCCTGCCACGAGGAACTCGCCAAGCTCGCCGCGCAGGGCGCCGTCAAGCCGCTCATCGGCGGCCGGTTCGCGCTGAAGGACGCCGCCGAAGCCGTCCAGCGGGTCGCCGACGGTACGTCCACCGGCCGTCTGGTCGTCCTCCCCGGAGCGGAGGAGACCCGGTGACCGACGCCGCCGACCTGCGCCGGCGCACCGCCGACCTGCTCGCCGCACATCCTCCGGCCACCACCGAGCGGCTGGAGTTCCTGCGCGCCCGTTTCGACGTGGGGCTCGCCTGGGTCCACTTCCCCGAGGGCCTCGGCGGACTGGACGCGCCACGCTCCCTGCAAGCGGTCGTGGACGCCGAGTTGGAGGCCGCCGGCGCCCCCGGCAACGACCCCGGCCGCATCGGCATCGGCCTCGGCATGGCCGCGCCCACCATCCTGCGCTACGGCACCGACGAGCAGAAGCAGCGTCTGCTGCGCCCGTTGTGGACCGGCGAGGAGGTGTGGTGCCAGCTGTTCAGCGAGCCCGGAGCCGGTTCGGACCTGGCGGCGCTGGCGACCCGCGCGGTACGCGACGACGGGGGAGACTGGATCGTGGACGGCCAGAAGGTCTGGACGTCCAGCGCGCATCTGGCCCGCTGGGCGATCCTCATCGCCCGCACCGACCCGGGCCTGCCCAAACACCGCGGCATCAGCTACTTCGTCTGCGACATGACCGACCCCGGCGTCGAGGTGCGTCCGCTGCGGCAGATCACCGGCGAGGCCGAGTTCAACGAGGTCTTCCTCACCGGCGTCCGCATCCCCGACACCCAGCGCCTCGGTGAGGTCGGCGAGGGCTGGAAGGTCGCCCGGACCACGCTGATGAACGAGCGGGTCGCCATCGGCGGCGCCCGCACCCCGCGCGAGGGCGGCATGATCGGCGTGGCCGCCGCCGACTGGCGCGCACGGCCCGAACTGCGCACCCACGATCTGCACCAGCGGCTGCTGAAGCTGTGGGTGGAGGCCGAGGTCGCCCGGCTGACGGGTGAGCGGCTGCGCCAGCAGCTCACCAAGGGCCAGCCAGGACCCGAGGGCAGCGGCATGAAGCTGGCCTTCGCCCGGCTCGCCCAGGAGATCAGCGGCTGGGAGGTGGAGTTCCTCGCCGAGGACGGTCTGACCTACGACGACTGGACGATGCGCCGCCCCGACGGCGTCGACTTCACCGGCCGCGAGTCCGGCTACCGCTATCTGCGGGCCAAGGGGAACTCCATCGAGGGAGGCACCTCGGAAGTGCTGCTCAACATCGTCGCCGAACGTGTGCTGGGGCTGCCGCCCGAGCCGCGCACCGACAAGGACGTCGCGTGGAAGGACCTCCCCCGATGAACGACGGGACACCCCTGACCGGCACCCCGGCAGCCGACCCCGATCTGCTGTACTCCGAGGACGAGGACGCGCTGCGCGCCGCCGTACGGTCGCTGCTCGCCGACCGCGGTGATCCGGCCACCGTGCTCGCCGGACTGGAATCGGACGTCGCCTACGACACCGGCCTGTGGCGCGCGCTCGCCACGGAGATCGGCGCGGCGGGGCTGCTGGTGCCCGAAAAGCTCGGCGGAGCGGGCGCGAGCGCCCGCGAGGCCGCCGTGGTGCTGGAGGAGGTGGGCCGTTCCGTCGCGCCCGTCCCCTACCTGACCAGCGCGGTCATCGCGGTGACCGCCCTGCTCGGCTGCGACCACGCCCAGGAGGAGATCGCCGCGCCGCTCGCCGCGCTCGCCGGCGGCCGCACCGTCGGTGTACTCGCGGTCCCGCTGCCCACCGCCCCGGGCGGGCTGCCGGAACCGGCCGTACGCGCCGGGGCGGACGGCCGGCTGACCGGCCGGGTGACCTCGGTCGCCGACGCCGCGGGCGCCGAACTCCTCCTCGCCTGGGCCCAGGGCCCCGACGGCCCGGCGCTCTACGCGGTCGAGGCCTCGGCGGACGGCGTCCGCACCGACTCCGTCACCCCGCTCGACCTCACCCGCCCCCTGGGCCACGTCCTCTTCGACGGTGCCCACGGCCGCCTCCTGGCCACCGGGGACCGCGCCCGTACCGCCGTCGAACAAGCCCTGCTCACCGGCGCCGGACTGCTCGCCTCGGAACAGCTGGGCGTCGCCGAATGGTGCCTGACGGAAACCGTGCGCCACACGGCGGAGCGCACCCAGTTCGGCCGCCCCGTCGGCTCGTTCCAGGCGCTCAAGCACCGGATGGCCGCGCTCTGGCTGGAGGTGGCCTCGGCCCGCGCCGCCGCCCGTCACGCCGCTGACGCCCTGGCCACCGGCAGCCCCGACGCCCCCGTGGCGGTGGCCGTCGCCCAGGCGTACTGCGCGCCGGTGGCGGTGCGGGCCGCCGAGGAGTGCATCCAGCTGCACGGCGGCATCGGTATGACCTGGGAGCACCCGGCCCATCTGTTCCTCAAGCGGGCCAAGAGCGATGAGGTCGCCCTGGGGTCGCCGGGGCGGCACCGGGAGGCCCTGGCCGGGCTGGTCGCCCTCGGCGCCCCTTAGGACGGGGCTTTCGGAGCAGCCCGGGGCCGCGCTGCTCCGAAGGGCACCCCTCGGCCACCTCCTTCGTGGCCGGTGGCATCCGGTCACTCGGTGATGGCGAAGGTCCGGCTGACATCGCCGACCGCGCCGTCACCGGCGGTGGACACCTTCAGGAAGTAGCGGGGGCCCGGCGGCACCTTGGGCAGCGTCACGATCGCCTCACCGTTCGGTCCGGCGTCCGCCCGGGGCACCACCAGGGCCACCCGCTGCGACCGGCCCGGCCCCGTCGCCGTCCGCAGCCAGACGTCCACCTCCTCGCCGGTGCTGTTCTTCCAGGCCACCGTGAAGCTGCCGTTCGCCTTGTAGTCGACACCGGGCTGCGGCGCGGTCACCTCGATCCGTCCCGTCGGGGGCGAGGCGAACTCAGCGGGTTCCCCGGGGCCGGCGCCGGCGGTGGTCGCGTCGAGGGCGGGGTCCGCACCGAGGGCGGAGGTGGCGGCCCGCGCGGCCGAGCCCGCGTGGCCGGACGTGGCGGCCTTTGGACTGCCGTCCGAGGACCAGTTCTTGCCGGTGTCGGGGCGCGACGGCGCCAGCGAGATCACCAACATGCATCCGACGGCGGTGGCGGCGACGGCGACGGCGAGATTGGTGGCCATCGAGGTGGCCCTGCACATCGTCTCCTCGTTTCCTCGGGGGAGTGGCGAGCCGGAACATCCCCGGCACTCTGAGCATCAAAAACGACGCGCGGAGCGACCACCTGGATGGACATCTCCAGCGCGACAGCCCTCCGCGGGCGGGGGAGAATCCCCCACTGCGGACGGGATCGACCCCTGCATCGGTGATGTCCTGAAAGTGCGGTTCAGGTAGCGTCGAATACATGAAGACCGCAACGCGTCGTGCGCTGATCGGACCGGTGCTCCTGCTGGTGGCCGCACTGCTGGCGGTGATCGCCGCGACGGCACCGGGAGCCCGTGCCGCCGGCGGGCTCGACGAGGCCGCGACCGCCCTCAAGAAGGGCCCGGTCTACGTCGATCCCCGCGCCTCGGACCAGCTCTCCTCCGCCCAGGCGGACGCGCTGGCCAAGAAAATCAAGGACGCGAACAAGCCGGTCTTCGTCGCCGTGCTGCCCCGGGCCGCCGAGTACCAGCCCAGCACGCTGCTGCGGGACCTGCGCACCAAGGTCGGCATCAGCGGCGTCTACGCCGTCGAGCTCGGCAACGGCTTCAACGCCGGCGCCGACCCGCGGGTGATGTCGCACAGCGCGGTGCAGAACCTCGTCGGCTCGGTCAAGCGCTCCCAGTACCCGAGCGTCGACGCCCGCCTGAACAGCTTCGTCGACACCGCGACCCAGTCGGCGAAGGGCCAGGCCCCCTCGTCCTGGGGCGGCGGCTCCGGCGGCTCGGGCTTCGACACCGGAACGGCGATCGGCCTCGGTGCGCTGGTGGTCGTCGGCGGTGGCGGCGCGTACGCCATCGCCCGCCGCAACCGCAGAAGGCGGGCCGAGGAGGAGCGGGCCGCACTGGAGGACCTGAGGGTCGTCGTCGACGAGGACATCACCGCGTTCGGCGAGGAGCTGGACCGGCTCGACTTCCACCCCGGCGAGCCGGGCGCCGACGACGACATGCGCGCGGACTACAGCCATGCGCTGGACGCGTACGAGGGCGCCAAGTCGTCGATGGCGGCGGCCGAGCACCCCGGCGATGTGCAGGCCGTGACCAAGGCCCTGGAGGACGGCCGGTTCTCGCTGGCCACCCTTGCCGCGCGACGTGAGGGCAGGCCGCTGCCCGAGCGCCGGCTGCCCTGCTTCTTCGATCCGCGGCACGGCCCGTCCGTCGTCGATGCCGCCTGGGCACCCGCGGGCGGAGCGGAGCGCACCGTACCGGTCTGCGCCGCGGACAAGAGCCGGCTGGACGACGGCCGGGAGCCGCTGGCCCGTACGGTCCGCACCGCGAGCGGCGACCGCCCCTACTGGGAAGCGGGCCCGGCCTACGGCCCCTGGGCCGGCGGCTACTTCGGCGGCGGACTGCTGCCCGGCCTCCTGGTGGGCACGCTGCTCGGCAACATGATGTGGTCGACCGACGCCTATGGCGCCGGCTTCGGCGGGCCCACGGGCGCCGAGGGCGGCGACTCCTCCGGAGCCGACTTCAACTCCGACGACTTCGGCGGCGGCTTCGGCGACGGCGGCGGTGGCGGGTTCGGTGACGGCGGCGGCTTCGGCGGCGGAGGCGACGGGGGCTTCGGCGGCGGTTTCTGAGCGCCGGGCGCTCTTGCACGGTCAGCGGCCCGGGGCGCCGGGCGCTCCGGGCCCCGGCACGGTGAGCGCTTCGGGCCCGCGGCCGCCGGGCGCTCAGCCGGCCTCGGCGCCCACCGCCCGCTTGGCGCCGAGGAACCGCCAGTAGCGCGGGCGCGCCGCGAAGTCCGCATAGCGCCATACGGCGGGCCGGCCGGCCTCCCGGCACAGATGCAGCACCTGGTCCGGCCCCAGGTGCACGCCCACATGCGCGCCGTACCCCGGCGGCCGGCCGTCGACCGGCCCGCCGTCGAACAGCACCAGGTCCAGCGGTCGCGGAGAGTCGGCCCGTCGGGTCGACCGCTCGTCCGCCCAGAGTTCCGCCGAGCGCAACGGCGGTATCAGCAGGCCGAAGTGGCGGAGCACGGCATAGGCGTAGCGCTGGCAGTTCGCGCCGTCGGCCAGGTCGGCGAAGGTGTCGGAGGCACCGCCGCCGGGTGCATCGGCCGTCCCGTGCAGGGTGTGTGACGGGCATTCAGGTGTCCGGGCTCCCGGATGGCGGGCGCCCGAGTAGGTCACCTTGCGCAGCGCCTCGGGCAGCCGCCGGAAGGCTACCGCCCCGTAGACGGTGGGGACTTGACGGCCGGGCTCACACTTCACCACGCCATGATGCAGGGGATCTCCCCCGTGCCGCACGCCCCGGTGTCGAGCAGTCTCGACGCATCGGATCCGACGTGCACTCGACACCGCGAGGAGATCCCCGATGGAACGCCGCTTTCGCAAGGCAGCTCTCTGGGGCGCGACCGTCGCCGCCGTCCTGGCGGCCGCCGGCCCGCTCGGCCCGGCGCACGCCGTGCCGGGGCCCGACCCCTCGCCCCAGCCCTCGCCCCGCGGCATGCTCGACGCGATGCGCCGGGACCTCGGGCTGACGGCGCAACAGGTGCGCACCCGGCTCGCGCAGGAGACCGATGCCCATCGCGCCGCGGCCGCCGTACGCCGGGCGCTCGGCGCACCGCCCGCCGGGATGTGGTTCGACAAGACGACCGGCAAGCTCGTCGTCGCGGTCACCGGCGCGGCCGACGCACAGCGGGTGCGGTCCGCGGGGGCGGTGCCCAAGACGGTGCCGCACAGCCGCGCCGCGCTCACCGCACTGGTGCGGCAGATCACCGGCCGGGCCGGCAAGGGCGTACCGGGCGTGACGGGGTGGGGCGTGGACGAGCGCGCCAACGGCGCCGTGGTCCGTATCGACCGCACCAGGCACACCGCCCGGACCGATGCCTTCGAGAAGGCCGTCCGCGATCTCGGGACGCGCGCGAAGATCCCGGTCACCGTCGAGCGCAGCAACCAGACGCCGCGTCAGCAGGGCGGCTCGGTGGTGGGCGGCGAGCGCTGGACGCCGGGCTCCGAGGGCATCTGCTCGATCGGCTTCACGGTGGACGGGCCGGGGGGCTTCCAAGGGTTTCTGACGGCCGGTCACTGCACCCTCACCGCCGATCAGGCGGCGTACGGCAAGGACGGCAGCAGGATGGGGACCTCGAACCAGGGCGGCGGGCACAGCATCAACGGCCGGGAGGGCGACTTCGGGCTGGTCGGGGTCGACCAGCCGGGCTGGACCGTCAGCTCGTACGTGGCGGGCCAGGGCGGTCTGCCGGTCACCGTCACCGGCTCCCAGGAGGGCCTGGTGGGGATGTCGATCTGCCACTCCGGGCAGAGCAGCGGCTGGCACTGCGGGGAGATCACCCGGGTCGACCAGACGGTGGACTACGGCAACACGGTCATCGAGGGGCTCTCGCTCACCAATGCCTGTTCGGCGCCCGGAGATTCGGGCGGCTCGTATGTCACCCAGCCCAACGCCCCGATGGCCCTCGGCGTGCACTCCGGTGGCGGCGCCGCCACCTGCGGCAACTTCGGCGGTCCCACGCTCACCATCTTCCAGCCGGTCGGTGAGGCCCTGGCCAAGTGGAACCTGAGGCTGAAGACGGGCAGCCCCTGACGGGCGCCCGCCGCCCGCCGGACCCCGCCGCCTACGATGGAGGCCGGTGGTCATGAGGCCGGGTGCGTCCGAGCGGCGGACCGGCGCCTACGGGGAGCGGGAGAGATCGTGGCGGAAGCGGCGCAGGCGGCGGACACGGCAGCGGGTACGGACGCGGCGGAGCCGTTCGCCGTCGGGATCACGGTGCGCGGCTACGAGACGGACACCCAGGGCCATCTCAACCAGAGCGTCTATCTCCAGTACGCGGAGCACGCCCGCTGGTCGCTGCTCCAGGCGAGCGGCATCCGCCAGAGCGCCATGGTGGACCGGCGCGTCGGCCCGGTGACCGTCGAGACCACCATCCGCTACCGGCGGGAGCTGCGGGCCGGTGACGAGGTCGAGGTCAGCTGCGCGTTCGTCTGGGGCGAGGGCAGAACCTTCCGCATCGAGCAGACCATCCGCAAGACGGACGGGACGGTGGCGGCCGAGGTGAGCGCGGTCTGCGGGCTGCTCGACCTCACCGAGCGCAAGCTGCTCAAGGACCCGCGGGCGGCCTTCCGCGACCTGGCCGACGACCCCTCGCTGCTCGGTCTCGCCGACGGCTGACGAGCGCGTTTTTGGGCCCTCCGGTGTGCGAAAGGCCCCGGCGGGCCCGGGTAGTGTGGGCGTGTGGACATGCTGCACCTGCGCTACTTCGTGGCGGTTGCCGAAGAGCTCAATTTCTCCCAGGCGGCACGCAAGTTGCATATGGCGGCCTCTCCTCTGAGCCAGCGCATCAAGGACCTCGAACGGGAGCTGAACCAGCCGCTCTTCGACCGCACCACCCACCATGTCGAGCTGACTCCGGCCGGTGCCGCGTTGCTGCCGATGGCGCGCGATGTTCTCGAACGCGTCAACTCCATTCCCTGGCGGCTGCGTGAGGCCGTCCGTCCGCAGCGCGCCACCCTGCTCATCGGGATGCCCTCCGGCGTGCATCCCGATCTCCGCGCCCGGGTCCGGGAGCTGGAGGACGCCTGCCGGGAGACGTACGAGCTCAAGCGCTGGCCCGGCCGCTCCACCGGCCTCGCCGGGGCGGTCCGCGACGGCCGGCTGGCGCTCGCGCTGGCCCGGCTGCCGGTCGCTGACCCCGCGCTCGGCGTCATCGAGGTCATGCGGGAACGGCTCGGGGCGGCCGTCCCCGCCGACCGGTTCGAAGGCCGGGAGTCGGTCACCCTGGACGAACTGAAGCAGTTGCCCTATGTGGCCACCGCCCCCGAGGCCATGCCCGCATATTTCGATGAAATCGATGCGCGGCTGAATTCCGCGGGCCTGAAGAAGAGAATTCGCATCAATAGTTCCGACTACGCGGGTACCTCGGAACTGGTGTCCGGCGGAATTGCCTTCTCGATGACGATGCTTTCTCCGGACAGTCCGATGCATCTTTATCGGCTGGACAATGTCACCGTGCTGCCGGTGGACGACTTCCAGGCCGAACTTGCCACCGGCCTGCTCTTCCGTGAGGACCGGGCGGGGCCAGGCGGCGATCTCGAAGAGCTCGTCACCGCGGCGCGGCGCATCTTCGCCGAGGAACTCCTCGCCTGACTCGCGCGCACTCCCGCATCCGCGGCCAAGGGCATGACCACTGTGGTCATGCCCTTCTTCGTTTCTTGATCGTTCTCATTCCGCGGTATCTCGCCTAACGTCGAAGACAGAAAGATTCGCAGTACAGCTACTTCCGCAGGAGCGACAATGGACGCCACGACCGAAAGCGCCGACGGCCCGCTGGACGGTGTACGGGTGATCGACCTGTCCACGGTGGTGATGGGCCCCTACGCCGCCCAGATCCTCGGAGACCTCGGCGCCGACGTCATCAAGATCGAGTCGCCGTCGGACACCGTACGGTCGGGCCGGTACCGGACCACGCCCGGGATGACACCGCTCAACCTGAACGTCAACCGCAACAAGCGCAGCGTCTCGCTGAACCTCAAGGACGAGGCCGACCACGAGCGCGCACTGGCGCTCATCGGCACCGCCGACGTCCTGATCACCAACATGCGCCCCGGTGCCCTGGCCCGGCTCGGCCTGACCTACGCCGACCTCGCCGAGCGCCACCCCGGCCTGGTCTACGCCCACGCCCAGGGCTTCCGCAGCGACTCCGACCGCGCGGGCCACGCCGCCTACGACGAAACGGTGCAGGCGTCCTCCGGTCTGGTGGACGTGGCCCACCGCGCGCTGGGCCGTCCCGTCTACCTGCCGACGATCATCGGTGACAAGGTCGCCGCGCTGACCATCGTCTACGCGGTGCTCGCCGCGCTGGTGCACCGCGACCGCACGGGCAGCGGCCAGCACATCGAGGTCCCCATGACGGACACCCTCCTCGCCTTCAACCTCGTCGAGCACCTGTCCGGCCATGTCTACGAGCCGGCCGAGGGCTCCACCGGGTTCCCCCTGTCGATGAAGCGCGGCCACCGGGCCGTGCCCACGGCCGACGGGCTCGCCTGCGTCGTGCCGTACAACCCGCAGAACTTCCGGGACTTCTTCGCCGCCGCCGGCCGCCCCGACCTCGCCGAGGACCCGCGGGTGACCGGCCCGGCCATCGACGACGCCGATGTCGACCCGCTCATGGAGCTGGTGGCCCGGTGCGCGCCGAGTCTGACCACCCAGGAGTGGGAAGAGGTCTGCGCCAAGCACAGTATTCCCATGGCGCCGGTGCTGGAGCTGGACCGGGCGGCCGAGGACCCCTACGTCCGCGACGGCCACCTCCTAGACGTGGTCGAGCACCCGAGCGAGGGCCCGATCCGTTCGGTCGGCATCCCCGTGCGCTACTCCGCCACCCCGGGCTCGGTCCGGCGGCTCGCCCCGCTGCCCGGCCAGCACACCGACGAAGTCCTCGACGAGCTCGCCGCCACCCGGCGGTGACGGCCCGCCACGCCGTCGCCCGCCCCGCACCACACCCCGACCACCGAAGGACCCGGGCCATGCCCAGCACACCGGACGCCACCCCCGACCGCACCCGTCCCGCGGACCCCACCCCCGACGTACGCACCGAGAGGATCGGCACCTCCCTCCTCATCACCCTCGACCGGCCCCGCGCCCGTAACGCGGTCAACGCGGCCGTGGCGGCCGGACTCGCCCGCGCGCTCGACGAGTTGGCGGCCGACCCCGCACTGCGCGCCGGTGTCCTCACCGGCGCGGGGGGCTCCTTCAGCGCCGGCATGGACCTCAAGGCCGCGCTGGCCGGTGAATCGCCCGACATCCCGGGCCGCGGCTTCGGCGGGCTGACCGAGACCGTGACGCCCAAGCCGCTGATCGCCGCCGTCGAGGGCTGGGCCATGGGCGGCGGCTTCGAACTCGCCCTGGCCTGCGACCTCATCGTCGCCGCCGACGATGCCCGGTTCGGCCTGCCGGAGGTCAAGCGCGGCCTCGTCGCGGCCGGCGGCGGGGCGATCCGGCTGCCCAAGCGGATTCCCTACCACCTGGCCATGGAGCTGCTGCTGACCGGAGAGCCGGTCTCCGGCGAGCGGGCCGGTCTGCTCGGGATCGCCAACCGGGTCGTCCCGGCCGGTGAAACGGTCGGCACGGCACTGGAGCTGGCCGCACAGCTCGCGGCGAACGCCCCGCTCGCCCTCGCCGCCGTGAAGAAGATCGCCCACGCCGCCGACGGCACACCCGAGCCGGCCGCCTTCGCCGCCCAGCGCCAGGAGATGGCCGCACTCGCGGCCTCGGCCGACGTACGGGAAGGCATGACGGCCTTCGCCGAGCGCCGTGCCCCCGTCTGGCAGGGCAAGTAGGAGGAGCACCCCATGAAGCAGCACGACATCACCCGGCACCATGCCACCCCCCTGATCAACCCGGCGTATCCACCCGTCATCCCGCGCTTCACCCACCGCGAGTACCTCAACATCGTCTACCGCACCGACTACGACGCCCTGCGCGCGGTGGTCCCCGAGCCACTGGAGATCGACGAGCCGCTGGTCCGCTTCGAGGTCATGCGGATGGGCGATGTCACCGGGTACGGGCCGTACACCGAATCCGGTCAGGCGATCCCGGTCCGCCACGAAGGCGAGCGCGGGGAGTACCTGCACGCCATGTACCTCGACAACTTCGCGGCCACGGCATCCGGGCGCGAGGCGAGCGCCTACCCCAAGACCATCGGTGCGCCCGCCCTGTACGTGGACCACGGCGCGCTCGTCGGCGTCCTCGACTACGGCACCGTCCGGGTGGCGACCGCCACCATGGGCTACAAGCACCAAGAGCTGGACCCCGAAGAGGCGGCCGCGCAGATCACCGTTCCCACCTTCATGCTCAAGCTGGTGCCGGGCTACGACGGAGCCCCGCAGGTGGCCCAGCTGGTCCGCACCCAGATCAGCGACCTGGTCGTCAAGGGCGCCTGGACCGGCCCCGCCCGGCTGCAACTGAGCGCGCATGTGCTGGCCCCGCTGGCCGATCTGCCGGTCCGCGAGATCGTCTCGGCGAGCCACCTCCTCGCCGACCTCACCCTGGCGCCGGTCGAGCCGGTGCACGACTACCTCGCGCGCTGACCCCGCGCACGGAAAGAAGCAGCTGCCATGAGCAACACCCACCCCACCGTGGCGGTGATCGGCGCCGGGACCATCGGGCTCTCGTGGACCGCCCTGTTCGCCGGGCACGGACTGCGGGTACGGGTCACCGACCCGCGCCCCGACCTCGCCGAAGCCGTCGACGAGGCACTGGCCGAAGCCGCCCCGCAACTGGCCCGGCAGGGCCTCGACAGCACCGGCCTCGCCGGCCGGGTCCACCTGGCCGAGGGCGTCACCGAGGCCGTACGCGAGGCGGATGTGGTCCAGGAGAACGGACCGGAGAACACCGACTTCAAGCGCGAGCTGTTCGCCACCCTGGTCCGTGAAGCCCCCTCCCACGCACTCCTGCTGAGCTCCTCCTCCGCCATCCCGTCCACCGCATTCACCGACCGGCTCGACGACGCCGGGCGCATCCTGATCGGCCATCCGTTCAACCCGCCGCACCTCGTACCGCTGGTCGAGGTGGTGCCCGGCAGGCGTACCTCCGAGGACGCCGTCACCCGGGCGGTGGAGTTCTACCGCTCGGTCGGCCGGGTGCCGGTGGTGGAGCGCAAGGAGATCCCCGGCTTTGTCGGCAACCGCCTCCAGAACGCGCTCAGCCGTGAGGCGATCCACCTGGTGGAACAGGGCGTGGTCAGCCCGTCCGAACTCGACGCGATCATGGTGAATTCGCTCGGACTGCGCTGGTCGGCGGTGGGCCCCTTTCTCGGCGCCCACCTGGGCGGCGGCCCCGGCGGCTACCGGCACATGGCCGAGCACATCGGCCCCTCGATGCAGCGGATGTGGGACTCCCTCGGCCGCCCGGAGCAGAACCCCGAACAGACCGAACGGCTCATCAGGGCCGTGGAGGACGCGTACGGCTCCCGCTCCTACCGCGACCTCGGCCGGGAGCGCGACCGCAAGCAGCTCGCCGTCCTCGCCGCCCTGAAGGACGCCGGCACCACCAGCAAGCAGAACCAGGAGACCCGGTCATGACCGCCACCCACCCCGAGGCCCCGCTGTCCGACGGCCTCACCGCCGATTTCTACGGCTACGAGAACCTGCTGCCCGAGGATGAGCGCAAACTCCTCCTCCAGGCCCGCGACTTCATGCGCACCGAGGTGAAGCCGCTGGTCAACGACGCCTGGGCGAAGGGGGAGTTCCCCCGCGAACTGATCGACAGGTTCCGCGGGCTGGGCCTCGCCGGTGTCCCGTACGAGGGGTACGGCGACCCGCTGCCCGCCGGGAGCAATCTCCTGGTCGGCATGCTGTCGATGGAGTACACCCGCACCGACGCCTCGTCCGCGACCTTCTTCGGCGTCCACAACGGACTGGCCATGTACAGCATCTACCGGGGCGGCGACCAGGAGCAGCGCGACCGCTGGCTGCCCGCGATGGCCGCCCTCGACAAGATCGGCGCCTTCGCCATGACCGAGCCGCTCGGCGGCTCCGATGTGGCGGGCGGTATGCGCACCACCGCGCGGCGGGCCGGCGACCACTGGATCCTCAACGGCGCCAAGCGGTGGATCGGCAACGGCACCTTCGCCGATCTGGTCATCGTCTGGGCCCGCGACGAGGCCGACGACAAGGTCAAGGGCTTCGTGGTGGAGCGGGGCACCCCAGGCTTCTCGGCTGCCAAGATCGAGAACAAGACCGCCTTCCGCATCGTCGAGAACGCCGACCTCACCCTGACCGAGGTCCGGGTCCCGGAGGCCGACCGGCTCCAGCGGGTCGACTCCTTCCGCGATGTCGCGGAGATCCTGCGCGCCACCCGCAGCGGCGTCGCCTGGCAGGCCCTCGGCGTCATGATCGGCGCCTATGAACTCGCGCTCGCCTACGCCACGGAGCGCCGGCAGTTCGGCCGCCCGATCGCCCGTTTCCAACTGGTGCAGGACCTCCTGGTCAAGAGCCTCGGAAACATCACCGCCTCCTGGGGGATGCTCGTCCAGCTGGCCCGCCTCCAGGACGCCGGCATCTTCCGCGACGAGCACTCCTCCCTGGCCAAGGCGTTCGTCACGGCCCGGATGCGCGAGGTCGTGGCCTGGAGCCGGGAGATATTCGGCGGCAACGGCATCGTCCTCGACTACGACGTCGCCCGCTTCTTCGCCGACGCCGAGGCCATCTACTCCTTCGAGGGCACCCGCGAGATGAACACCCTCATCGTGGGCAAGGCCATCACCGGCGAGAGCGCCTTCGTCTGACCCTCCCGGCCCCTCCCCGCGGAACGCGGGGCGGGCGGCGGTCCCCGTGCCGCGTCCGGTGCCCCGGCACCACCGGGCGCGGCTCTCCGCTGGGCGTACCCGGTGCTGCCGGTCCGCGGCCACTGTCACGGTCCGTGAGCGGGACCGGCGCGGCTCGGCGTGTCGCTCGTCCCGTAAGGGTGAATCCGTGCACCCATTGTGACGCCTCGATGTCACAGCACGCACGACGGCGATCCAACGATGGAGTCCTCGGGGGGCATCCACGCCGGCCCAGTGAAAGGCTCCTCGATGGACACGCAGATCGCACAGGTGAAGATCCACCCCGCCATAGGCATAGCCCGGGTCGGCAACAGTGACAAACAGCCCTTCATAGGCCCCGAGTCGCCCGACCAGCCGGCACTGCCGCCCGGCTCGTACAAGGACAGCTCGGGGAAGGTCATCCGGCAGGCCGCCCGCTTCCGCATCTACGGCTACAACCGGGCGGGGGAGGTCGTCAGGGAACTCAAACTGGGCGAGGGGGACGTCACCGAGATCAAGTGGTCGGTGCACCTGGCCAACAAGAAGTCCGCCTGGTACCAGTTCCACCTCCCGCTCGACATCAAAGAGGCCCTCAGCCTGCCGTCGGCCCAGCTTCAGCGTCGGAACTTCGACGTCACGGGCGCCGAGCGGAAGAAACTCGTCATCGATGCCGGCAACAAGGCGATCCGCGCCTCCCTGCACGAGGCCGCCGCCCTCTCCGGGAAGATCATGAACCGGCAGGTCCCCCTCGGCTCGATCTCCACCCAGACCGACGGCCGCCTGCTGGTCGTCGGGGGTGTCGGGAAGTCGGCCTCCTACGCCACCCCCGAGAAGCCGATCTCCGGCGTCGCCAACAACGACACCTGGTACGACGACGTCGCCGACGGGCCGGTCACGGCGGAGGTCACCATCGGGGGTGTCACGAAGAGCGCGAGTCCCGCCTGGGCCGTGGTGGCCCCGCCGCACTACGCGCCCGGTGTGAAGAGCGTCCGCACGCTGTACGACGTGCTCTACGACGTGTTCCTCGCCGAGCACACGCTGCCCACCGTGCAGCAGATCTCCTACCCGGACCACGTCGAGCCGCTGCTGAGCCGGTTCTGCCAGCTCCAGTGGGTCAACCACGGCTTCGCCACCCAGTTCGGCTGGAGCGGCCCGCACGACTTCCGCGACCCGGCCATGCGCAAGCGGCTCGCCGACCCGGGTGCGGCCAGCCAGGAGCTCCGCCGCCAGATCTACGTCCAGATGCGCGACTACGACCGGGACGGCACGTCCCCGGTGCCCTGGCCGTGGCTCTACGGCGACGCCATGTCCAGCCGCAAACCCGACTCGGAGCGGCAGCACCTCGTGATCTCCGCCGAGCAGGACCGGGTGCTTGCCCTGTGGGCCGACGGCCGCTTCACCTCCGGCCCGCCCCGTAAGGGCTTCCCGAACGTGGACGAGGCGCCCCCGGCCGAACAGCCGCGGCTGCTGGACCGCGGCGCGCTGGAGAACTGCGCCGCCGACGCGTTCCACCCGGGCTGTGAGGTCACCTGGCCGATGCGGCACAAGACCATGTACTCCGAGCCGTTCCGCATCCTGCACCGCACACCGGAGAACCCGGAACCCGACTACGGCGATCTGCTCACCGTCCAGGACGCCATGGGCAAGAACGGTCCGCTGTACGCGCAGGGCCCGGGTGACCTCACGCGCTGGATGGCCGCCCCCTGGCAGTGCGACGCGGCGAGCTGCCGCTCCGGCTACCAGGTGCAATCCGGGCTCGGCCCCCGCTACAGCCCCTATCTGCCGACGTTCTGGCCCGCCCAGGTGCCCAACCACGTGCTGAAGAACACGGACTTCACGACCGTCAACACCCCGCCGGCCGGCCCCGACGACGGCGTCAGGGAGGAGGCCTTCGAGAGGAGGGCGGTATGGCTGCGCGGCCTGAAGGGCACCCAGTCCAACGCCCAGCGCCGGCAGATGATCGACGACTGGTTCAAGTTCGGCATCGTCGAGCCGCGCGAATACACCGTGGGCGACGCGAAGTTCCCCCCAATCATCCAGGTGGAGTCCGAGCCCGGCTATCCGCCGGCCCCCGACCACGCCAACCTCATCAACATCCAGGTCCCCGAGGCGGGGGTGCCGCAACTGGCCGGCGCGGCCGGTACCTGGACCGGGGACGTCCCGGCCGAGACCGTCGAGGCCATGCTCGTGCAGCAGGCGGTCGATGAGGTCAAGGAGGCGACGGGGCAGCCCGAGACCGCGATCGCCGCCGGGTACCTGGAGAAGCTCGACCCCTTCCACGGCGCCCAGTGAGCCCCGTACCGGGCTATGACGTCGTGGTCGCGGGCGGGGGACCGGCCGGCTGCGCCGCCGCCCTCACCCTCGTACGGGCCGGGCGCAGCGTCCTGCTGGCCGACGCGGGCACCGGCCCGCCCAAGGCCGGCGAGGCACTGGTGTCCATGGGGCGGCTGCTCCTGGCCGACCTGGGCGTCGAAGAGCCGGTCCTGGGCAGCGGCCATCTGCCCTGCCACGGCAATCTGTCCGCCTGGGGTTCGGCCGAACTTCACGCCGTGGACTTCATCAACGACCCGTACGGCCACGGCTGGCACCTCGACCGTCCGCTCTTCGACCGGCGGCTGCGCGCCGCCGCCCGCGCGGCGGGCGCCGAGGTGGCCGAGGACACCGGCGTACGGTGCCCGGCGCGGCAGCCGGACGGCACCTGGCGGCTCGCCCTGCGCGACCGCTCCGGTGGCGGGGAACGTACGGTCCGCTGCCGCTGGGTGGTGGACGCCACCGGACGGGGCGCCGCGATCGCCGTCCGCTCCGGTGCCCGGCGGCGCACCGGAGACCGGCTCACCGCCTTCCACCTCACCCTCGACCCGGCCCCGCAGACCGTCACCGACGGCCGTTCGCTGGTCGAGTCCGACGAGGACGGCTGGTGGTACACCGCCCTGCTGCCCTCCCGGCACCGCCTGGTCGCCTACTTCACCGATCCCGACCTGCCCGTGGCCGCACACGGAGCCGAGCGGTTCCACGACCGGCTGCTGGCCACCCGGCACGTCTCCCACCGGGCCCGCCCGCACGGCCTCACCACCCTGCGGCCACCCCGCCGCGCCCCCGCGCACAGCGCACATCTGGACCGGGTGCACGGCGACGGCTGGACGGCCGCCGGAGACGCGGCGGCCGCCTTCGACCCGCTCAGCTCCCAGGGCATCCTCACCGCCCTCTACACCGGGCTGAGCGCAGGCCGGGCGGTCGACGCCCGGCTGCACGGCGACCGGGCGGCGCAGGCCGTCTACGCGGCGCAGGTCGCCACCGCCCGCACCGCCTACCAGCACGGCCACCGCGCCGTGCACGCCCAGGAAACCCGCTGGGCCGACCGCCCCTTCTGGGCCCGGCGACAGCGGACCATCCGCCCCCACCCCCCTCTGACGAAAGGCGAGACCCCCTCATGACCCCCACCACCGGACCCGAGCACGCCGAGGGCCAGCACATCCACCGGTTCCTGCTGCTGGGCAAGAAGAAGCTGTTCTTCTACCACCTGGCGCTGTACAACCCCCAGTCCGGCCACAACTACCAGGCGGTGTTCACCTTCACCCTCAAGGACAACGGCGCGCTGCGGGAGATGTACCTGAAGGACCTGGCGCAGCACGAGAACGAGCGGGTCTTCTACTCCCTGCGCTGTCCGCACCACTTCGAACTCCCCGAGCTACAGCAGGGCAAGGAGTTCAGCGTCCATCTGGAGCGGGTCGTCGTGAAGCCGGACGGCAGCCGCGACTTCCAGCAGATGACGACGACCGAGACCCCGGTGGAGTGCAAGAGGGAGGACGTCCTCTCCTTCCGCAAGCTCGGACAGCTGCCCTACCCCGAGTACCTCACGTACCTGATGTTCGGCGAAGGGGACGAGATCCACGTGGCCCACCAGCTCGCCGAGCGCCCGAACTGGGACGAGGCCGTCACCGTCACCACCGCGAAGCCCATCGACGCGGCGACGGTCAAGAAGGTCCCGGCCCTCGTCATCGACTCGGTCCAGGACGCCCACGACAGGCTGGTCGAGAGCCCGCTGAAGAAGGGGCAGCAGTACCAGGGCAGGATCGACGGGAACGGCCCGACGGTCGACTTCACCGTGGGCCGCCAGGGCTGGTGGAACCACACCAGCCTCAACAACTGACCTGCCGCGGCACACCTTCGTTCCGCATCCCCGGCCCGGGCCGTGACACGGCGTCGCGACCCGGGCCGTCCGGCACCGGGGCGGCAGGGCCCGAAGGAGAGGGGCGTTGCCCGGTACCTCGCTCGGGCAACGATCCGAAAGGTCCCCCTAGCGGCCCTTGTCGGTGTGCGCCCACTGGGGCCAGAGGCGGGTGGCGGCCTCGACCTGTCGGACGACCGGGCCGACGGCCGTGGCCGACCGGGTGTAGCCCTGGACGAGTCCCTTGAGCATGGTGTCGTTCTCCTGCGGGCTGTTGCGGTTGCTGTCCACCAGCCTCACACAGTTGCGGCTTGCGTCGAGGGTCGCACTGAGCCAGGACGACCAGGCGTCCTGGAGGTCGCGGTCCGGGATCGGAAGGCGGCGCGCGGTGGTCGCGTCCGTGGTGAGCGCGGCGCAGGTCCTGCGGAGCCGGTGCGAGTCGAAGCGGACCAGTTCATGCGGGCGGGACTTCGCCGCTTGCACCATGCCGTCGAGTTGCTTGCGGAAGTCGCCGTAATGCGCGCTCAGTTGTCGGATATCGCGCTTCCCGCTCAGCGTGTACCACGCCAGCAGTTGCAGGGTCCGGATCCGTTCGGATGCCTTGGGCGGCGGCGGTGGTGTCACGGCGGACGACGTCTGCGCCGCCGCGCGCCGCTGACCGGCGATCGCCACCGGACCGACTGCCGCGACGGCGATCAGCAGCGCCAGGCCGCCCAGCGTGACCAAGGAGCGCGTGCGGGAGGGGCGCGCGGCGGCCGACGGGGCGTTCGGGGCGGGCCGGGGCTGTCGCGCCGGGGCCCGCAGGCGCAGTGCGGCCGCCGCGCCTCTGGCGGCCACGGCCACCAGTGCGGCGCCGAGGACGGAAGGCAGCACCAGGCCGGCCAGAGGCTGGGTGATCAGCCAGCTCGGGCCGGGCACCCAGTGGCAGGTGTGGGCCAGGGTCCGCAGCGGCCCCAGACAACCGTCCACGGCACCGAGCGCGAACTTCCCCACCAGCGCCACGGACTGGGCCACCCCCGCGGCCACGAGCGCACGCGGCAGCCACCGGTACCGGGAGGTGACCGCAACCACCGCACCGGTCAGCGCCACCCCCGCCCAGATCGCGGTGGCCGCCCACCACAGGTACAGCATCGAGAAGGTGCCGTTGGACGCTCCGAGCGGCGGCTGCCAGGTGTGCATATGGGCCATGACGCCGACCAGCCCCGCCAGACAGACGACGCCGCCGAGGAGTCCGGCCGTCACGGCCGACCGCAGCCCGGCGGCCGGGCCGTGGACCCGGGTCCGCCGCAGCCACAGGGCCAGGGGAAAGGCCCACAGCACCATCGTCGCGCCGGCGAACAGCACGCTCGTGCCCAGCATCGCGGCCTGCGGCATGGTGGCGGTGAACCAGTCGAGCTCCGTGGTGTGTTCGCTCCACGGTCCGGGAAACGACCGGATCATCTGCTGTTGCAGGCCGGCCCCGGTGAGGATGTCTCCCGCCAGGTACAGAAAGCCGAACCGCAGCCACCAGTTCACACCGGCCGCGGCCAGCAGGCAGCAGGCGAGCAGGGACGGCCAGATCGCCCTGCGCAACGAGGCGCCGCCCAGCGTCCGCAGCCGCAGCCGCGCACAGGCCACGGTCCACAGCGTGAACAGCACGGCACCGGCCAGGAGCGCCAGCAGGATCTCGGGGTGCTCGGGCAGCCATCCGGCGCCGCTGGTGATGCCGGTCATCAGCTCACCGCAGGCCAGACCGAGCCCCAGTGCGAGCCCCGGACGCAGACCGTCCGGGCGGCGCAGACCGTGATGCCCGGCGTAGGCGAGCGACCGCCAGACCGCGAGGGTGACGAGTACCGCGGTGGGCAGGGCGGTGGCCCAGGTCGCGGCCGTGGTGCCCCACAGGCCGGACAGGGTGTGGGCGGAGACGAGGGCGGCCCAGCCGACCAGGAACATCTGCTCCGTGCCCAGGGAGAACAGCGCTGCCGGATCGGCCAGGGACCGTCTGCGGACGGCCCAGGAGGGGTGGGTGCTCCACAGCGCGGCCACCCGGCTCCGTGCCGTGTGAAGGAACGTCGGGACGGCGACGAGGGGGCCGCGGTCCCGGGCACCGTCCCAGATCTGGCGCTGCGCTCCCAGGGCGACGGCGTCCGCGTCGGCGTACAACTCACGGTGACGCAGGGTGTCGGCCCGGGCCAGCACCACGAGGAGCACCATGAACAGCGCGCTCGCCAGGGCCCGCAGCACACCGGCCCGCCCGGCGGGCCAGAACACCGCGTCGCCCCCGTAGAAGGCGCCGAAGAACTGCGCCGCGACGAAGCTGCCCCCGTACAGCACCGTGAACGGCACGACGACCAGTGCCAGAAAGACCCGCCACAGCGCCGTGACGGCATAGGCGAGGTCGACGTCCCGGTTGCGGAGATGGGCCAGCTCGTGCAGCACGACGGCGTGGAATCCGGCCCGGGCGTCGGCATTGCCGCGCCACGCGGCCACCAGCCCGGCGTGCAGACAGACCGTGTGCCGCCCGGCCCGGCCGAACACCACGGCACCGGCGTCGAAGGAGTCGGGGTCCACCACGAAGGCCGGTACGGTACGCAGCCGTGCCGTGGCCACGAGGCGCATCAGCTCGGCCCGCAACTCCCCGTCGGGGGCCGCCTCGTCGAGGGTGATCACCCGGCCGCGCCGGGACTTCCAACGCGGCAGCCAGGCGTAGAGCGCGGCGGCCGACAGCAGTACCAGCCCGGCGCCGACGATGCCGGGCAGGTTCTTGACCATGGCGCCGGCGGGGGCACAGTCCTTGAGTTCGCGCAGCCCTCGGATGTCGAGCCGCATCGAGTCCGCCATCCGGAGGTTCGGGTCGAAGCCCGCCGCGAACTTGCACAGGATCTCCTTGTCGTCCCAAGGAGCCAGCGCGAACATCGAGTTGACCATCCCGATGGTCGCCACCACCATCACGAGCACCAGGACGGCGAAGCGCAGGGTGGTGCCCATCGGCAGGACCCGCGGGTCGATCCTGCGGGGCTCGGTCCCGCCCGGGGTGGGCGGGGCACCATCCCGGGAGGGTGGTGCGCTGCCGGCGCTCAGGACGCACCTCTCGTCACGTCGGACACCACATCCCGTACGTCCACACTCACCGGCATCGCCTCCGCGTCGTGTTCACGACTACAACGTCCCACGGAATCAATGTAGTTGGGGCGGATGCACTCATGTGCGGAGATCTACGTGTCGACGGACGGCCCGGGCTTCGCCTGGAGCTCGTCGAGCCGCAGGAACGCCAGCGCGCGGCGCATCAGGTCGACGAGTTCCTCGGGATCGTCCTGCCAGGCCCAGTGCTCCATGGTGACGGTGAACGCGTCCAGCACCGCGGTGGTCAGCAGACGCACTTCGAGGCTGTCGGGAGGGGCGCCCACGCGGGCCGCGAGCGCGGGCGCGAGCCGTTCCTGCATCTCCCGCCCGGCCGCGAGCCAGCGCATCTTCAGGACGGGGACGCTCCCCAGGACCCGGACCAGCCGACGGGCCCGCGCGGCGTCCTCCAGGCGCCGCTCGGCCGTCGCCGTCCCGAAGGACGCCTCGATGGCGGCGCTGAGCGGTTCGTCGGCCGGATGTTCCG
The DNA here is from genome assembly GCF_000719605.1 of Streptomyces sp. NRRL S-1813. Lineage (NCBI taxonomy): Bacteria > Bacillati > Actinomycetota > Actinomycetes > Kitasatosporales > Streptomycetaceae > Streptomyces > Streptomyces sp. NRRL S-1813. The sequence continues at coordinate 78,152 of NZ_JOHB01000028.1, forward strand.
CGAGGACGGCCACGAGCTGGCCGACGCTGGAGGCGAAGAGGGGAGTGAGGGCGTCCTCTTTCGCCGGGCAGTAGCGGTAGAAGGTGCGCAGCGAGATGCCCGCGGCCGAGGCGATGTCCTCGACCGTCGTCGTGTCGTAACCGCGGTCGGCGAACAGGGCCGCCGCGGCCTCCGCGATCTCCAGCCGAGTCTGGAGGCGCCGGTGTTCCGTCAGGGACGGTCGGCCCCGCGCTGCCGCCATGTGTGCTCCTTGCCGTGCGTCGCCTTGGCTCTCATTCTCACAGAGAATTGATGGCACGTTGCGCCAAAAAACCGTATGTTGATCAACGACTGATCAGGAGCCGTTCGTTCAGCGGTCGATCCATCGGCCGTGCCCGTGCTGTCGTGCCATCCCTGCCGACGCGCGGTGATCAGTGACCGGTGAACGTCCAGCGTCAGCGAAGGAGCCGACCATGTCCCGCACCTACCTCATCACCGGAGCTGCCTCCGGCATCGGCAAGGCCACCGCCACCCGCCTGAAGGAGCAGGGGCACACGGTCATCGGCGCCGACCTCAAGGACGCCGATATCGTCGCGGACCTCGCCACCCCCGATGGCCGGGCCCATCTGGTCCAGCGCGCGGACGAGTTGAGCGGTGGACGGCTCGATGCCGTGATCGCGGGCGCCGGCCTCGCCGGGTTCGCGCCGCGCGCCGTCAGCGTCAACTACTTCGGCGCGGTCGCCACCTTGGCGGGGCTGCGCCCCCTGCTGGCCGCCGGCACGGACCCGCGCGCCGTCGTCATCGCCTCGGTCGCCTCCGTCCATCCGCACGACACGGCCATCGCCGACGCGGCGCTCGCCGGTGACGAGGAAGCGGCGCTGGCCGCCGCCCAGGCAGCGGTCGACCGGGGAGAGGGCTATGCGATCTACGGCTCGGCCAAGGCCGCCCTCGCACGGTGGATACGCCGTACCGCCGTGACCGCCGACTGGGCAGGCGCCGGTATCCCCCTCAACGCCATCGCCCCCGGAACCGTCGTCACCCCCATGACGGAACCCATGCTGGCCAGTCCCGACGTGCGCAAGATCGTCGACGCGACCGTCCCCATGCCGCTTCACGGCCATGCCCGGCCGGCACAGATCGCTCCCCTCCTGACCTGGCTCACCTCTCCCGAGAACGAACTGGTCACCGGCCAGGTCGTCTTCATCGACGGCGGCGCCGACGCCGTACTGCGAGGCGACGGCACATGGTGAGCCGTGGGAGGAAGCGGCCGATCAGGGGCACCCCGCAGTCGTCGCCGTCCCCAGTCATCGCAGGTCCGTCCGTGCACACGCTCACCCGTACCACCGTCGTCACCGCCGCCCCCGATGCCGTCTGGCAGATCATCGGCACGTTCGGCGGCCTCGCCGACTGGCATCCCCTGCTCCCGCCGTCGGTGATCGAGGACGGCGCCGATCCCGAGACGCCCGGTGCGGTACAGGCGTTCTCCGTCGACGGCCAAGTGGTCATCCGGGAAAAGCTCCTGGAGAAGGACGACGCGCGCCGGATGCTCCGTTACACCCTCCATGAATCCGCCGTCCCCGTGTCCGACTACGTCTCCACGCTGTCCGTGCACCCGCACGAGACGGGTGCCGAGATCCGCTGGGCCGCGACGTACGAGGCCGCCGACGCACTTGTCCCCGAGATCGAGAAGCACTTCGGCGACATCATCTACACCACCGGCCTGGACGCCCTCAAAGAACGCTTCGCCCTCCCGGACTGAGGACATTCCCTAGCCCCGGGCCGGCACCACCAACACCTCGGTGCCGGCCGCCCGGACCTCCCGTACCTGCTCCGCCGCCAGCCCGTCGTCGACGATCAGCAGGTCGAAGTCGGTCAGCGGGGCCAGTGCGTAGAGGCCCCCCTTGGCGAACTTGGTGTGGTCGGCGACCAGGACGCGGCGGCCGGCGCTTTCCATCATGGCCCGCTTGACCTGCACGGTCTCCGGTGAGGTGTGGTAGCAGCGGCCGTTGGTGACGGCCGTGGTGGACATGAACAGCACATCGGCGCGAAAGGCCCGTACCGCGTCCGCGGTGTGCGGGCCCATGAACGCGTCGTACGCCGGGAAGTACACACCGCCCAGCGTGATCAGCGAGACGCCGGGCTCCTTGGCGAGGGTGGTGATGGCCGGCAGGGAGTTGGTGATCACCGTCAGCGGGGTGTGTTCGGCGACCTGGTGCGCCAGCAGCAGACAGGTCGTGGAGTCGTCGAGCAGCACCGTCTGCCCGGGGACCAGCAGCGTGGCGGCGGCCCGTGCCAGCTGCTGCTTGGTCTGCGCCATGGTGGCCATCCGCTCCGCGACACTGCCGTGGAACTGCGCCGACGGCAGCCCCGTCGCGCCGCCGCGCACCTTGCGCAGCCAGCCCTGTGCCTGAAGGGCGTCCAGATCGCGGTGCGCGGTCATCAGGCTGATGCCGAACTCGTCGGCGAGGTCCGCGGTGCGCACGAAGCCGCGGGCGATGACGGTGTCGCGCATGCGGCGCCGCCGCTCCTCCTGGGCCTCGACCCGGTCCATCGCTCGCTCCTTCCGGTCCCCGTGCGGCCGCCCGGCGTGGTGAGACGGCCACGTCGCGGGGATCGGCCGCGTGAATTCGCCGCGTTATGTTCGCATGGATTTCACATGGCGCGCGCGGCGGCAGCGGCGTCCACATGCGGTTCCGGTACGACACAACATGGCAGGTCGCGGCCCCGATGCGAAGATTCCGGCGGCCATTGACGCCCGTTTCCGCCCGGCGGTTCCATCACTGCGTCCACCCCTCCTGCCCCGCCGCCGCAGAAAGGGAGATTCGATGACGAACTCTCCTCCGCGTTCGCTGATCACACGCCTGGGTATCCCGCCGACCCTCGCCTGGGGATACCTCGGACTCCTCCTCTTCATGATCGGAGACGGAGTCGAGTCCGGCTATCTCTCGCCGTACCTCATCGACCAGGGCATCTCGGAGTCCCGGGTCGCGCTGCTGTTCACCGTCTACGGGATCGCGGCCGGCCTCGCCGCCTGGCTCTCCGGGGTGCTGTCCGACCTGTGGGGCCCGCGCCGTGTCATGTGGACCGGCCTGGCCATCTGGGCCGCCTTCCAGCTGTTCTTCCTCCTCGCCGCCATCCCCCTCACCAGCTATCCGCTGATGATGCTCGCCTACGGGCTGCGCGGCCTGGGGTATCCGCTGTTCGCCTACGGGTTCCTCGTCTGGGTCGCCGGGGTGACACCGCGCGCCCGGCTCGGTACGGCGATGGGGTGGTTCTGGTTCGCCTTCACGGGCGGCCTGCCCACGCTCGGCTCGCTGGTCGCCGGCGGGCTCATCCCGCAGATCGGTTCCTACGCCACGCTGTGGGCCGCGCTGGTACTGGTGGCCGCGGGCGGGCTGATCGCCCTGCTGCTGGTCCGTGACGACCACGGCGCACGGCGGCCCCGCGGTACGGGGGAGGGGCCGGTGGCCACGCTGGTCGGCAGCATCACGATCCTGTGGCGCAACCCCCGGGTCGGGGTCGGCTCGGTCGTCCGGGTGATCAACACCGCCTCGCAGTTCGGCTTCTTCGTGATCATGCCGATCCACTTCACCAGGACCGTCGGCTTCAGCCTCACCCAATGGCTGCATCTGCTCAGCGCGATGTTCGCGACCAATATCTTCGCCAACCTGCTGTTCGGCGTGCTCGGCGACCGCTTCGGCTGGCGCCGCACCATCGCCTGGTTCGGCGGCGCCGGCTGCACGCTCAGCACTCTGCTGCTCTTCTACGTCCCGGACGCCGCGGGCCCGAACTTCCCGCTCGCCCTCCTGGTCGCCGCCTTCTACGGCGCTACGCTGGCAGGTTATGTACCCCTGTCGGCGCTGGTGCCCACTCTGGAGCCGAAGCACCAGGGGCAGGCGCTGGCCGCCCTCAACCTGGGAGCGGGAGCCAGCACCTTCGTCGGCCCCGCCGTCGTCGCGGCCTTCGTCGGACCGCTCGGCGTCGAAGGGGTGGTCTGGATCTTCGCGGGGATGTACGCGGTGAGCTGCGTGCTCGCCCACTTCCTGAAGCTGCCGGACGAGCCGGGCACGGCGGACGCGCAGGACGCCGCAGCACAGCGCGGCGACGCCCCCGAGGGCACCGCTGCCGGCGCCGCCTCGGCACCGGCGTGAGAGGACTCCACTGATGTCCGTACTGACCATCGACGTCGGCACCACGGTGATCAAGTCCGTCGTCTTCGACGACCGCGGCACCGAGATCGCCGTCGCCCGCCGGGCCACCGAGGTCCTGCGCCCGCACCCCGGCTGGGCGGAACAGGACATGGACGCCGTCTGGGACGCCGTCGTCCACACCGTCCGCACCGTCCTCGACGGACTGTCCGACCCGGTCTGGCTGGTGTCCTTCACCGCCCAGGGCGACGGCGCCTGGCTCGTCGACGACCGCGGACGGCCCACCGGACCCGCCATCCTGTGGTCCGACGGCCGGGCCGGGGACCTGCTCACCGGCTGGCAGCGCGACGGCGTCCTGGAGGCGGCCTTCCGCCGCAACGGCTCGCTGACCTGCGCAGGGATGCCCAATGCCCTCTTCGCCTGGCTCGCCGCGAACGACCCGGACCGGCTGGCCCGCTCCGCCACCTCGCTCACCGCCGCCGGCTGGCTCTTCCTGCGCTTCACCGGCGTGCGCGCCAGCGATGAATCCGATGCCTCGGCCCCATTCCTCGACCACGCCACCGGCACGTACGACCCGTACATCCTCGATCTGTTCGGCCTCGGCGCGTACGAGCGGCTGCTGCCCACCGTCCTGGGGGAGTCGCAGCGGATCGCCGAGATCACCGGCGCGGCGGCGGGCGAACTGGGGCTGCCGGCCGGGCTCCCGGTCGTGATGTCCCCCTATGACATCGCCGCCACCGCCCGCGGTGTCGGCGTCGTCAACCCCGGCCAGGCGTGCAGCATCCTCGGGACCACACTGTGCACCGAGATCGTCCGTACCGACATCGACACCGGGGGCGAACCGTCCGGCGTCCACATCGCCTACCGGGGACGTGAGCGGGTGCTGCGCGCCTTCCCCACCCTCAACGGCGCCGAGGTCCTCGGCTGGGCCGCCCGGCTGCTCCATCTGCCCGGACCGCCGGAGCTGGCGCAGCTGGCCTTCGAGTCGGAGCCGGGCGCCCGCGGGCTGATGTTCCTGCCGTACCTCTCCCCGGCCGGTGAGCGGGCCCCCTTCCTCGACCCGGGCGCCCGCGGCTCCTTCTGGGGCCTGTCCCTGGAGCACACGCCCGCCGATCTGGCGCGCGCCGTCTTCGACGGACTCTCGCTGGTTCTGCGGGACTCGCTGGCCGCCGCCCGTACGGACGTCAGCGAGCTGCGGCTGTGCGGCGGCGGCGCCAACAGCGATGCCTGGTGTGCGCTGATCGCCGATGCCACGGGGGTGCCCACCGCCCGCTCCGGCGACACCGAACTCGGCGCCAAGGGCGCCTTCCTCACCGGCCTGGTCCGCACCGGCGCCGAGACCAGCATGCACAGCGCCGCGGCCAAGTACGTCCGGATGCAGCGCAGTTGGGAGCCCGAACCGGAACGCGCGGAGTTCTATGCCGCGCTGTACGAGGACTTCCTCGGGTGGCGGGCCCGTGCCCGGGAGGCGGGCTGGCGGGGCGGCGCGGTCTGGCGGGGGAGCGCCCGCCGCCCCGAGGCCCCCGGCCGGCCGACCGAAACCACCGGCCACCCCGCCGGCACCACCCCTGGAGGTCCCCGTGTCTGACCCGCGCCCCGACGGCGGCGCCCCCGCCCCCGGCCTCCACGGCATCTGGCTGGGCCTCGACCTCGGCACCCAGAGCGCGCGCTGCGTCGCCGTCGACGGCACCGGTCAGGTCCTGGCCACCGCCGCCCGTCCGCTGACCGGCCGACGCGACGGCAACCGGCACGAGCAGGACCCCGAGGAGTGGTGGAGCGCGCTGGCCGCCGCGTGCCGGGAGGCCCTCGGCGGCGTCGACACCCGGCGGATCCGCGGACTGGCCATCGACGGCACCTCCGGCACGATCCTGCTCGCCGACGCACACGGCACCCCGCTCACCCCCGGCCTGATGTACGACGACGGGCGCGCCACCGCCGAGGCCGCGGCCGTCAACGCCGCCGGAGAGGCGGTCTGGCAGGAACTGGGCTACCGCAGCATGCAGCCCTCCTGGGCGCTGCCGAAACTCGTCTCCCTGCTGAAGAACGCCTCCGCGCGCCGGTCCGGCGTCCGGCTGCTGCACCAGGTCGACCTGGTGACCTGGCGGCTGGCGGGCCGCCAGGTCGCCGCCGACGCCAGCCACGCCCTCAAGACCGGCTACCACCTCGTCGAGGAACGCTGGCCCCAGAAGGTCATGGACGAACTCGGCGTGCCCGAGGGACTGTTGCCCGATGTGGTGCGTCCCGGCAGCCCGCTCGGCACCGTCTGTGCCGCTGCCGCCGAGGCCACCGGCATCCCCGAAGGGACCGCCATCGTCGCCGGGATGACTGACGGCTGCGCCGCACAGATCGGTGCCGGGGCACTCGCACCGGGCGCCTGGAACTCGGTGCTCGGCACCACCCTCGTCCTCAAGGGCAGCAGCCCGCACCTGGTCCGCGACCCGGCAGGCGTCGTCTACTGCCACCGCGGACCGGGTGACAACTGGTTGCCGGGCGGTGCCTCCAGCAGCGGCGCCGGCGTCCTCCCCCGGCACTTCCCCGGCGAGGACCTGGACGCGCTCACCGCCCGGGCCGCGGCCCTGGACCCGGACGCGGTCGCCTACCCCCTGGTCTCCACCGGCGGCGAACGCTTCCCCTTCCGCGCCCCCGACGCCACACCCTTCGTCCTCGGCCAGGTCCCCACCCGCGCCGCCGAATTCCACGCCTACCTCCTCGGCGTCGCCTGCCTCGAACGGCTCTGCTTCGACTATCTCGACCAACTCGGCGCGCCCGTCGACGGGCCGCTCACCCTCACCGGCGGCGGCGCCCGCAACGCCTACTGGTGCCAACTGCGCGCCGATGTCCTGGGACGTTCCGTACTGCTGCCGGAGCAGGCCGAGGCCGCCCTCGGCATGGCCGTCCTCGCCGCCACCTCCTCCGGTGCCGGCCTCCGGGAAGCGGCCGCCGCCATGGTCCGCATCGAGCGCGAGATCCGGCCCGCACCGGCCCGCACCGCCCGCTACCTCCCCGTCCACCTCCGTTTCGTCGACGAACTCACCCGCCGTGGCTGGCTCGACCAGGCCGTGGCCGACCACGCCCGCAGGAGGGCAGCACCGTGACCGACTTCATCCTCGTACGCCATGGCGAGACCGTCTGGCATGCGGAGAACCGCTACGCCGGCCGCACCGATGTGCCCCTCACCGACCACGGCCGCGAGCAGGCCGCCGCCCTCGCCACCTGGGCCGCCACCGCCGGCCTCACCGCCGTCGCCAGCTCCCCGCTCTCCCGTGCCCGGCTCACCGCCGCCCCCGCCGCCGAGGCCTGCGGCCTCACCGCACGCACCGACGAGCGGCTCTACGAACTCGACTTCGGCCAGGGCGAGGGCCTGACCAGGGACGAGATGCGCCACCGCTTCCCGGAGCGGCTGGCCGCCTTCCTCGCCGACCCGGTCGACAACCATCTGCCCGACGGGGAAGACCCGCGCCGCGCCGCCGCGCGCGCCGCCGACTGCCTCGCCGACCTCGCCCACGAGCAGCCGCACGGCCGGATCCTGGTCGTCGCGCACTCCACCCTCGTCCGGGTCCTGCTCTGCCATCTGCTGGGCATCCCGCTCGCCGACTACCGCCGGGTCTTCCCCCAGGTGCACAACGGCGCCCTCACCGAGATCCGCATCGAGGACGGGCGGACCGCGCTGCTCAGCTTCAACACCCCGGCCCTGAACCGGGCCCCCGCCCTCCACTGACCGTACGGCCGCCCGCACCGCACCCGCCTCTCAGGAGAAGCCCCTCATGAGCACCACCGTCCTCGCCGCCGGCAACCACTTCATCCGCCCGGTCCTGTTCACCCGGGCCGTGCGGGCGGCCGCCGGGGACGCCCCGCTGGACGTACGCGAGATCCAATTCGACTGGCCGCACACCCCCTTCGGGCCGGTCGCCGAGGTCATCGAGGCCTCCGGCAGCGAGGACGAGATGATCGCGGCCCTCCAAGGCGTCGAGATCTGTCTCACCGAGCACGGCCCGCTCACCGAGCGGATCCTCGCCCACTGCCCCGATCTGAAGCTGTTCTGCACCAGCCGCGGCGGTCCGGTCAACGCCAACGTCGAGGCCGCCACCCGGCACGGCGTCGCGGTCTGCTACGCCCCCGGCCGCAACGCCACGGCCACCGCGGAGCACACCCTCACCCTGATGCTGGCCGCCGCCCGCGGCGTCGGCGACACCCACACCGATCTGCGCCGGGGCGTCTGGCGCGGCGACTACTACGACTACGACAACTGCGGCATCGAGATCGAAGGCGCCACCGTCGGGCTGATCGGCTTCGGAGCCATCGGCAGCCGGGTCGCCAAGGTCCTCGCCGTCATGGGCGCCCAGGTCCTCGTCCACGACCCCTACGTCCGCCCCGAGGTGCTGGCCGGCCTCGCCGAACAGGTCTCCCTCGACGAACTGCTGACCCGCTCCCGCATCGTCTCCCTGCACGCCCGGGTCACCGAGGAGACCACGGGCATGATCGGGCGCAAGCAGATCGCCGCGATGCCCCGTGGTGCGGTCCTGGTCAACTGCGCCCGCGGTGCGCTCCTCGACTACGACGCGGTCTGCGACGCCCTGGAATCCGGGCAGCTGTCCGGCGCCGGCTTCGATGTCTTCTCCGAGGAGCCGCTGCCCGCGGGCTCCCGGCTGCTGACCGCCCCCGGCGTCGTGCTCACCCCGCACATCGCGGGCGGCAGCCAGGAAGTCGCGCACAAGGCGGCACGGATCGTCGCCGCGGAGGCCGGCCGCTATCTGCGCGGGGAGCCACTGGTCAACTGTGCCAACCCAGGTGTATTTCCGGCCAGTTGAGGCGTCAAGAGTAGGTCGTCGGGGCGGCGTCGGCCCAGGTGCCGGGGAGGTGGCGGAGGTGGAAGACCACCTTCGTGACCTTGGCGAAATCAACTACCGCCTGGTACGCGTGCGTTGACAGTGCACGGGGGTGGCTCCACCATGCAACGCGGTATCAGCGGGCCAGGGCATGTCCTACCGCTGGTTACCGCAGGTGGCAGTGGTAAAGCGTGTCCGCCCCCAGCAGAAGGAGCGCCCGTGGCCCCCTGGCCCCCTCTCCCCGGCAACCCCCTTTCCGGGCCCGGCGACCCCGGTTCCCGCCCTCCTGCCTCCTCTCCCGGCGGTCCGTCTCGTCCCGGGGCTGCCCCTGCCGGGCAGACCGCCGGGGCCGCTCGGCCCGGTCCCGCCCCCGACGGGCCCGCCGGCCCTGGGACCGCGGGCCGTGACCTCGTCGTCGCGCTCTCGCCCTTCGAGGAGCCGGGCGAGCGGATCGTCGTGGCGGCCGAACGCGCGGGCGCGCTCGGTCTGCTGGACCTCGGCCGGGACGCCGACGCCGCGCGCGCCGCGCTCGCCAGGACCGGACGATTGCGCCACGGAGTGCGGGTGCCGGTGGGATGTCCGCTCACGCCCGCCGACCTGCCCGACGAGGTCGACACCGTGCTGCTCGCCGACCCACGGTCGTACACCGCCGTGCCGCACGCCGTCACGCACGCCGCCACCGGACCGAGCGCGGTCCCCGGGCAGAGCGCGGTCCCCGGGCCGGACGACTGGGCCGGCGGCGGGCGGCGCCGCGTATGGGCCGAGATCACCACCCCCGAGGAGGCCGCTGCGGCGTGTGCCGCCGGAGCCACCGCGCTCGTCGCCCGGGGCCATGAGTCGGGCGGCCGGGTGGGCGAACTCACCACCTGCGTCCTGTTGCAGCGCGTACTGGCCGACCCGGCTGTGACGATCCCCGTGCTCGCCGCCGGGGGCATCGGCCCGCACACCGCCGCCGCGGCCGTCGCGGGTGGCGCGGCCGGAGTGCTGCTCGACTCCCAGCTCGCGCTGACCACCGAGGGCGAGGCCCGGCTGCCCCTGGCGGTCGCCGCCGCGATCCGGGCCATGGACGGCAGCGAGACCACGCTCGTCGCGGGCCACCGGGTCCTCACCCGCCCGGACCTCACCACACCCGCGGCCGCCGGCGCCGCGGAGACCGGCGCCGGGGCCACCGGGGAGAACACCGGCCCGGCCCGCGTCGCCGCGCTCCTCGGCGCCCGCGACCTGCACACCCAGCTGCTCCCCGTCGGCCAGGACGGTGCGTTCGCCGCCCGGCTCGCCGCGCGGCACCGCACCACCGGTGGCATCGTGCAGGCGGTACGGACCGGTCTCGCGGAGCACCTCGCCGCGGCGGCACGCACCCGGCCGCTCGCCCCGCGCCCCGGATCCCGCCATCTCCCCGTGGCCCAGGGGCCGATGACCCGGGTCAGCGACGAGTCCGCCTTCGCCGCCGCCGTGGCCGCCGAGGGCGGACTGCCCTTCCTCGCGCTCGCCGTCATGGATGGCGGGCAGGTGCGCCGGCTGCTGGCCGAGACCGCCGAGCGGCTGGGCGAGCGCCCGTGGGGCGTGGGACTGCTCGGCTTCGCACCGACCGAACTCCGGCGCGAACAACTCGCCGCGGTCGCCGAGTTCGCCCCCGAGTACGCCCTCATCGCCGGTGGCCGGCCCGCCCAGGCCGCACCCCTCGAAGCGGCCGGGACACGGACCTACCTCCATGTCCCGGCACCGGGGCTGCTGGAGCGCTACCTCGCCGAAGGCGCCCGGAGATTCGTCTTCGAAGGGCAGGAGTGCGGTGGTCACATCGGCCCCCGGGCCAGCTTCCCGCTGTGGGAGGAGCAGATCGAGCGGCTGACCGCCCACGCCCGGACGCACGGCGGGACGGCCGAGGACCTGGACCTGCTCTTCGCGGGCGGCATCCACGACGCCCGCTCCGCCGCCATGGCGGCAGCCGCCGCGGCCCCGCTCACCGAGCTCGGCGCCCGTATCGGCGTCCTGATGGGCACCGCATACCTGTTCACCCAGGAGGCCGTGGCCACCGGCGCCGTACTCCCCGGCTTCCAGGGCACCGCGCTGGCCTGCGACCGGACCGTACTGCTGCGGACCGCACCGGGCCATGCCACACGCTGCGCCGAGACGGCCTACGCCGAGGAGTTCGCGGCGGCCGAACAGCGCCTCGCCGTGCAGGGCACCGACCCGCGCGCCCGGTGGGAGGAACTGGAGCGCCGCAACCTCGGACGGCTGCGCCTGGCGAGCAAGGGCCTGCGCCATACGGACGGCGGGCCGCCCGCGCCGGTGGGGGAGCCGGAACAGCGCCGGGAAGGCCTGTACATGCTGGGCCAGGCCGCCACCGCCCGCAGCGCCCCCACCACCGTCGCCGCGCTGCACACCGACGTCACCGAGGGGGCCACCGCACAGCTCACGGCGCGGGCGGAACAGTTCCGGACCCCCGACGGGCAACCGCAGCGGGACGCGGAGCCGCTGGACATCGCCATCGTCGGCATGGCGTGTTTCTATCCCGGCGCGGCCGACACCGCCCGCTTCTGGTCCAATGTCGTCGCCGGCGTCGACTCCGTCACCGAGGTCCCCGCCGAGCGCTGGGACACCGGTACGTACCACGACCCGGACCCCGCGCGGGCGGGCGAACGCACCCCGTCGCGCTGGGGCGGCTTCCTGCCCGCCATCCCGTTCGACGCGCTCGCCCACGGCATCCCCCCGGCCTCCCTCACCGGCATCGAGCCCGTGCAGCTCCTCGCCCTGGAAGCGGCCGCCAAAGCGCTGGCGGACGCCGGATACGCCGACCGCGACTTCGACCGCACCCGCACCAGCGTCGTCTTCGGTGCCGAGGCGGGCGCCGAACTGGCGGGCGCCTACGGCCTGCGCACGCTGCACCCGGCCTACCTGGGAGAGCTGCCGCCCGGCCTCGACGCCGAACTGCCCCGCCTGACCGAGGACTCCTTCCCCGGCGTGCTCGCCAACGTCATCGCCGGGCGCATCGCGAGCCGGCTCGACCTGGGCGGCGCCAACTGCACCGTCGATGCCGCCTGCGCCTCCTCGCTCGCCGCGCTCGACCTGGCCTGCCGCCAACTGCGCGACCACGACAGCGATATGGCGCTGTGCGGCGGCGCCGATGTGCACAACGGCATCAACGACTATCTGATGTTCGCGTCCGTACGCGCCCTGTCGCCCACCGGCCGCTGCCGCCCCTTCGACGCGGCGGCCGACGGCATCGCGCTCGGGGAGGGCGTGGGCGCACTGGTCCTCAAGCGGCTCACGGACGCCGAGCGCGACGGCGACCGGGTCTACGCGGTCATCAAGGCGGTCGGCACCTCCAGCGACGGACGCTCCCTCGGGCTGATCGCACCGCGGCCCGAAGGCCAGCGGCGCGCCCTGGAACGCGCCTACCGACGCGCCGGGATCAGTCCCGCGCAGGTCGGACTGCTCGAAGCCCACGGCACCGGAACGGTCGTCGGTGACACCGCCGAACTCGGCGTCCTCACCGCACTGTTCGAGGACGCGGGAGCCGCACCGGGCAGCTGCACACTGGGCTCGGTCAAGTCGCAGATCGGGCATACCAAATGCGCGGCCGGCCTGGCCGGGCTCATCAAGGCCGCACACGCCGTGCACACGGGCGTACGGCCGCCGACCCTGCATCTGACCCGGCCGGCTGCCGACACCGGACCGGACACCGGACCGGACACCGGCCCGTTCCGCTTCGACGCCGGGCACGCACGGCCCTGGCCGGTCCCCGTGGGGCGGCGCATCGCCGGGGTGAGCGCCTTCGGTTTCGGCGGCACCAACTACCACGCCGTGCTCGCCGGTTACGACGGCGCTCCCGAGCCCGCCCACGCCCTGACGCACTGGCCCGCCGAGCTCTTCTGTTTCCGAGGGGCCGACCGCCCCGCCGCCGAACGGGCCATGGAGCGCCTCGCCGCGCGGCTGGCGGACAACGACGCCGCCGGACGGCCCTGGCCGCTGCGCGACCTGGCCGCCGAGACCGCCGCGGCACCGGGTCCTGTCCAGCTCTGTGTCGTGGCCGACGACCTCGACGATCTCGCCGTCAAGCTGGCGGCCGCCCGCCGGTTCGACGCCGTCGAGGGCGTGTATCCGCGCCGGCCGGACGCCGACCCCGGACCGGTCTCCTTCCTCTTCCCCGGCCAGGGGAGTCAACGGCCCGGAATGCTAGGCGAGTTGTTCCTCGCCTTCCCCGCGCTGCGCGGCCTGCTGGACGACGCCGATCCGGAGTGGGTCGCGGCCATGTTCCCGCCCACAGCCTTCACCGCCGAGGGGCGGGCCGCCCAGCAGGCCGCCCTCACCGACACCCGCGTCGCCCAGCCGGCGCTCGGCCTCGCCTCCGCCGCCGCACACCGGCTGCTCACCACGCTCGGCGTGCGCCCCGACTGCACGGCGGGGCACTCCTACGGCGAGCTGACCGCACTGTGGGCCGCGGGTGCCTACGACACCGGGACGCTGCTCCGGCTCAGTGCCCGCCGCGGCGAGGCGATCCTCGGGGCGGCCGGGGACGACCCCGGGGCGATGGCCGCCGTCGTGGCCACCCCGGAGCGGGTTCGGGATCTGGCGCAGGGCGCCGGGGTCGTCGTCGCCAATCACAATGCGCCCGAACAGAGCGTGATCTCGGGGCCCACGGACGCCGTGGACGCGGCCGTGGCGGCGCTGCTCAGCGCCGGGGTGCAGGCGAGGCGCCTGCCGGTCGCCTGCGCCTTCCACAGCCCGCAACTCGCCGCCGCCCGCGACGAGCTCGCCGCCGAACTGTCCGCGGCACAGGTGTCCGCGCCCGCCTTCCCGGTCTGGTCCGGCGCCACCGCGCGCCCCTACGAGCGCGACGCCTGTGCGGTACGCGTCACCCTGGCGGACCAGGTCGCCGCACCGGTGCGCTTCGTGGAGCAGATCGAGGACATGTACGCCGCCGGGGTGCGCACCTTCGTGGAGGCCGGACCCGGCCGGGTGCTCACCGGCCTGGTCGGGCACATCCTGGGCGGACGGCCGCACACCGCCGTGGCGTTGGACGTGCCGGGCGAGCCCGGACTGGCCCGGCTGCCGCACGTCCTGGCCCGGCTCGCCGCGGCCGGGGTCCCGATCGATCCGGAGGCCCTGTTCCGCGGGCGTACGGCGCTCCTGCCCGCCACGGCTCCGCGCCGCCCGGGATGGCTGGTGGACGGGCACCTGGTGCGCACCGCCGACGGCGCCTTCCTGCCGGGCGGGCTGCGCCCGGCGCGACGCGTGGACACCCGGCGGGGCGATGAGGGGACGGCGCCCACAGGCGGCACCGCATCCGGCACCGCATCCGGCACCGCCTCCGGTACTGCACCCGGTGACGCGGCCCGGCAGGATGCGGTGCTGGAGTACCTGCGGGTCTCACGAGAGCTGGTCGTCGCCCAACGGGACGTCGTGCTGAGGTACTTGGGGGAGGCTACCGCGGCCGGCCGGACGGCGCCCGTCGCTCCGGCCGCCCCGTTGTACACGGCGCCCCTGGCGGGCGGTGCCGGGGCCCCCGCCGAAGTCGCCGAAGCCGCCCTCGCGCCGGCGCCCGTCATCGAGGCGAAGCAGCTGAGCTCCGACGAACTCCTCGACGCCGTACGGGAGATCATCCACACCCGCACCGGCTATCCGCGCGAGATGCTCGACGCCGGGCTGGACCTGGAAGCCGATCTCTCGGTGGACTCCATCAAGCGCGTGGAGATCATCGGCGCACTGGCCGACCGGATCGGACTGCCGCAGGACGCCGACGGCGCCATGGAGTCGGCGGTGGAGCAGCTGGCCCGGGTCAAGACCATCAGCGGCATCGTCGACTGGATCGCCGCCGCCCACGCCGAGCCCGCACCAAAGGCCCCTTCCTCGGCCGAGCCCGCACCGGGCCTGGCCTTGTCCGGGTCCGCACCGGACCTGGCCTTGTCGGCGTCCGCACCAGCCCTCTCCTTACGCGGGTCCGCACCGGATCCCGCCGCCTTCCCGCCCGAACCGGCCCCCGCCACCCCCGACTCCGCACCGGCCGTCCTGGTGCAGCCCGCGCCGTCCTTTCCCGCGCCGCCCGCCACCGTCCACCCGCCCGCCGCGGGCGCCGCGGGCCCCGCCCCCGTACCGCAGCCCCCCACCCGCCACCTGGTCCAGGTCACCCCCCTCGGCCCGCCCGCGAGCCGGCCGCCCGCCGAGGTGGTGGCGGGCAGCGACTTCACGGTCGTGGAGGACGGGCAGGGGGTGGCGCTCGCGCTCGCGGCCCTCCTGGAGAGCCATGGCGCACGGGTGCGTACCGTCCCCGCCGAGCGGCTGGCCGAGGCCGCGGCCGACGGGGCGGGCGGGCTGGTGGACCTCAGTGCCCTGCGGGCGGGCCGCGGTGCGGTACTGCCCGGACAGTACGCGGGGCTGCGTGCCGCCCTCACCGGCGGAGCGCGGTGGCTGCTGCTGGCCACCGCGGCGGGCGGCACCTTCGGCCACGACGCCACCGAGGAGGCTCCCGACCCGCTGCCCGGCGCCGGGCTGCGCGGATTCGCCCGTACGGCCGCCCTCGAATACCCCGAGGTCCTCATACGCGCCGTGGACATCGACCCCAAGGACCGCCCCGAACGCATCGCCGCCCACCTGCTCGCCGAACTCTGCGCACCCGGCGAACCGGTCGTCGTCGGCCGCACCAACGGCACCCGCACCACCCTGCGCACCGTCCCCACACCACTGCCCCGCGACCTCACCGCCGCCGGCCGGCCGCCGCTCGGTGCCGGCTCCGTGGTGCTGCTGACGGGCGGCGCGCGCGGTATCACCGCCCGCACGGCCCACGCCCTGGCCCGCGCCCACGGCTGCCATATCGAACTCCTCGGGCGCACACCCCTGGAGGGGGGCCCCGAGGACCCGGCGCTCGCGCACGCCCACGACCGCATCGCGCTGCGCGCCGCGCTCATCGCCCAAGGGCTGCGCAGACCGGCCGAGATCGAGGCGGCGGCCACCCGGGTCCTGGCCCGCCGTGAGATCACCGGCACGCTCGCCGCCCTGGAACCGCTCGCCGCCTCCGTGCGCTACCACGCGGCCGATGTCACCGACGCGGCCGCCGTCCGTGCCGTGGCGCAGGACATCCGGGACCGGCACGGCCGTCTCGACGGGATCGTGCACGGCGCGGGCACCCTGGAGGACAAGCTGCTGCGGGACAAGGACCCGGCCTCCTTCGCCCGGGTCTTCGCCGGCAAGGTCGACGGGGCCCGTCATCTCCTGTCGGCAGCCGGTGACGACACGGGCTTCCTCGCCCTCTTCGGCAGCGTCGCCGGGGTCTTCGGCAACCGCGGCCAGGCCGACTACGCCGCCGCCAACGACGCCCTGGACACCCTCGCCAGAGCCTGGTCGGCGCGTACGGCCTGCCGTGTCCTCGCCGTGGACTGGGGGCCGTGGGCGGCCGACGCCGGCGGCATGGTCACCCCGGAGCTGGAGCGCGCCTACGCCCGCCGCGGCATCCCGCTCCTGGACCCCGATGCCGCGGTCGCCGCCTTCCTGGACGAACTGGCCCATGGCACCTCGGCCCAGGTCGTCCTGGCGGCGGAGGCGGGCGCGGAGGCGGGCGATGAGTGAGCCCGGTGCCCGGCGGCCCGGTCCACGGCCCACGGACGCGGCGATCGTCGGCATGGGGGCGGTCTTCCCCGGCGCCGGTGATCTCGCCGCGTACTGGCGCAACCTGCTGGCCGGCACGGACTGCATCACCGACGTGCCGCCGGGCCGCTGGGACCCGGAGATCTACTACGACCCGCACGGCGCCGAAGGCCCCGCCCGCAGCGACCGCTTCTACTGCCGGCGGGGCGGCTTCCTGGACGAGCCGGCCGCCTTCGACCCCACCCGCTTCGGCATCATGCCCAGCGCCGTCCCGGGAGCCGAGCCCGACCAACTGCTCGCCCTGCGCGCGATCGCCGACGCCATCGCCGACGCGGGCGGCCAGGAGCGGCTGCCCGCCGACCGCTCCCGTATCGGCGTCATCCTCGGCCGCGGCGGCTTCATGGGCGTCGCCACCGCCCGGCTCGACCAGCGGGTCCGTACGGCCCACCAGCTCGCCGTCACGCTGCGCGAACTCGTCCCGGAATGGGGGGAGTCGAAGATCACCGCCATCAGGGAGGCGTTCCAGGCGAGCCTGGGCCCCGAACAGCCGGAGGCGTCCATCGGCCTGGTGCCCAGCTTCACCGCCGCCCGGACCGCCAACCGGCTGGACTTCCGCGGCCCCGCCTACACCCTCGATGCGGCCTGCGCCTCCTCGCTGCTGGCCGTGGCGCAGGCCGTCGATCTGCTGGCCGCCGGACGCTGCGACCTCGTTGCGGCCGGAGCCGTGCACCACTGCCATATCGCCACCCTGTGGAGCGTCTTCACCCAGCTGCGCGCCCTCAGCCCCTCCCAGAGCATCCGCCCCTTCGACCGCCGGGCCGACGGCACCCTGCTCTCCGAAGGCACCGGCGTCGTCCTCCTCAAACGCCTGGCCGACGCCGAACGCGACGGGGACCGGGTCTATGCGGTCCTCCGCGGGGCGGGAGTGGCGGGGGACGGGCGTGCGTCGAGTCTGATGAACCCCCGGACGGAGGGGCAGATCCGGGCGCTGGAGCAGGCCTGGGGCAGCGCCGGCCTCGACCCGGAACACCCCACGGCACTCGGCCTGCTGGAGGCGCACGGGACCGGAACCCCGGTCGGCGACGGTGCCGAACTGGACACCCTGGCCCGGGTGTTCGGGCCGCCCGGCGCGGGTCGGTCACCGGTCGGCCTGGGCTCGGTGAAGTCGATGCTCGGGCACACCATGCAGGCCGCCGGCATCGCCGGACTGATCAAGGCCGCGCTCGCCGTCCACCACCGGACCCTGCCGCCGACCCTGCACCTGGACGAGCCGCACGAGGGCCTGGCACGGACCCGGATGCGCCCGGTCACCGAGGCCGAGCCCTGGGACGCCGGACGGGCACCCCTGCGGGCCGGTGTCAATGCCTTCGGCTTCGGCGGAATCAACGCCCACGTGATCCTGGAGGAAGCCCCGGGACGGCAGCGTGCCGACGCGCCGCCCGTGCCCCGGAACTCCCCGCTGCGGACGGCGGAAGGGGAGCGGACGGCGGAACCGTTGCGGGCGGCGGAACCGGAGCGGACGCCGCGCACGGCGGTACCGGACCGGACGCCGCGCACGGCGGTACCGGAGCGGACGGCCGTACTGAAGCCGACGGCGCGCACGGTGGAACCGGAGCGCACCGTACTCCTCACCGCGGACTCTCCCGGCGCACTCGCCGAAAAATTACGGAACGTGGCGGAGGGGGGCACGGGCGCGGATAGGGGCCTGCCCGTCGACGACGGCCCCTGCCGCCTCGCCCTGCTCGACCCCACCCCGCAGCGCCGCGCCCTGGCCGCCAAGATCCTGGCGCGCGGACTGCCGTGGCGGGGGCGCGGCGAGGTGTGGTTCACCCCGAGCCCCTTCTTCGGGCCGTACGCCCGGGAGACGGGAGCGCGGCTGGCCTTCGTGTTCCCGGGGCTGGAGGCGGAGCCGCCGCCGCGCGTGGACGACATCGCCGACCGGTTGTCCCTGCCCCGCCCCACGGTCTCCGGCGGCAGCGGCCTGGTCGCACGAGCCGTCGACTCCTTGGCCGTCGGCCGGCTGCTCGCCCGCGCCCTGACCGAACTGGGCATCGTCCCCGACCTGTTGACCGGCCACAGCCTCGGGGAATGGACCGCCATGGTGGTCGCCGGGATGTATCCGCACCGGGCCGTGGACACCTTCCTCGATTCGCTGCGGCCCGGCTCCCTCGCCGTACCCGACCTGGTCTACGCGGCACTGGGCTGCGGCGCCGCACAGGCGGCCGCGGTGCTGGAAGGCCTGGAGCGGGTCGCGGTCAGCCACGACAACTGCCCGCACCAGTCGGTGATCTGCGGAGCTCCCGAGCAGCTGGCCGAGGCCGTGAGCAGACTCGCCCGGCAGGGTGTACGGGCCCAGGAGATGCCCTTCCGCTCCGGCTTCCACACGCCGATGTGGGCGCCCTACCTCGGCCAGGTCGGGGCCGCCTTCGACGCGTTGCCGCTGCGGGACCCACGCCTCCCCGTATGGTCGGCCACGACCATCGCCGCCTTCCCCCAAGAGCCCGTAGAGATACGCCAGTTGGTGCTGCGGCACCTCCTGGAACCGGTCCGCTTCCAGCAACTGACCAGACGGCTGTACGAGACGGGCGTACGCGCCTTCGTCCAGATCGGCGCCGGCAGCCTGACGGGCTTCGTCGCCGACACCCTCCACGGGGAGGACCATCTCGCCGTCGCGGCGGCCGACTCCCGCCGCGACGGAAGGGCGCAACTGCGCCGGCTGTCGGCTGCTCTGTGGGCCGAGGGGCTGCGCCCGCGCTGGGAGCGGCTGGAGCCGCCGGCCGGGGCCCCCCTGGCTGTCGCGGACACCACGCCCGCGGCGGCCGCCGCGGCCGCCGCGGATCACGCAGTGGACCCGGCTGTCGGGGATCACGGTGCCGCCCCGGTTGTCGCCGACAGCGCCGTGGCCCCCGCCGTCGCGGACCACGCCCCAGCCCAGGCAGGAGCCGCAGCCCCATCAGCCGCCGCCGCCCCGTCAGGACCCGCTGCCCCGTCAGGACCCGCTGCCCCGTCAGGAGCCGGTGCCCCGTCAGGAGCCGGCGCGTCGGTCCGGCTCGACCTCGGCTCGCCGTTGGTCCGCCTCGGCGGCACGGCGCCGGACACCGGGCTTTTCGCGCCCGCGGGCCCACCCCCACCCCCGAACCCACCCTCCTCCCCCTCCCCCGAAGGGGGAGGGGGCGGGGGAGCGCTGCCGCACCCCTGGCCGCCGGTCGCGGAACCCGTCCGGCAGGCCCTCGACGCCCTCCTCGCCGAAACCCGGGCCGCAACCCACACGGTCGCCACGGCACCCGCCCGGCAGCCCTCCGCCCCCGCCCCCGCCCTCGTC